>CAYRLQ010000200.1:0-8064 GCA_964425145.1 uncultured Nitrospiraceae bacterium
ACTGGGTGATAGAATACGCAATTCCCTTGCGCGTCATTGCGAGGAGCGAGCGAAGCGAAGGGAGCGACGCGGCAATCTCTTTAGGCACAGTGGCTTAACTCAGGCTAGATTGCTTCGCTTTCGCTCGCAATGACGGGTAGGTTGGATTTGTGAGGATTGAAAACGGACTGGCAGTATCTGGTATTATCTTGTGTAGCAGAGACGTGTTAGTTGTGTTAAAACCCGTAGAAAAAGGGACTGGAGTTGCTTGCCATGTATACACGGAAGCTTGGTCAAGGGCCGGAGCCGAACATGACGAAGGGTCCGGGAAATGGGATGGGGGCAATGCGCCGTGCATCTAGCAGGGCCCATTTAGACAGGGGCTGGGTGATTGCCAATCATATTTTGGTGTCCTTCCACGTTGCCTTTATCTCGAGTGTATTGTGTCTGTCTGCAGAAGCTATTGAGAAGACGGATGTCCTAAAATTCGTCTTCTTGTCAGGCGAGACAATAGTATCTGTCATATTTTTATGGCTCTGCGGGCACATTGGCATCGCCGTGCACGAAATGGGCCATTACCTGAAAGCAGTACGACTCAATGCGTTAAATGAAAAGCTGCTTCCCCAAGCACAGGCGAGCTTAGCCCAGCCTCTTCTAAACAGGATGGCCTGGTACGTAAAGATGTTTGTCCTGATTCCGTACGGCGGATTTCCGGGCGTTATAAAGAGCGGGCTGACGTACTACCCCGATGCGCCATTTAACCTGGCTGTCGCGGCGGCTGGCCCTCGGGCAAGCAGGGCTCTCAGCATCATATTTTTGCCGTTGGCTGTTGTTTTGATGACGTTAGGTTTATCGGCAGATTGGGTGGCGGTGATTTATCCGGGCCGTGTTTGTTTAGGTATTGGCGCGATAGGCTTGCTCGACTTCTTCTTGGCCGACCCCGGCAAATACAGGCAGTTCAAGGAGAGAGAACGCTTGGCGAAGGAACACGCCGAAGAGGTCAAGGAGAAGGCCGCAGAGGCGGCGTGGATAGAACAAGCACCCAAGGTTAAGCAACAGATGCAGTTGGAGAGAATGCAGGAGGTTACGCTTCGAGACGGGAGAATAGTCCGTGCCCCTTGGCAATACCGTAACTGCGGTATGGGCGGCCGGCATACGGAGAAAGAGTATCCCGAGAGCAATATTTCCATGCAAGAGACCATGTTTATACCGCTCTCCGCGGCCACGTACGAGGAGGCCCAGGAGGTAACCGTTGCGTTGCAGACACGGTTGAAAGAGATAATCGAGAACGCAGAAGGCTGCCGAGTTATGGGTATTGGACTTGAAGGCGGGCTGGCGCCTTATATCACCAAAGGGGAAGGTGATTTGGTGCCTGAGCAACGGCTATGGCGTATGGCTAAGCAGACAATAATCGATTGTGGATACGCGCCGGGCGTGGACATTGCCATAGCGCTGGACCCCGCAGCCGCTGAACTTGAGAATGCCTTCCGAGAAGAGAACGAGCAACCTGATGCTATTGGGACGTACCTGTTCTGGAGAGACAAGGAAAAGGTAGTTATGTCAAGGGATGAGGTCTTTGAGCTTTATAGAAAGACCATTGAAGAAGATGACATTCCCATCATCTCTGTTGAAGATGGTTTTGGGGAACGTGATGATGATGGTTGGGCCTTAATTATGGAAAAGTTAGGCGATAGGCTTTTTATCATCGGCGATGATTCGGTTACTACAAAAGATTCATCCATCGAATACGCCGCGGAGAACAATCTAAACAATACCTTCCTGTGCAAGGCCAATCAGATCGGAACCTTGTCTGAGACGCTTTTGGCGATCCTGGTTGCGTTGGGCAAAGGCCTGGATGTTGTTGTGTCCCACCGTTCGAAGAGCCCGAATGACGATATGGAAGCCCAGATTGCCTTGGCGTGTTTTTCCATGGGTCTTAAAGCGGGCGGAGGAGCCAACACGGAGAGGCTGTTCAAATATGGCTCGATTGTGAAGATTATGGCCGAAGCCGTGAGAGAGGCCGGTGAGAAGGCGCAAAGTTTGGAAAGCCAGCGCGCGGAGGCCGAAGCACTTGCCGAAGATTTAGTTGATAAACTGGTTATTACCAGTGTTATTGGCTGGGAAGAAGCAACCAATGCGGGAATTCCCACAGTGGGGGTAAGAGTATCATTTGGAATCGAGGGAAGCGACCGCTTTAAGCACTTCTCAACCTTCACAGGCTCCACTCCCTTGGGTACGTCAGCAGGTACGGGAGAAGCGATCCACTTGGTCGACAGCGTAATCGATAGAAGTCAGATACCTAAGGAGGAGTACCTCGCTCTGTTCACCCAGAACGAAGACGACAGTTATTCTTTCAAAAAAGAGATTACGGCCGGCCGCATAGCTCAATACAACGACCCGGAGTTGAGCGAGCTTTACCGGCGGGCGAGACGCTATGCCGGCAAAGGTTGTTTGAATGCAGTGGATCATGTGAACACTACATTGGCGAAGATTTTTGAAGGCCAGCGTATAGCTGATCTCAAAAGCGTGATGGATATAGACAAAAGGCTTCTCAGCTCAGAGAAGCAGGTTGCTCTCGAACGCGGGCATCTAACTCCTGAATCGACCAGAGAGGAACAGATTGAGGTGATGCAGAGAAAGGGCAACTTAGGTATGAATGCCATACTCTCGCAGTCTTTAAGCCTGGCCAGGCTCTTGAGCCATATGCAGGGTAGAGACCTTTGGGATGTTCTGCGTGAGACCATTATTGATACCATGGCAAAAACCATTGAGGCCAATGGCGGTCTCGATGTGTTGGGCGAATCCCTTAAAGCGAAGGTTACACCCAAAGCCGGAGAACCTTTGTGGCAAACGCTTAAGGCGGAATTATCATTTGGGGAGTTAGCAGAGGGCTTGCAGGCGGTTAACCGCAGCAAACCTAAAGAAGTTAAGCTCTATGAGCTTCTAAGAGAGCGGCTTCCCGTATATCAGGTCTGAAGCGCTCTCATAAAGCCACAGGAAAGGTAGGGAATCCAATGGATGCGATCAAAGCCTTAAAAACACGGCGGAGTGTGCGAACGTTTAAGGATAAAGCGGTTGCGAAGGAAATCATCGAGGACGTGGTGGATTGCGCGCGGTTGGCGGCGACCGCGCGGAACGTGCAGCCCTGGGAGTTCGTCGTAGTCACGGATGCCGATGTGCGTGGCCGCCTCGCCCAGACGGCCAGGACGGGGCCGTTCATCGCCGACGCGCCGGTATGCGTCGTAGTGCTGTGTGAGGACACCGAGCATTACCTCGAGGACGGCAGCGCGGCGACGCAAAATCTCCTGGTGGCCGTGCGAGCCCATGGGCTCGGGGCGTGCTGGGTGGCGGGCGACAAGAAACCTTACGCTGATGCGATCCTCGAGATTGTCGGCGCACCCTCAGGCTATAAGTTGGTGAGCCTGGTCGCCGTGGGTCACTCGGATGCCCAACCCAGCCCCAGCAAGCGGCCGCTGGCCGACGTGCTGCACTGGGAAAAGTTCTGAAAAGCCTTCAGCGGTCAGCTACTGGATTACCCTGCAGTCGGCGCGGGCAGAGAATCAGTAGCGCCGGCAAGACACTAGCGCTGCAATTCAAAGTCCGCGATCAGAAATCCCAATCAGTTTAGTTTACTCTGCCGCCATGTAGGGGTAGCGGAAATCGGTGGGGGGCAGGAAATTCTCTTTGATCGTGCGGGGGGACACCCACCGCTCAAGGTTGATCCAAGACCCGGCCTTGTCATTGGTGCCCGAAGCGCGGCTGCCGCCAAAGGGCTGCTGGCCGACGACGGCGCCGGTAGGCTTGTCGTTGATGTAGAAGTTCCCGGCCGCTTGGCGAAGGGCCTTTTGCGCCGTGACGATGGCCTTGCGGTCCTGGGCGAAGATGGTCCCGGTCAAGGCATATGGACTGGTCTCGTCGCACAACCGGAGGCTCTCTTCGAACTGGTTTTCGGGATAGACATACACCGTGACGATCGGCCCAAAGAGCTCCTCGCACATCAGCTTCGATTTCGGTTCCTTCGAGACTACGATGGTGGGCTCGATAAAGTAGCCTTGGGAATCGTCATACCCGCCACCGGCGATGATCTCGAGGTCGGGCGAATCGTTGGCGTAGTCAATATAGCCCGAGAGGGACTCGAATGCGTCCGCGTCGATTACCGCACCCATGAAGTTGCTGAAGTCGCACACGTCGCCCATTTTGACATCCGCCGTCTCGGCCAGGAGCCGGTCCTTGAGTTCGGGCCATATGGAATCGGGGATATATGCTCGGCTGGCGGCCGAACATTTCTGTCCCTGGAACTCGAAAGCGCCGCGCACCAAGGCCGTCACTGTGGCGGCTATGTCGGCCGATGTATGCACGAAGATGAAGTTCTTACCGCCGGTCTCGCCGACGATCCGCGGGTACGAATAGTACTTGCGGATGTCGGACCCCACGGCCAGCCAAATCGTCGAGAACACTCGCGTGCTTCCGGTAAAATGGATGCCGCCCAAGTCAAGATGGTTCAACACCGGCGGACCGATCACCGGCCCCGGCCCCGGAAGCATGTTGATGACGCCATCAGGCATACCCGCCTCTTTGAGAATCTGCATGAGGTAATACGCGGGCAGGACGGCGGCCGAAGACGGCTTCCATACCACGGCATTGCCCATCAGCGCCGGCGCCGTGGGCAGGTTCCCGGCGATCGAAGTAAAGTTGAACGGGGTAATGGCGAACACGAAGCCCTCGAGCGGGCGGTGCTCCATGAAATTCAGCACCTTGTTGCTCGAGCTGGGCTGGTCGTCGTAGATCAGCGACATGAAGTGGGGATTGTACCGCCAAAAGTCGACCAGTTCGCAGGCCGCATCGATTTCCGCCTGGTGGCAGGTCTTGCTCATGCACAGCATCGTCGCCGCATTGAGCGTTTGCCGGTATTTCCCTGCCAGCAACTCCGCTGCTTTAAGCAACACCGTGGCCCGGTCCGACCACGGCATTACCGACCATTCCTTCTTGGCCTGGTTGGCCGCGTCGATGGCTTTGTGCGCGTGCGATTCGTCGGCCTTGTGATAGATGCCCAGTAGCTGGTCGCGCCAGTGCGGGCAGCGCATCTCGACCTGCGCTCCAGACGTCACTTCCTTACCGTCGATGATGATGGGCACTTCGACAGGGTTGTCCAGCATTTCCTGGAGTTTCGCCTGCAATTCGGCGCGTTCCGGAGAACCCGGCGCGTAACTCAATGCGGGCTCGTTTAGAGGCTTGGCGATATGAAAATGACCGTTAAACATACTTTCCTCCTGTTTTCTACCCCTGAATAGGTTTGAAAGGCCGGGCGATGAGCCCAGCCTGGCGGGTACAGGGCACGCTGTTCCCCGCCCAAGATACCCTTCACGAAAAAGAATGCGCAATTGTGCTTCAGTCAGACTTCCCTTGTCAAGGCCAGGAACAGGATTGCCCTTGCGCTCAGTACAATACATGGTATAATAATTTTAGGTCAGAAGAGGGATTACCAGGCCTCTCCTGCACTGTGCAGGACATCGCCAGGAGGGATATGGAGATCGGGGCATGGTCGACCGTCGCGTTATAGCGGGACTGATGAAGGTCCATGAACTGCCGACCCTGCCGGAAGTCATCAGCAAGGTCCTCGAGGCGGTGGCGGATGAGCGCTCTTCAGCCGACGACTTGACCGCTCTACTCGAGTGTGATCATGCCATCTCGGCACGTGTACTGCGGTTGGCCAATTCGGCGTTCTATGGGTTGCGTCACAGGGTTGATTCCATCCGCCATGCCGTCGTGGTGCTCGGGTTTGACGCCGTGCGTCATCTTGCCTTGGCAACGTCCGTTTTCGACGTCTTTGCCCGGCGCCAGCAGTTTGCCTTGGACCCGGAAGACTTCTGGATGCATTCGCTCGGAGTTGCAAAGGCGGCCCAGATGGTCTGCGAGAGGCATTGCTCGGTCGAGTCCCCTGAGGGCTGTTTCACAGCCGGCCTGCTCCACGACATCGGCAAGTACCTCCTGGCCGTCGTTCTCGAAGACGAATATCGACAAATTGTTCGCGAGGCCCAAGAGTCTCAGCGGCTCCTGATAGAGGTGGAGCGGGAGAAGCTGCGTACGACTCACGTCGAGGTGGGTGGGTGGATCGCGGAAAAATGGCAGTTCCCGCCGCCGATTGTGGACATGATTGCTAACCGGTACGACGGGCCGACGTACTCCGGCCCCAACAAAACCGAGGTGGCGATCGTGGCCTTGGCCGACGATATTTCCCGCAAGGCCGGCTTCGGCTTTGCCGGGGACTGGGAAGAGCGCCCCTTCGAGTGCTACCTTCTCGAGACCCTCGGTCTGACGGAAGGAGCTGCCGATGCTATTGTGGCTGAACTAGGTCCTCTTCGCACTGAAACGCGCCAGTTTCTCAATCTGTTGGGACAAAACGAATGAGCGACCGAGGAGGGGAAATGAGTGAAGCGAGTGGCGGCCTTCGGCCCCCCATACCTGCAGGGGACGGTTTCGACGCTCATTCTTACGCCGAAGCGTTGCGGGAAACGACCCTCCGCTTTGAGCGCCTTGTGCAAGCGCTCTCGATCCTGCGGCAGATGGACGAACTTGATGACCCTGAGTGTGACATGGACGAGATCTGCCGCCGGATGCTGGAAACAATAACGTTTGGACTTGAGGCGGAGAATTGTTCGCTGATGCTGTTGGATGACGACGGGGAATTCTTGGAACTGCGGGCTGCATGCAGCCCCTTGGAAAATCAGGGCAAGTCGTTCGGGCCGGGCGTCTGGCCCGGCCCGAAGTTCCGCCTGGGAGAAGGCACCGTCGGCAGGGCAGCCGAAACCGGCCACGCGATTCGGGTCGATGATGTGACACTGGACGAGGACTTCGTTCCCTTGGGCGACAGCCCGATTGAAGTCCGTTCGCTGCTGTGTTTTCCGCTTCGCGTGGGAGGCAAGACAACCGGTGTGCTAAACCTGAGCCACTCTGAAGCCAATTTCTTCTCAATAGAAAGCGAGAACACCTTGACTCTCGTCGCGGAGCGAGCAGCCCGGATTTTCACAAGCCACTTGCTCCGCGAGCGGCTTCGCCAGTCCGAAGCCCACTACCGCCTTGTCGCTGAAAACGCGGACGATGGCATTCTAGTGTTCGACAGAGACGGGCGCGTCGTGAGCGCCAATCCGGCTGTAGCGCACATTACCGGGATGCCTGCTGAGGACATCATGCGCGGCGAAGCCGACTGGGAATACGGAATCCACCCCGACGACCGCCAGCGTTTCATGGCCCACCGGACTAAGTTGTTCAGTAACCAGATTCCCAGCACCATGGAATACCGCTACCTGGATGTCCACGGGGAAGTGCATTACCTCGAACAGCGCAGTTCGCCCCTGCTTGATTCCTCCGGTCAGGTCGTGGGGATCGTCTGCATCGCCCGCGACGTCACCGAGCGCAAGCGGGTCGAGGAGGAGTTGAGCAAATACCGCGATCACCTCGAGGAGTTGGTGGAAGACCGTAGCGCCGAATTGATAAAGGCCAATCAAGAACTCGAACGTGAAATGGCCGAGCGCAAGGCGAACGAGGAGGAACGGCGGAAGTTGGAGGCGCAGATTCGGCACGCGCAGAAGTTAGAGAGCCTCGGCATTATGGCTGCGGGTATCGCGCACGACTTTAACAACCTGCTGACGGGCATTCTTGGTAATGCGGAACGGGCTCAGGACGAGCTCTCACCCCTCTCCCCGGCGCGTGCCCGCCTCGAAAGGATCGAAGCGGCCGTCCGGCGCGCTGCGGACCTCTGCCGCCAGATGCTGGCCTATTCCGGTAAGGGCCAATTCATCACCGAGCCGCTGAACCTGAACGAGGTCATTGAAGGGATGGTCCGCCTGTTGGAGATTTCCATTTCGAAGAAGATCGTCCTCAAATACAACTTCGCCCAGAACCTGCCCAGCGTCGAGGCCGACGCCACGCAAGTGCGCCAGATCGTCATGAACCTTGTAAGTAACGCCTCGGAAGCCATCGGCGAGAAGACCGGCGTCATTACCGTCGATACCGGTGTGGTGGAATGCGACCGCGCCTACCTAGGCCGAGTCTATCTGGATGAAGGCCTTCCCGAAGGAACCTACG
>CAYRLQ010000201.1:0-8058 GCA_964425145.1 uncultured Nitrospiraceae bacterium
CCAAGGCCTTGGGTTGTGAAAGAATGAACGCGCGGTTTTGATCGACCAGGGCCTGCAGCACTACCTCGAGGTCGCCCTCGCTCATTCGGATTTGGTCCAGGAATACGGTGATCCCGGCGGCCGTGTCGGTGGGAAATGTGATGTCGGCGTTTACGATGGCGCCGTTGCCGGACGTAACGCGGCCAAAAGCGCGTTTCTTGTTGCGGCGAAGAAAGTAGGCGCTGAGGCCGGTTTCAACATCCTTGCTCGTCTGGAACTCGACGATCTTGACCGATACATTGACCTGTTGGGCGATCTCCTGGGCGCAGGCAAACGTCGCCACCAACCACACGGCCAGGCTCAGCACTCCGATTCGTTGTGCCATGGCTCCCTCAGCGCTGGAACATCCCGACGCACTCGTGCCTGGAGATGTTACTGATATTCTCAAAGTTGCTGAAACGGACGCTGAACGCCCGGATTTCCTTCGGATTCAAGCGACCGATGTTGACCGTGTTTGTGTCGTATACGACACCTCCAACACCGTATAGGGTCACGATGACCTGGACCCCGTAGAGGACGCTGTCGCTACGGTTGACCACCTGGCCGGTGACCACGTAGTAGCGCGGTACGCGCGTAAACAAATCCCGGCCCGCTCGAAAAGTCGCTTCGTTAATGATGGCCAGCGGCTGGGCCTCGGCGTGGCGGTGCAGAATCTCGGCGGGGGTCAGGATCACGTACTGGTTATCAGGCAGCAGCTCGATACGGTTCTTGAACGTGGCATCGTTGGCATATTCGGGGTGCCTGGCCACAAGCGCCATATATAACTTCGCCGCTTGCTCATAGTTCCCCCGTTTCCACAGTAGGCCCGCTAGTTTCCATTGGTCCGCCAAAAACTGCGGCTCTTTCTCAAGTTTTCCCCTGAGCTCGTCGATTTTGAGGTCCAACTGCTCGGGCGTAATGAATTTCTGCTTGTACTCCTGGGTCAGCTTCGCAGCATATTCCGCACTTTCCGCAGCGTATCTCCCATCAGGCGCCAGCCGCATGTATTCATCAAAGGCCTCAATGGCATCGCGGTACCCGCCAATGTGGTAGTAGGCAATGCCGAGGAAATAGAATGCTTCTTTGGCAGCCTCCGTGTCGCGATACCTGGCGATGGTGTCTTGGAGCCGGGGAATCATCATATAATGGTCCCCCGCTTCGATCGCGCGGCGTGCTCTATCGACCGATTTGCGCGTGGCGTACTCGTCACCCACCTCGGCCGCACGCGGGTTAACCGAAGACGACGTGGATTGGGAAGGCGTCGTGCAGCCGGTCAGGAGCAGCATGGGTAAAACGAAGACACACACACCCAACACGGCGACCGCGCGTTGCAGCGGTGAAGACATTCTCACAGGTAACCGGTTTACCTTCTCTTCCTCTTGTCTTTTGCTTTGCCTTGGAGGTTGTCAAGCAAAAGCTGGGTGATGTCCTCGGCGGGAATAGGAGTTTCCAGACTCGCCAGATACCCTCGCGACGCAATAAGGTCACAATCCGTTTCTTGCGCGACTTGCGAAATGGTCCGGACGACCCGGTCGCTCGCCTGACTGAGGAGAATCCAGTACTTACCGGTTCCGCGTTGGATTCTCTCTCTCTTGATTTCGATGTACTCAGGGGTTGCTTTAATTACCCGCCGGTAGTCAATCTCGCCGGCCCGCTCGAAGCCAGCGGCCAATCCCCAATACACCTTCTTCGGGTCCAGTTCATCTTTCGGAACTGCGTACGGGTCCCCGAAAACCGCATTCACTGCAAGTATGACACTCAATCCTAACATTACCCAGATCCTCTTTTGCATCCGTTCCAGCATTCTCTTTCTCAGTCCGGCACCCCAATATCTTGCGTCAAGAACCACATTCAGTGCTACATGGGGCTTTAACGGTCTTTATTCTAAGAAACTTGAGGCGGTTTGTCAAGTAATAACATCGCATCGCTCAAACCACCACTCCCTGTTCAAAGTACTCATCAAAACGCAGTTTGTCTCATTATACCACATAAGTTCTTAAATGTGGCCAACTTGGCGGTGAAAATCACCGTTTTCCCTTGTTTCGTATCCTATCATACGCCATATATCCTCTCGGAGCGGAAAAAGTTCCCGACATCGGCCCTTGAAATCCAAAAAGATACTGGGCATTCGGCTTTTCTTCGCGCTTGTGCTCGATCTTTCCTCTCTGGTTTCGCGCACGGGTACGAGTAACGAGGACGAGCATGAAACATGAAAACAGTGGGTTGCGTAATCATCCGCGCGCGGGTTCGGGGTCAACGCGTGGGCCGTGGGCTTCGTTATGTCTTTTGACAGGGGTGTATTGTGTTCATAGAATGTGGCGTTGCCCGTTCCGATGCGCAGGAGGCTCATTTTCCCGAACCCATTTGGTCATGGGTAAGCAAATAGAAAAGGAAGGTGGCATGACGCACCAGTTGGTTTGTGTTGCAATCGTCTCGCTCCTGTCGGCCTGGACGGCGCCGATTATCTCCCTAAATAGCCTGGCCGAGGCACAGGGGGCAGAGTGTGCAAGTGCGTCTGAGCAGTCGAGCGAGCGCATCTGGATTGAGCGGGGTCCCGAACAGTTCCGCCAGGGTGTCCAGCTCGAGGTCCGATGCGCGGAGGAATATAGTGCAGATGCAGCGGTTCTGTTCGATTGTTTCGTGCGTCAGTATGATGAATCCAGGACTGTCGACAAGCTACACGCTCGGTTGGTGATCCAGGATAGGTCGGGAACGACACAGTATAAGGGCGAAGTGCTCCTGTTTTTACGAGAAGGACAGGACTCGTGCCAGTTCACTTGGGATGCTTCGACCCTTTCTCCAGGTGCCTACACGGCGCGATTCGAATGGCGCGATCGTCCGGAGTACTCGCTGGGATGGAGCGAGTATATCGTACGGAAAGTCTCACCGGATGAACTCGAAGAGGCCCTCGAGCGGTCAGGTGAGCAAGTTGGCGCGTTGCGAGCCCGCCTGGACGACCTCGCGGCGGAAGGGCGCCGGCCACCGTACCTATGGATGGAGATCGCGATGGCGGAGGACTTCCTTGCGTTTGCCAAGGCGGACTTTGCCTACAATAATTGGCGGCGCGTGGATTCGACACTGCGTTACATCCGACAAACGGCGGAATCCGTGCGAACACACCTCACCTTCAGCAACTTTGCACCGGAGCTGAACCAGCCCATTCCCGAACCGGACCTCAGCACGCTCGAGGTGCGTGATGGCGCCCTTTACGCGGAGGGGCGGCCTGTGTTTCTGCTCGGGTGGTGTAGCCGGCAGGGGGCGGCTGAGGATATGCCGCGATTGCGGCGTTACGGGCTGAACCTGGTGGTCGTCGATATATCGCCCCGCGATACGCTGCTCAGTGAAAGGGACGTGGCAGATATTCCTGCGTTGCTCGATCCTGTGTTCCGGCGTGCCGAGGAGTGTAATATCAGTGTTATAGTGGACCTCTCGCCCGATGCGATGCCCGCATGGGCGATTGAAAAATGGCCCGAGATGGCTGATGACGACCTGGGCGGGATAAATGTCACCGGTCCGGCGGCACGGACACTGCTCGAGCGACATCTGCGGGCGCTCCTACCCTATTTGGCCGAGCAGAAGATGCTGAATAGTGTCTGCCTGTTGGACAGGCCCCGGTTCCGCTTCGAGGGGGAGGCGGTCCGTAAGGGATTTCTTGCAACGGTTAAAGAGCTGTACGCGGATCGGCACGCCTTGAACCGGTCCTGGAAAGCGCATCTGGCCAGCTTCGACGACATCGACATTACCGGGGGACACCTGCCGCATGAGTATCAAGAAAAACGGGCCTTTCAGTACGATTGGCAAACGTATAACCAGCGGCTGGGGACGGAGTTTTTGACCGGGGTGGCATCGCTGGCGCGGGAATTGGCCCCGGATGTGCCGTCGCATGTGAAGTGCGCGGATACCGTTTTCGAACCGGGAGAATCACGCCGGGGCGTTGACCATGAGACGTTGTCGAAAACGATGGATTTTGCCGGCTGCACCGTTAAGATGACGTCGCCTGATCCACATTATGCAATGGAGTATCCACGGCAGGCGCTGTGTTATACATTCCTCCGGTCGCTGGCGCCCGAAAAGCCCGTAGTCAATTTGGAGAATCGCATTGTTTCGAGCAACAAGCCCTCTACGGCGCCCACCGGCGCCTATGTACACAGCGTGATGTGGGACGGGGCGATATCGGGCCTGAGCGCCTCGGCGGCCTGGGGATGGGATTGGAGCGACGATCTCACGGATGTGGAGGACAGCGTCCTGATGCGTCCGGAGTGTTTGGAGGGCTACGCGCGGGCATGCCTGGACCTGAACCGCTTGGGAGAGATCGTGGTGGCGTTTCAGCAGGCGCCAGCGGATGTGGCCGTTCTATGGAGCCTGCCCTCGAAGATTCTTCACGACGGCACCCCATACCTCTCTTCAACGCGGGACGCGTTCGAGGGATGTTCGTTTTCGGGATACAAGGTGCGCTTCGTCACCCAGAGCCAATGCGTCGCAACTGGTTTGGCCGGCGTAAAGGTCTTGGTCATTTCAGAGACGCCCGCCCTATCGGACGAAACGTTCAAGGTGTTGCAGGACTACGTCCGGGAGGGCGGCGCAGTCGCGCGCATCAGCACGCCGATTCCCTATAACGAGCGGGGGCATTCGCGGCACGACTCGATCGGTACGACGAAAAAAATAATCCTCGTGCGCGGCGTCAATCTGCCCACGGAATACTTGCACGCCATGGACGCGGTGTTCCAACTCGACGTGCTCGAGCCCATCCCGCGCGCCGTGAACCCCTACGGCTATCCGCTGGAAGGGGTTAAAACGTGCTACGTAGAACTGGATGGCGACAGCTATCTGTACTTGCTCAATCTTCGGAAGGAAACCACCGTGTGCCACCTGACCGGCGTTCGGCAGGCCGGGCGCGACCTGATCCAGGGGAGGAGCGTTGCCTTCCCCATGATGGTTGATCCGCTGGACCCGATGCTGATCCGGCTGGACGCCGCGTGCGAGGAAGTCGTCCGCAAACCGGGGGACGAACTCGAAGCGGAACCGAAAGAGGCGCCGGTTATCGAACTCCAACCCGTGGCGGTCGGACCGTGACACTTCGTATTGCTAACAGGCGCCTTCTCGACGGCTACTACGGGCTATGACTGCACATGCGCGTCGGCGGGGGCCACGGGGTTCCGGAGAACGCCAATCGGGGGAATGGTAATCTCGACAGTGTCGCCGGGAACGATTGCTGCAATGCCCTCGGGCGTGCCGGTCGAGATGATGTCGCCCGGCTCGAGTGTCATAAACCGCGTAATAAAGCTCAGCACCTCCGGGATACTGAAGATAAACTTCGAGGTATTGGTTTTCTGGCGGACCTCGCCGTTGACCCGTAGCTCGATGTCCACCTCGACAGGCCAGGCCATCTCATCCGGCAGGGCGATGACCGGACCCAGGGGACAAAACGTGTCAATGCTCTTCGAGCGGAACCACGGCAAACCCTGGTCGATGTCGGACTTCTGCATGCCGCGCGCCGTGACATCGTTGAGGATCGTATAACCGGCAACATAATCGCAGGCATCCTCCTCGGCGACATACTTGGCCCTGCGGCCGATGACGAGCGCCAACTCGGCTTCATGGTCCACACGCCCGTAGCTTTCCCGCACGACAATGGACTCACCGTCGCCAATGCATGCTCCGGGAGATTTCGCGAAAACGATGGGCTCCTCCGGAGCATCGGCGCCGGTTTCAGCCGCATGTGCGAGGTAATTCCTCCCGAGCGCGATGATCTTTCCTGGCCGCAGAGGCAGCAGAAACTGCAACGGCTCGGACAGATGGTAGGCTTGCACCAACGCATGCCGCTCAAGAAATGCTGAGACCTCGGCAAAAAATGCAGGCGCCATCTTACCGGCCTCGAGCAACCCACGCAGGGATTGCAGCGGTTGCGTGGAGATGCCCTCCACAACGAGTTGATAGGCCTGGTAGGCCCTTGAGAAATCAATCCATCCCCCGTCCGTTTGCAGCGCGACGGTTGGGGCATCACTTCTGTAAACACGTCCGATTCTCATCAAGGGTCTCCTTCTGGTTTGCCCGGCACAGTATACCAAAGCCTGAGCCAGGGTGGAAAAAACGGGCAATGGGGCTATCAAAAAAGCCGCCCTGTATGTCATCCGCGCCACTGGCATGAATTTTTCAATAGCCCCTGAATCCTCTCTTCCTGGCGCAGACTTGATCTGTCCCGCTTGCCGGGCATACATTGCGCGGCGTAGATGCGGCAAGTCAGTTTAGGCATCGAGAAAGGGATCATCATGAATGAGAGCGGTTTGATCAAAACGTCGGCTGTTCTTTGCACTCTTGCGGTTGCGCTTATGCTGTGGTCCTTGGGCATGGGACGCACGTGGGCCGAGGCGGAGGGTCCCGTCGCGGCGTTGATTCAAAAAGCTGGCAACGCCGATACGGACGAGGCGCGGCTGGGTTACTTGAGGAAACTGAAGCGGCATCCTGGCCTGGATAAGTCGCTGGCAGTTGACGTGAAGCGCATGATCAACGAGGTAGAACGCTGGATCAACGATCCGAAGTTGAGCTACTTCGGGGGGCAAGTTTTGAAAACGGGCACTTACGATTTCGGCATTGGCAAGGACTCATCGCTTTACCCGCTGACGCGGCTGTACGAGGGCCGTATGCAGGTCTGGGTCACGTTGGAGCACGGCGGCTACTGGAGCCATCCCGATAAACGGCGTGAACAGTTCGACAAAATCCGCCCCATCTTCGAGGAATTGGCAAAAGTCTTCCCAGAAAACCGCGTTATTCGGATGTATTTGGGCGAACCCATACCGCCGCGAAGCTTCTATCCTGCAGTTCCGCAGGCGCCGGAATGGGCGGTCCATCAACGGGAAGGTCTCGAGCGCCTGGTGGACATCATCACGTGGTGGATCGACCACCGCATGCAGGACAATGGCGAATACGGCGGGGGCTGGGGTGATGATTGCGAGATGTGGCGCTGGTGGGTGGCTGTGCTCATCGGTTTCGACGACCCGAAGATTGTCCAGGCCCAATCCCGCTTCTCGAATGCGCTGCTGAGTCAGAAACACATGGAGCACGGCTATACGAGCTTCGTTTACGACGTGGAGCATACAGCGGAGGACTCGTCAGATGCCATGATGCCGATGATGTTTCTTGAACCAACCGATGATTTATGGCGTACGCGGGCTTTGCGGTTGGCAGAACTCATGGAAACACTATGGACCGGAATCAACGAGCGGGGCCAACTCCAGTTCAAGAGCACGTACTTCAGCGCCACCAAGGTGGACAGTACCGCGAAACGCGCCTGCGACACGGTGTATCATCCCCGCGCCGTGGCGCCTGCGCTCATTCTGTGGCAGCGCACAGGGGACCCGCGCCTGGGACGGCTCTTCACGACCTGGATGGATACCTGGGTGGATGCGACGGCCCGAGCCGAACGGGGTAAGCCCGCGGGCATCATTCCAAGCGCGATCCATTGGCCCGAGGGCACCGTCGGCGGCACGGGACAACGCTGGTGGGACCCGGAAAACCACACCAACGACCCACTTTACGTGTGGCCCAGCGCCATGTCGATGATGACAAACACGCTCCTGCTCACTTACCACATGACACAGGATGTCCGATACCTCTCCCCCCTCCGCTCCATGGCCGCCGCGCGGCTCAACTACCTGAAAAACCCGCCGGAGGGCCCCGTAGTCGATGGTAGCGAAGCATGGTGCGCCTCGAAGTTGGGGGGATTGTCCGTGGTGCTGTGCAAATACAGGCTGCTTACGGGCAACCCGGAATTTGACGAATTATTGTCAATGGACGCCAGTCCCTACGTAGCGTATCGGCTGCGCGGCGATGAAAACCGGTTTACACAGGCATTGGCAGATACGGCCGCGGCACTGCGCGTCAACCTCGAAGGGTATACCAGCGAGGTGCGGTACACGGACCGCGTGTTACGATTCCCGGCCATGTTCGGCCACAACGGAATGTACCCGCACCCAATCGAGACCATTCGCAGACCAGACCCGGTGCTCCTCTATGCCACGACGACGGGCGACCCAGGCTTCC
>CAYRLQ010000202.1:0-8054 GCA_964425145.1 uncultured Nitrospiraceae bacterium
GAGGTCCAGCGCCTCCAACTGGCTCCGGATATGCTCCTGGTTCTCGACGCACTCGACGAACGCCCGGCCTTTTTCTCGCGGCACGTTGCGCCATAGCAACCCGCGCTCGACGATCTTCGGGAGTTCCATGCAGAGCATCGCCTCCGCTTCGCGACCCAGCACGCGCCGCCCCGCCGCGGGCAGGCCCACGTAAAGCCGCCCCTCGACCCACTGCGCATTGAGCGCCACGGCAGTCCGTTCGAGCACCTCCTGCGCCCCGGCGTCGATGGCGATCAGGCCGCTCTTGCCCGTGCCGCGGGCGCCGGCGGCCGTTTTGCGGATGGCCTTGCGCACCTCGCGCGCCAGGAAGTCCTTCAACGCGACCAGGCGCGGCGCATTGGCAAACAGCTCTTCCGGCAGGGCGGCCACACGCTGCGGCACCCGCACGCGCACCTTCGAGGGTGTCGCAAACGGGTCGCCCTGCACGTGGTCGATGTGCAGTGAGAAGTTATTAAAAGCATAGCTGCCTTGGATGTCCTTGTAGGCCTTGTATCCTCGCCCATCAATTCGGGAAAGGGTCCGGCTCAAATCGTTCATGTCCTGCATGGTTTCCACCTAATCCAATTCGCTCTTTTGTGAAAGCACGACCAGTTTGCAGCCTGCCCCGCCAGACTGAAAATTGGACCGTCCCCGTTTTCCCGGCCCATTGACCGGCAGCAGCCGGGCGTCCGTAAGAAGACCGAAATTCTGTGCGAATGTCAAGTCCAGTGCATTGAGAAGCGTCGCTTGGCCGGAGCGGCACGGATAGGCTACAATTAGAGCAGGTCTATGGCCGCGCTTTACGCCATGACGGCCCTCTTTGCACTGCACGGCCAGTCGTTTTCCAGCCTACGCCTGAGCCGGCGAGACGATGTAGATGGCTACCAAGGCGCTTGCGGGGGAAAATGAGTATTACCACCGTCCTTTTCTTAGCATTTGGGTTGGCAATGGACGCATTTGCCGTGTCCATCGCCAGCGGTGTAGCGATCCAACCTCTACACATGTATCATGCGGTCCGGATCGCGCTGTTCTTCGGGCTTTTCCAGGCGCTCATGCCGCTGATCGGGTGGCTCGCCGGGCTGAGCCTGCCGGGGTTTGTCGCGGCCTGGGATCATTGGATCGCCTTCGGCCTGCTCAGCGGGATAGGAGCCAAGATGATCCTCGAGGCCGGTTGGATGAAATCCGACGATGAAACCCATACCGAGGCGGGAGCGCCCTACAGCACGTCCATCCTGCTCGTGCTCTCTATCGCGACGAGCATCGACGCTCTGGCGGTCGGCCTCAGCCTGTCCATGTTGGCCGTGGCCATTTTGCTGCCCGCTATTGTCATTGGCCTGGTCACGTTCGGGCTGAGCTTTGTGGGCGTGTTCATCGGCGACCGTGTAGGCCACTTCTTCGAGCGCAAAATTGAGGTGTTGGGCGGCGCAGTCCTCATCGGCATTGGCACGAAGACGCTCATCGAACACCTCACCAACGCGATTTGAATTATGAATTACATTAAGGATGGCGGGTGTGAGAAGGCGCGGCACGGAGGGAGCCTCGCCCTCGCATTTTCCTCCAACCCAGCCAGCCCATAGGCTGGGTATTCTGAGCAAATTGTGCTGGGCTTCCTCGAACGCCGGCCTATTCGGGAAACAGGTAGTCGGTCAAGGCCCGGTACTGTCCGAAATCGGGTATCACGATGTCGGCTCCGGCGCGAATGAGCCGCATGCGTTTCTCCTCGTTCCAGCCGTGACGGGCCACTTCGTCTGAAGCCACGCCGATGGCGATGCCGCCGCCGGACTTCACGTTGCGAATCTCGACCGGACCATCGCCAATGGCCAAGACTTCGGAGCCGTGGAGGTTGTGTTTGGCCATGATGTCCTTGATGACCTTTTCCTTTGAGTACTCCTCGTAACTTCCCAGAGCGCCCCATATCTCATTGAAGAAGGGCGCCGCGCCGACTTTCTCGGCCTCATTGTGCACGTCCTCGCGGTCGGTGCCGCTGAACACATGCATCTCGAGGTCTTTCTCCGAAAGCAGTTTCAAGAAGTCCAGCGCCCCGCGCAGCGTAACGTCTTCGGGCGACAGTTCGCCGGCATCGAGCTTCGTGATCCGCTCGCGTACCGGCACCATCAACCGGTCGTTGTAAATTGCCTTATACCCGCGCGCATCCAGAATCTGGTCTTCAGGCACCAATCCGTGCGCGCGCACCATCTCGACGAGCTTCGCCATCTGCAATATGGTCTGGATGCCCGTGGTTTCCTCGATGACATCGTGTACTTCCTTTTCGATCTCCTCCGTTCGAGGGTGATCGCCGCAGATGCTCTCCACCATGACCGGGGCCATGATCCGCTGCCAGCCTTCTCGCAGCACGCTGATGGTGCCGTCAAAATCGAACAGGACATGCCTGATGTTTCCGCGGGCCACGTCGTTAATGATCTCGATTTGGGTTCCTGGAAGATAATTTCTCGTCACGGTTTTTTTTACTCCACCATGAATTTGACCAGCGAATGGATAGGCAACCCCTGCAACTTCTCGCGCCCTTTCAGCGGCGGCAACTCCACCACAAAGGCCACCTCGACGATTTCAGCGCCGAGCTTGCGCACGAGCCGTGCGATCGCCGCCATCGTCCCGCCCGTCGCGAGTAAGTCGTCGATCAAGACCACCCGGTCGCCTGCCTTGAGCGCATCGACATGGATCTCCACCGTGTCCGTGCCGTACTCGAGTTCGAAGTCCTCCGCCAGCGTTTGCGCGGGTAGCTTGCCCTTTTTACGCACTGGGATAAGGGGTAGTTCCATCGCGTAGGCCAACGCCCCGCCGAAAATGAACCCACGCGCGTCCGCCGCGACAATCGCATCGACTTCTTTGTCCGCGTAGCGTTCCTTCCATCCATCAATGATGTACTTAAACGCAGCGCCCTGTTGCAGGAGCGTTGTGATGTCTTTGAACTGAACACCCGGTTTCGGGAAATCGGGTACATTGCGAATCAGTGCGGCCAAGTCCATTGTCGGTTCTCAGTTGTCGGTTGTCTGAAGACTGATAACTACTTGAAGTCCTCGACGTGTTCGGTGACGTACTCGCGCAGGCGCTTCATTGCGTCCTTTTCAATCTGGCGGATACGCTCGCGTGTAAGGTTGAACCGGCGCCCGGTTTCCTCGAGAGTATGCGCTTTCCCATCAATCAGGCCGTAGCGGAAGCGCAATATGTTCCCCTCGCGATCGGTGAGCTGGTTCATAAGCTCTTCGGTTTGCTGGTCGAGTGCGATTTGCTCGACGGCCTTGTCGACGTGGTATGGGTAGATGCTCTCCGGGATGCCTCGGCTCTCGTCGTCGGTGGGCTGCATGATGTCCAGGGGCGAGAAGTCTGCGACGAGTTCACGCAACCGTCGCGCCTCGGAGCCTTTGATGCCGAGCAGTCGGGCCACCTCCTCGGGCTCGGGCTGCTTGCCGGTCTTGATGTAAAGCGCCTCAGCCGTTTTATTGTATTTCGCCACATTGTCCGTCATATAGACCGGCACCCGAACGGTTCGTCCCTGGTTAGACAAGGACCGCGTCACCGCCTGGCGAATCCACCAGGTGGCGTAAGTCGAGAACTTGCAGCCCCGGTCCGGATCGAAGCGGTCCACGGCCTTCATCAGGCCCAGGTTACCTTCCTCGATCATGTCCAGCAACGGCAAACCGAAGTAAAGGTACTTCTTGGCAATGCTCACCACCAGGCGCAAGTTGGACACAATCAGCCGACGCCGCGCCGCACCATCACCCGCTTGGGCCCGTTTGGCCAAGAGGACTTCCTCAGATGCCGACAACAGCGGAATCCTCGAGATTTCCGAGAGATAGGTGCTTAGCCCATCCTCGCGCGACTTGCCCATCCTATTACCTCAGCACATATCCCGGTTTCGGAAAACCGCTACTCCGCGCCCAGCCACGCTGCAACCGGGCCGCCGCCGCACCGAGCCGATGCACCAGCGAGAATAACGACAGGGGCGGCTCCTCGAGCCTGATCACCCGTGGTTCGCCTTCGATCCCTGCTAAACTCGCCGCAAAGTGAATCGCGGTGTCCAAATCGCCGATCTCGTCCGCCAGACCCAGTTCCACTGCCTGCCGGCCCGTGAACACCCGCCCGTCCGCCAGGGCACGCACCTCCTCGACGTCCAGGGACCGCTCGGCGCTGACCAGTTCGATAAACATTTCGTGGTAGTCCTCAATGACGCCTTGCAGATGCTCTCGCTGTGGCTCCGTTAAGGGCCTGGTGAGCGATCCGGCATTCTTGAACTCGCCGCTCTTGATGACCTCGAATGTAATGCCGACTTTCTCTAATAAGGCTTCGGCGTTCGGGTATTCAATGATCACACCCAGACTGCCGGTCAACGAGCTCTTGTTCGCAAAAATACGCTGCGTCGCGCAACACACGTAGTAGCCCCCCGATGCGGCCGTGGACCCCATCGACGCCACCACCGGAAGACCCTCCTCGTTCTGGACGCGTTTCAGGCCATTGAATACCTCTTCCACGGCCGTGACGTCACCGCCGGGACTATTGACGCGCACCACGAGCGCTTTCGTGGCCGGGTTATCGGCCAATTCCGCCAATTGCTCCAACACATACTGTTCATCGACCAGTTCGCCGTAAATGTTGAGCACCGCCACGGCCGGGCCGCGCTCGAAATCAACACCATAAAACGCCAGGACGAACCCCGCGATGACGAGTACCGCCGTCAGACACAGGGCTAGGCCAACGCCCAGTAGGACTAAACACCCGGAAGTTATGTGACTGTTGCCTCGAGGCATCTCTTTTCACCACCGTTATGATTGCCGGAACGGCCCTGGCCCAAGCAAGAATCGATTCTACCGGACTAAAGGTGCAGGTTCAAGAAGGCATATTCCCATGCAAATCCCAGCCGCGGGCCCGCGTAATCCGGAAATATCACAGGCCGTGAGGCAAGTATTCCCAAAGTCATTGACGGCACGCACCTGTGCGTCAGGACAGGCCCTTTCCCTGTGAACACCCCGCTTCTTTATCGTCACTGCAATCGCTGCGACGCTGTACGGCGATGCGGCCCCTGTAGCCATCACCCACCGTCGCCGCGCCCAGGCCCGCCTGTCCGAGAAATTCTCTGCGGTTGACCTGATTCTCCAGGCGCTTCTACGCCATAGCAACTCTCCTTTCGGGCGTTTTGTGAGACGAATCGGCCATTTAACCGGCATCGTACCGCCTCCCGTTCCATGTGGGTAATGGCGTTTGGGTCAGCAAATTGGCTATGCTCCCGGCTGGACCTTTTGGTAACGGAGTCGGATGTTGGATGCGACTGGCGTAGAGGCCGGGGCGCGGATATGTGACGCTGCGGCGGAGGCGATCCGGGGTGAGATCGAGGCGGCCGGGGGGCGGGAGGTCTTTTTCGCCGGCCACGTGGAGGGGGCCGGGCTGATTGAGAAGGTGCGCGTTTGCGCACGGGGTCACGAAGAGGCGGTGCCAGCGGTGCTCGAGGCACTCGAGCCGGGCGAGGTCGTGCTGCACAACCATCCCTCGGGCGACCTTGGACCCTCGGATGCGGACCTCGAGGTGGCGTCGATGTGCGGTCATCATGGACATGGCTGCTACATCGTGGACAATCTCGTCACGCGCGTGTATGTGCTGGTCGAGCCGTTTCTGCGTAAGGATGTGCAGCTCCTTGACCAAGACGAGTTAGCTCAGACGTTCTCGCCCAACAGCCCGCTGGCGCGGACGCTGCCGCAGTTCGAGGTGCGCCCGCAGCAGACCCGGATGACGGCCGTGGTGGCTCGCGCGTTCAACGCGGACGGCATTGCAGTGGTCGAAGCGCCCACGGGCGTGGGGAAGACCCTGGCGTATTTGCTCCCAGCGGCGTTATGGGCCGTGCGAAACCGTGAGCGCGTGGTCATCTCGACACGGACCATCAACTTGCAGGAGCAGATCATCCACAAGGACATCCCCCTGCTGCAGAAATGCCTGGACGAGCGGTTTTCGGCAGTGCTGGTCAAGGGACGAGGGAACTATGTGTGTTTGCGCCGCTTCGAACGGGCCTTGTCGGAGGCTACCCTGTTCGACGAGGAAGAGGTACAGCAGACGCTCAAGGAGTTGGCCCAATGGGTCGAGAGGACCCAGGATGGAAGCCGGGCCGATCTGCCGTTCGTACCTCCCCGCGATGTGTGGGACCGGATTTGCTCGGAGGTGGACACCTGCACAGGGATGCGCTGTCCTTTGGCCAAGAAATGTTTTGTTACCCGGGCGCGGCGTGAGGTGGCGAAGGCCGACCTGCTCATTGTCAATCACCACATGCTGTTTTCGGATATCGCCATCAAGAAGGAGCTCGGCAATTTCAGTTCCCTGGCCGTGTTGCCCGCCTATAAGCGAGTCATATTTGACGAGGCGCACAGTATCGAGGACTCGGCCACGGAGTACTTCGGCGCACAAGCGACGCGCTTGGGCGCCCTGGCCCTTTTGGGGCGGTTCTTGCGGACCGAACGCGGCAAGGAACGTGGCCTGATCCCCTTCATCCTCGTGAAAATGACCAAGGAAGTCCGAGAAGTCAGAACCAAAGACTCCGAGGCCATCCATGAACTCATCGACAACGGCCTGTTACCAGCCCTGGCGGCGGCGCGCGAGGCGCTCGTGGCGGCGTTCGATGCATTGCGCAGCCTGACGGCCGAGAAGTGCCGTCAGATTGGCCGGGATATCAAGTGGCGCTTGACCGATGAAGTGCTTCAGGACGCCGAGTTGCGCGAGGTCCATGCGGTATACGTGCTGCCCGCAGTGGAAGAGGTGATGCTATGCGCCCAGCAGTGCACGCGGCTCCACACGCTGTTGAAGGGGATTTCCCCAAACTTCGATGAGGTTGAGTCGCCGGTGGCAGGTGAAATGGCACAGCTCGCGGCGTACCGAGACCGGTTGATGCGGCTGGGTAATGTGCTGGCGGAGGGTACGAGCGAGGAACTTGATCCAGACACCGTTCGATGGATCGAAATCGACGCGTATAAGGCTGATATCGTGCGCATAGCGCGGTGCCCGCTCGAGGTCGGTGAAGCACTGGCGGAGTGGGTCTACGGGAAGTTGCACACCGTTGTTATGACTTCGGCGACGCTCACGGTACGGCAGAGCTTCGATTTTCTGTCCTCGCGGATAGGCCTCGATCGGACCGAGCCCGCCCGGCTCGAGGCAGTGGCGCTCGAAACACCGTTCGACTTCGAGAAGCAGGCGCTGTTGTGCATTCCGATGGATATCCCGGCACCTGATGACAAGCATTTCCTGGATGAATGCGTCGGCCTGATCCGCGAGGCGCTGGCCATCACCAAGGGCCACGCATTTGTCCTGTTCACGTCCTTTTACGCACTGAACTTCACCTACAAACAACTCGAGGAGGAACTGCGCAAAGCAGGCATTGCACCGCTTAAGCAGGGCGCCGCCTCGCGCACACAATTGCTCGATCGCTTCCGCAGCGACGCCTCGAGCGTGCTGTTTGCTACTGACAGCTTTTGGGAGGGCGTGGATGTTGCCGGGGAGGCGCTGCAGTGTGTTATACTTTCGAAATTGCCGTTTCGCGTGCCTACAGAGCCGGTGTTGCAGGCCCGCGCCGAGGCCATCGAAGCTGCCGGCGGCAATGCGTTCATGGTTTATACCGTGCCCCAGGCGGTCATCAAATTCCGCCAGGGGCTCGGCCGGCTGATTCGCCGCACAAGCGACCGCGGGGCCATCCTCGTGCTGGACCGCCGGATCATGACCAAATTCTACGGCAAGGTCTTTCTCGAATCGCTTCCGGGCATGCGGGTCGTCACCGGGCCGCGCCGGGGCGTCTATACCGCGCTTGATCGGTTCTTTCGCGAGTGACAGAAAGCCCTAAGTACAGCTCAACAGAGTATAAGGATACACATTCGGGTGCCACGGACAAACGAGTTTGTCCGTGTTCTGGGACAAGAAAGCCCGGGCCTCAAAGCACGCTCAAACAGAGCTTGAGCGTGGCACCCACCGAGTCTTTAGTGTAACCCCGTTTCCACAAATCGGGTTCAGCGCCTTGCGGGAGGCAACCACCGCCCCCGTCATTGCGA
>CAYRLQ010000203.1:0-8047 GCA_964425145.1 uncultured Nitrospiraceae bacterium
CATTAGGCGCATAGCTTCCCACTGGTTTAGTATTTATCCTTCTCAACCCTAATAACCTTGGGATACCCGTAAGAAATGTTTCTCCTTTATGCCTGTAATTGGCGCGTGTCGCATCCGGTGAATCGCCCCATGGAAACCATTTTACCGCCTTGCCGCCTTTTGCAGCATATTCCCACTCAGCTTCAGTTGGAAGGCGTTTCCCAGCCCATTTGGCATAGGCTTTAGCATCATTCCAGCTAACATGTACCACTGGATGATCCATCCGGTCTTCTTTGGCATACTTTTGCCAATTTCCTTGCGCCTTGTGCCCTGTTTCTTCGACAAATTGTCCGAATCTTCTATTTGTCACTTCATGGATATCCATGCAGAACGAATCAACCTGCACGGTATGTCTCGGTATTTCATCGCTGAACCACCACTTTGCAAGGAATTCGCTCATATGGGGCACTTTACGTCCCAGCTCTACGAGGTCTTTGAGGTCTTCCTCTGCGATACCCATCTCAAAGCTTCCGCCGGGGATAAGTACCATCCCTTCAGGAGTATCTTCATGAACGTCGATGTCTGCGTCATTCACATCGCTGTGCGCAAGAGTGAGATAACCAACAGAAAGAGCGATCACGAGGAACATCAGATGTCTTACTGCCATTATATACCCCCATTCGGTAGCCAGCCATTTCCATTCGCTGCATCCGTCGATCTGCCCCGCACCGAGCAGGTAGGCCAGGCAGCCCAATGCCATGACCAAATGTCTTCTTGATTAGAGGCCTTCGATCTCCATGTCGGTAAACCGCCAGCCGTCCTTCGCCTTCGTGACCGTCAGCCCAATCGTCACGGCGCCCAAGTCGTTGACGTACTCGATCGGGTAGACGGTGGCCGTATTGCCCTCGATGATGGTTTCCGCATCATCGAAGGAAATCTCGACGCCATCAAAATAGCCCTCCTCGATGGAATACTCGATATACTCCCGCAGGCCCTCCTTGTCCGCGGCGTCATACTCGTAGCCATCATGGGAGAAGTTCTCCGAATAGGTGGTCAGGACCTTGTCCACATCCACTTCTACGATGCTCGCTTCCCAGGTTCTCAGCAGTGTTTCGATACATTCCTCGTCGCTGGCGCCCTTCATGCCCGTGGCGCAACCGATCGCCAGCGCAACCACCAATGTTCCCACCACGCTTTGTAGGACCGTTGACTTCTTCATGGTCTTGTTTCTCCCGTTCCTGTTGCCACCTCGGCAGACGAACCCTCCTTCAAGAAAGGCGCCGGACGTATTTCAGCACCGCTTGGTTATTATAATACATGATGGCTGGCGACTCTGTCCAAACCGAATCCAGGCGAACCGCGAACTGCACTGGACGGCGGACCGCCCATCGAACGGTGCCGGCATGTACACGGCAGGCCTTGGCCTAGCCTCCGCTCGATGCCGTTTAGCCTGCCGATGCGCGCGGACAACACAAAAGACAGCAACCGGATACTAACAGCCCCGTGATGAGGCCGGTCTTCGCGGCCGGAAACCACTTCACCGCAGGAGGTGTCGCAGAGGCGTAAGCGAACCCGATTCCGGCGCCGGCAAGTATGCCAAATCCTATCATGAATGCAGCAGGCGCCGTGGTCATGCTGGCAGTTATCATCCCTACGCCGATAAGAACCCCGCCGAAGGTCGCGACGACGCGGGGTCCAATCTTGTCCTGAAGCCGACCCGCTGGGACCATAATGAGTGAAAAGACAAGACACGCCACCGCATAGGGCAGCGATTTATCCGACTCGCTCCAGTTCCAACTATCCGGGATTCCTTTACTGATGACGCTCCATGTGTAAAGAACACCCAGAGCGAGGTTAATGCCAAGTCCAGCAAACGTAACTTGCCAACCGTGATTCTTGATGGTCATATCCGATCGGCTCATCAAGTATTCTCCTTGAGAAATGTTACTTCTGCCGTTGACTCACCAGGACTTCCACAATGCTCGGATCGGCCAACGTGGTCGTGTCGCCGATTGCCTCCGGCCGTCCCTCGGCGATCTTGCGCAGGATGCGCCGCATGATCTTGCCGGAACGAGTCTTGGGAAGGGCCGGGGCGAACTGAATCACCTCCGGAGCGGCGATCGGGCCAATTTCGGCTCGGACGTGATTGATCAACTCTTTGCGGAGTTCGTCGCTTTCCTCGACACCGCCAACCAAGGAGACAAAGGCATAAAGTGCTTGGCCCTTGATCTCGTGAGGCATGGGAGCCACGGCCGCCTCGGTCACTTTGTCGTGGCTCACGAGTGCGCCTTCCACCTCCGCGGTTCCTATGCAGTGCCCTGAGACGTTCACCACGTCGTCTATCCGGCCCATCAGCCAATAATCGCCGTCGTCATCTCGGCGGCAGCCGTCTCCCGTAAAATAGACGTCCCTGTACATAGTGAAATATGTGTCGATAAACCGCTTGTGGTCGCCCCACATCGTGCGCATCATCCCCGGCCAAGGCCTGCGGATGCACAGCTTGCCGCCCTCGTTCGGGTCGCACTCGGTGCCATCGTCGCGAAGGATGACCGGATCCACGCCGAAGAACGGGCGGTTGGCGCTGCCGGGCTTGAGTGTGTGTGCGCCGGGCAGGGGTGTGATCAATACCCCGCCGGTCTCGGTCTGCCACCAGGTGTCGACGACCGGGCAACGCCCTTTGCCAATCTTCTCGTGGTACCACATCCACGTTTCGGGGTTGATCGGCTCGCCGACAGTGCCCAGGATCCGGAGTGAATCGAGATCGTACTTGGCCGGCCATTCGCCGCCTTGGCGAATCAAGGCGCGGATAGCCGTCGGGGCGGTGTAGAAGATGGTGACCTTGAACTTCTCGACGATCTTCCAGAATCGCCCCGCATCGGGATAAGTGGGCACGCCCTCGAACATCAGCGAGGTCGCCCCGTTGGCCAGCGGGCCGTACACGATGTAGCTGTGCCCCGTGACCCAGCCAATGTCGGACGTACACCAGAAAATATCGTCGTCATGAACGTCAAAGATAACCTTGTGCGAGAGCGCGACATGGAGCAGGTAACCGCCGGTAGTATGAACCACGCCCTTGGGCTTGCCGGTCGCCCCGGAGGTGTACAGTATGAATAGTGGGTCTTCGGCGTTCATCGGCTCGGCCTCGCACTGCTCGCCGGCCTGGGCCATCAGATCGTCATAGTACAAATCGCGGCCGACGGTCATCGGGCATGGCTCGTCGTTGCGTTTGACAACGACGACTTTTTCTATCGTCGGGCACGCTTTGAGCGCCTCGTGAGCGATTTCCTTCAGCTTGATTTGCTTAGAGGAGCGCAACGAGACGTTCGACGTTATCAGGAGCTTGCAGTCGGAGTCGTCGATGCGGTTGCGAAGCGCGGCGGTGCCGAACCCACCGAACACTACAGAGTGGATAGCACCGATGCGGCTGCAAGCCAGCATCACAATTGGCAGTTCGATGACCATCGGAAGGTAGATGCAGACACGGTCGCCCTTTTTGACGCCGAGCGACTTGAGGACGTTCGCGAACTTGCAGACATCACGATGCAAATCCTCGTATGTAAGCTTGACCACGTCCTCTTCGGACTCACCCTGCCAAATCAGCGCGGTCTTCTTGGCAGTTGGGGTGCCAAGATGGCGGTCGAGGCAGTTGTAGGAGACGTTCAATTGGCCATCCTCGAACCACGTGTGCCTGATGTTGCGCCGGTCCGTATCCCACGTACATTCCAAGGACTTGGTGGGTTTCTTAAACCAATGCAAGTGCTCGGCCTGCTCCAGCCAAAATCCGTCAGGGTCACTGATAGACCGCTCCCACATTTCCTCGTATTCGTCCAAGGACTTGATCTGGGCGCTTGAAGAGACTTCACGTGGCGGCGGGAAAGCCCGAGTTTCAACCATCAGAGACTGTATGTCTTTCATTCCCTCATTTTTATCTTCCTTAAACTCTTTAGATTCTTGAAGGATTTCCGTCAATAGCTCTTGGGGGAGTATTCCTCCTAATAGGGAAATATGACTCTCTCGATCAGGTTCCACTCCGACGACCACCAACTCGGCCCCGAGGCCCACCGAGTTAGCCCAGTTGACCACATGGGGAAAGCCGATCTGCAGCAACTCAAACGGAGTTTCCTCTCCCCGACCATGAGGTGTACCCGCCTTAAACCTCATCACTTGTCCTGGACTCACCCCTATTCGGGCACTCGTCACCACGATAACCTTGTCGTTGTTTTCGAGATAGTCTAGAATCTCCTTACCGACAACTTCGTGCCTTCCGTATTCGGCAATGATGGGAGCACAAATCGTTTTCAAAGCCTCGATGACCGCCGGGAACAATCCGGGATTTAGCCTGAAAGTACCGCCCAACCCGACGATGGCAACTCTTCTTCCCTTGCGGGTAGTTGTGCATATTGAACGCCCCAGCCCAGGTCTGGAGTAACAGGTCCGCCTGGGCATAATCTCCGCTTGAATTCGTGCTGCAGGCTTCAGCGGCGCTCGCTTCTCCAAAGCCTTCCTGACCGTCTTTCTGAGCTCTTCGGGAGCAAAAGGCTTGACAACGTAATCAAAAGCGCCAAGTTTCATGGCCTCCACTGCTGTATCGACAGACGGATAGCCGGTTATTATGATAACCGTGACTTCAGGCTTGGCCTTCTTGACCCGACGCAACACCTCGAGCCCATTGGTGTCTGGCATTTTCAAGTCAAGCAACATCACATCAAAACCGTTTCCCTCTACCAGCTCCAAACCCTCACGGCCAGTGGCAGCCCCCTCGACTTCTATACCTTCACTACTTAAAATACGGTCGCAGCTCTTGATCACTACCGGCTCGTCGTCGACTACAAGAACTTTTGGCGCAGTATCCATCGTTCATCCATCCTTTGTTTTTGGTTAACATCCCGGTTCCTACTCTACCTGGACAATAACAGGCATAATGCGTGCCATTGCTCCGAGTGGGGGTAAAGGGACACTAACGAGTCTCGTAACACACTGAAAATAAAAGGGATTGGCGTAAGGGGAGGGGCACACTTTACTTTCGGGTATTAGAAGAACGTATATACTTTTTCTATACAGGGTGACGCGCACCCAGCCGCCCCAACGAGACACCCACAAGAGTATTCATCGGGCCAACTGGTTGGAAGCATTGAGGATAAAGCGGGCACATCCAGATGTTGGCAGTCTTTGGGCCATGTATAAGAAAAATATACGGTGATCCGTTTCGCAGGCATTAGCCGGCATCCACTTTTGGCTTTATTCCATGCTTTCTCATTAAGGCATGGAGATTGCTCCGCTGGATACCTATCTCCCGGGCCGCGCGTGAGACATTCCAATCGTTCCTTGCCAGGGCATTCAATACAAAAGTCCGTTCAATCTGCGCCACGGCTTTTTCCCGAGCCACCTTCTTGGCTTTCTTGAGCCCCTCCAGATCCTGCACCGCTGTTATTTCGTTCTTCCCTTGTCCAATGAGGAGCGCCGCTTGTTCCTCGGTTATCGTAGCCCCGTCAGCCATAATGACGAACCTCTCCATGATATTGCGCAACTCTCGTACGTTACCTGGCCAGGAGTGCCCCATTAATCGTTCCAAGACTCCAGGGCCCATAGCCTTAATTTCTTTGCCATGACTCTCTTTCAATTCATTGAGAAAATGCCACGCCAATACGCCTATGTCGTCACGTCTTTCTCTGAGCGGAGGAATAGATATGGGAACCACATTAAGTCTATAGAAAAGATCTTCGCGGAACTCGCCTTGAGCCACCATCTCACTGAGATCCCGGTTTGTGGCTGCGATCAATCGAATGTCTACCTTTATGGGTTCCTCTCCTCCCACCGGCTTGAACTCCGTCGATTCCAGAACTCTCAGAAGCTTCCCCTGGGCTTCGTGATTGATGTTGGCTATCTCGTCAAGAAAAAGTGTCCCGCCGTCCGCCAATTCAAATAGACCCCGGTGACTCCTATCGGCGCCGGTGAACGATCCTTTAACGTGGCCAAAAAGCTCGCTTTCGAGAAGATTCAGCGCCAGCGTGGAACAATCAGCGACTATGAAAGCACGCTCTTTGCGGGGACTGTTGAAATGGATTGTCCGTGCCACGAGTTCCTTGCCTGTCCCACTTTCTCCGTAAATGAGAACGGTGCCAGATGTTGGAGCTACCTTAAGGATCTGACGGAATACCTCGACCATGGTCGAACTCTGGCCAATCAGGTTGTCCAAGCGATACTTATCTTGGAGTTCCTCGTGCAGGTAACGGTTTTCCATAAGAAGGCTCTGTTTTTCCACGGCCTTCTTAACCACCACGTCTAACTCGCTAGGATTGAAAGGCTTGGGAACATAGTCGGCAGCCCCAAGTTTCATGGCCTTCACCGCGCTCTGCACCGTCGAGTAGCCTGTTATGATGATGACCTCTGTATCGGGGCTGTGTTCCTTGACCGATCTAAGAACCTCCATCCCGCCAATACCTGGCATTTTCAGGTCAACGATCACAATGTTAAAAAACTCATCGAGAATCTTTTTCAATCCTTCACGCGGCTCCTTGGCCGTTTCAAGCTTGTACCCTGTTCTGCTGAGAATACGGCGACAGCTTTTCAGAACAACTTCCTCGTCATCTATTACCATAATCTTGATCTTGGCTGGGTCAATCTTGGATATGATGGTCATCCGAATCTCGATCCTTTGTCAGCGGAAGGATTACCTCAAAGGTCGATCCTTCACCCACATTGCTGGTGACGGTAATCGTTCCTTTATGTGCCTGCACTATACCATAGCTCATCGCCAGGCCCAAGCCGGTCCCTTTACCCGGTGCTTTCGTCGTAAAAAACGGGTCAAAGATCCGCTCTAAGCTGTCATCAGAAATGCCAATTCCGGTATCCTGAACACTGATCCTAATAAAGCGGCGGTCGGCTCCATAATTGGTGGATATAGTAAGTCTACCGCCATCGGGCATGGCCTCAGCGGCATTCAATACCAGGTTCATAAGAACTTGCTTTATCTGGTCGGCGTCGGTTGTTATTTCAGGCAGATCAGGCCTCAGTCGCTCCTCAATAGCCACATCTTGGAAAAGACTCTGCCTCCGAACAATTCCCAGCGTTTTCTCAACAAGATCATTGATATTTACCCGGCTAATCTTCGGTTCTGTCTCTCTGGCGAAATCCAGCAAGCTCTTCACGATGTCGCGACAGCGGGTCGTTTCCTCCACTATAGTCTGCAAATCCTCTTTTGCCCTCTGGGATAAATCCTGCTCCCCCTCCAAAAGAAGGTTGCTAAATGTCAGGACACCGGTAAGCGGGTTGTTTATCTCATGAGCTACGCCCGCAGCTAAACGACCAACAGACGCCAGCCTATCTGAGTGCGCAAGCTCACGTTGGGTGTTTTCCCAGAGCGCGCGATCCCGATCAAGAAGTGATTTGCCCATACTGTTGAAAGCCTGGCACACCTTGCCTATCTCATCAGAAGACTTAACTGCTATACGGTAATCCAGCTCCCCGCTGGCCAGCCGCTCGGCGCCTTGTAGCAATCGACCAATGGGGACTAAGATATTGCGCGACAGGAGATAGGAAATAACCAACGCCAGGACCATTCCCAAGCCGGTTATACTCAGGAAAATCCAGGTTACTCTCGACCTCAGATCATCGTACTGTTTCTCCAGAATTCCCACATAGAGTATTCCAATAACGTTGCCGAGGAGATCCTTCATCGGCTCATACGCGGTTATGTACCAGGCGTTGACCACGAAGGCCCGGTCGACCCACCTCTTACCCCTTACAAGAACCTGATCGAAAACCTCTGCGGAAACCCGAGTTCCGATTGCCCTTTGCCCTTCTTCCGTGAAGACATTCGTCGAAATCCTTATGTCACTCTGAAAAATGGTCGAGGTTCCGATATCTTTCCCTTCATACTTCTCCTCATGGTAAACGATATTCTTAACTCGGTCCACAATGGTATAGTCTCGATTAAGAAGATGACCACCATAAATGACTCCCAACTTTTCCCCTGATTGGCCCAAAACCGGAACTGCACCCAGGATCATCATGCCCGAAGTGGACTCGGTTTGGTCGGTCGGCCTGACTTTCGGGGTCGGGAATATTC
>CAYRLQ010000204.1:0-8038 GCA_964425145.1 uncultured Nitrospiraceae bacterium
CCCTTGGTTTGTGGCCTGATCTGGTGCCTTCCTCGAGTTTCTACACGCTTTTGTGACGCAGGCCCGATCGTCGTTGGCCGGTAAAGACGTTGCGGCGGGCGGCCTTGGGAAGTTAGAATCCCACCGCACCTAAGGAACATGCTACTCGTGCGAAACGGAAGGAGGACTTCATGAGCTTCGTTGCCCAACGGATGAATCAGATCGATGCGAGTGGGATTCGCAAGGTCTTTGCTATGGCCGCGAACATGGCCGGTCCCGTCAACCTGAGCATTGGGCAGCCCGATTACGACGTAGACGAGCCGGTCAAGCAGGAAGCGATCGAGCAAATACAGGCCGGCTTCAACCGCTACACGCAGACATGGGGCGTCGACGAACTGCGCGAAGCCTGCTCCGACTATTACCGAAAACGGTTCGGGGTGCCGCTCGAGAATGTCATGATCACCTCGGGGGTCTCCGGCGGACTGTTCCTGGCGCTCATGGTCACGGTCAACCCGGGAGACGAGGTGCTCTGCGCCGACCCCTATTTCGTCATGTACAAACAACTCGTCAACCTGCTCGGCGGCACGAGCGTGCCTGTAGACACCTACCCAGATTTCCGGTTGAAAGCGGCGGACGTCGAAGCGGCCATCACTGAGAAAACGAAGATTCTCATACTCAACAGCCCTTCAAATCCGACGGGGGTATCCATGCGCCGCGAGGATATCGAGGCCCTCGCGGCCGTCGCCAGGAAATACAACCTCCTGGTCATAACCGATGAGATTTATGAGCAACTTCAATACGATGAACCGCCGTGCAGCATCGTGGGCATGCACGACGACGTGATTCTTCTCAACGGGTTCTCGAAAATGGCTGCGATGACGGGCTGGCGCGTCGGCTATGCCGCGGGCCCCGAAGAGATCATCCAACAGATGAACGCACTACAGCAGTACACCTTCGTATGCGCGCCCTCCTTCGCGCAGAAGGCCGCCATTATCGCACTGCAACTCGACCATTCGCACAAGACCGAAGCCTATCGCAAGAAACGCGACCTCATTTACGACGGGCTGAAGGACGCGTTCAACGTCGTCAAGCCTGGCGGCGCCTTCTACATCTTCCCAGAGGCCCCTGGCGGCGATGGCATGCGATTTGTCGAAAGGGCCATCGAAAACAACGTCCTGATCATCCCCGGCAGCGTATTCAGCGAAAGGAACACCCACTTCCGGCTCAGTTTCGCCGCCCCCGACGAAACCCTCCAACAAGGCATCGAAGTCCTCAACCGCCTCGCGAAAGACTTTGGGTAGCCCCCAGCTTTCGTTAAGACAAACAGCGCCCGGCCTTCATCCTTCGCATCGCTCCGCGGGCTGTGCTACAATCCCGATTCATGGTGATTTCCGCTGCGTTAGAAGGGCTATACCGTCCGGTTCAGCCGGAGTTGAACGAGGTCCACGCGACCGTAAGCTCACTTTGGACGGATGCGCTGAGACTGGTTCACGGCCCGGATTTGCCCCCGCCGGATATGGTCGGCAAAATGCTGCGCCCGGCGCTGTGTCTGTTGTCAGCCGGGGCGTTGGGCGCAGATGACCTGGGCCGTTTCGTAGGGCTGGCCTCCGCGTTCGAAATGCTGCATCTGGCGGCGCTGACCCATGATGACGTGATCGACAGTGCCGATCTCCGGCGCGGGGTCACTTCGCTTAACGTATTATGGGACGACCATTCGGCGGTGCTCGGGGGCGATTATCTCGTGGCGCGCGCTACGGCGCTGCTGACGCCGTATGACTCGTGCGCCCTGATTGCCAACGTGGTCGAATCGGTGCAGCAGATGGCCGAAGGAGAGTTGCGCAGCCTGGGCCGCAATGCCGACGCCTTCACCCAGGAGGATTGTGTCCATCTCGCAAAGCAGAAAACCGCCAGCTTGTTCGCCTCGACGTGCACCGGGCCCACTTTTCTCATGAACGGAGCCCACCGCGAGGCATTGCAACAGTATGGGCTCGGATTCGGAATCGCCTTCCAGTTGGTCGATGACATTCTCGACCTGTCGCGAACCGAAGCGGAGTTGGGCAAGCCCTCTTGCAGTGACATCGTCGAGGGCAAGATAACGCTGCCGATCCTGTTCATGCGCGAGGCATTGAGCGCCGATGAATTAGCGCGGCTGGATGCCATGACGGGGTTAGCCATCACGGATGCGGACCGGAAGTGGATTGCGGCGGCGCTGGAGCGGACGGGGGCGCGCGAGCGAACCGAGGCCGTGGCCCAACGCTATGTGAACAGCGCCCGGGCCGCGCTCGGATCAATGTCCCCAAGCCCCTGCCGCGAGTCGATGTCTAAACTCCTGGACTTCGTCCTGGTCCGTGGGTCTTGATTCCCAGCCCTATTGCCTACAACCGCACCTCGGCCAGCAATCGGCGCAAGGGGAAATAGGGGAAAGTAGTCCGTACGTCGTTAGATTGCGCGAATCGCCTTGGTGTGGTATTTTTGCAACGGTTAGGAGAAATTGGGCATGAACCTGAAAGTTATGCCTGAGCCGAGTGAAAAAGGACTGCTGCTCACCATGGAAACCCGTCAGGTTGAGGCGACGCGGTGATGCCTGTCATTTCGCAGTTTTACGGAATCGCAATTCGGATGTTTTACAACGACCATCAGCCAGCACACTTTCATGCGGTGTATTCGGTGAGTTGCCGATTTGTACCTGGAGCTGGACCTGAACAACCGGGGTTATCCTTAATATCGCTCCGCTGTGGGAATTGGTGCCCTAGAAGGAACCGAAGATACACTGGGACGCCCTCCTTGCCGGCAAGTACGAATGGTCATCAATTGGCAAACAACTCCGCGCGAGAGGCCTGGTGAAGGACTGAGCAGAGAGGAGACCGCCCGATGTTGAATCTATACTGGAAGACGAGCAAGGGCAAGACCGTCAATCTCGTGGAAACCCCGTTCAAGTCCGAGGTGGAATTCGAGAAGTACATCTTTGAGAATCAAGAGCTGCTCGAAGACATCTTCATTTTCAAACGTCAGGTCCGTAGCGGAAGTCATCAAGGCGTACCGGACATGCTCGGTGTGGACCAAGACGGCAAGGTCTGCCTGATAGAAATGAAGAATGCCCTCGTGATGGAAGACATTCTTCCACAGCTTCTAAAGTATGCTATCTGGGCTGAGACGAGTCCTGACAGCATCAAGGCTCTATGGCTGGAGGCAGAAGACCGCCCTGAAGACGTGACTATCAACTGGGAGGCCGTGGAGATACGGCTCCTTGTTGTCGGCCCAGAGTTCCGCATCAACGTGCTGAGAATGAGCCACAAGATTGGTTACGACGTGGACCTGCTTCAGGTGAAACGTTTCGTGTCCGAAGACGAGGAATTCATTATCGTCGAGCAAATGGAGGAGGAGCCCCAGCCAAGAATCGTCATCACGAAGGGAATGGAAGTCTACGACCGCGATTTCTACGAGCGAGAGCACGGCAAGGAAGCCACCGCGAAGTTCCTCAATATCGTGTCCCAGATAGAGGGACTTATCAAGAAGCACGGCTGGCAATTACAGACGAAAATTAACAAGTATTATACGGGGTTCAAGTACGGCAATAGGAACCCCTTCGGGGTCCATTGGGGCGGGACACATGCCTGGCAGGTCTTTATCAAGCTGCCAGAGAGCGTAGCCAAGCATTTCACAAGTTCAGAATGGGAGGTACAACGCTATGAGGCTAGCTTTAAGCAGGCTTTATTCAAGCCCCTTGCTTCAAAGCCAAAGCTGGATGAGTTAGAGGAACTAATGGTGGATGCATATGAAAAGCTTCGAGGAAAGACGTGACGTTTTTTGAGCCCACTGAAAGGACGGCTAAGGGTGGCTGCACTCGACTAGACAACGCAGCGCTCCTGTGTCGAAAACACAACGCGGCCAAAGGGAATCGAACCAAGTAATGGGCATCGTGACAGCGCATATCAAGAGGCTTGTTGCCAAGCAGGTCGACGACTATGGGTTGGTCGTATGGTTCGATCCCGAGACTCACCATCGGGAGACCGTGGCCGGAATGTCCTTGCCTGAGGCGACTCTGGCTGTCTATGAAATGAATATGAGTTGGTGGTCGGAATTTCGCCGATCGCGATCTTGGACGGAAATGCGCCAAGACGTGTGCATTCGCTCGTCATGGAATGGGCGGCACTGCACCAGCAGGAGTTGATTCAGAACTGGGACCGATGTCGAGACGGTCAAGCACCGTTGAAGATTGAGCCGCTGCAATAGAAAGGGTAAAGGGATGCTTAGAACAATATCTGAAGTACACGTTGAACCAGGCTGTCACCTACGTCTTACTTTTGCCGGTGGCTCCGTGTCCGTGGTTGATTTCCGACCCCTTATCGACCGTGGAGGAGTGTTTGCGGCACTTGCAGACCCAAAGGTGTTCTCACAAGTGGCCCTCGGGGAACGTGGAAGATATATCGAATGGCCGAATGAGGTCGATTTCTGTGCTGATGCGCTATGGCGTGCGGGCCAGATGCAGGACAATGTGGGTGACCGAACACTTTTTCAAAGCACGGAAGCGCCCTTTCCCCAACCTTGAATGTGAGAAGCACCTAACATTACAACGCTGGATTCCAGTGTCGACTATCGTGTTACGCGGGGAGGGCGAGACTCCTGTCGAGCCGCACCCGCCCCGACGGCTCGACAGGAGTCTCGCCCTCCCCCAAGCAGTCTTGCTCATTCTGCAACCGGCCGCAAAATCCGTAAGCCTTGCCAGTCAGTTCTACAACCGCACTTCGGCCAGCAATCGGCGTAGGTTCCTGCCCGCTATCGCGGTCTTGGCCGCCTCGGAAATGGCGGCGTGCTCGACCGTATGTATCGCGGCGCCGGCGCACAGCAGGGGCAGACGTGAGCCGAACAGGAACCGTTCAGAGCCAAAGCGGCTGCACACATCTTCGAGGCCGCGGTGCTGCTGCAGGCCTGAGGTCTCGACGAATAGGTCGTCGTAGGCCTTGAGACGTGGATACAGGTCGCGGTTGACTCGGTAGCTGATGTTCGTCAGTATCAGCCGGAGCCCTGGGTACCCTTCCATAATCGCGTCGATAGCGCCCCAGGAAACCGCGGCTTGCTCGATGAAGAGTGGCACGCGCGTCTGGACCAGCCACTCGAACAACTCCCCACAGGCCACCTTGGCCAGCGAGAACATGTGGCCGCCCGGATCGGGCGCAATGCGTGCGGCCCGCACGCCCGCAGCCCGCATCTGCTTGCCGAGCCTGTCCAGAGGCGGCATTTCGCCAGTGCCTGGCGGCAGAAGCAGCCAGCACGCGTGGAGCCGCTCGGACTGCGCCGCGGCCTCCGTGGCCAGCGCGTTGCCCGGCTCGGGGGCGTGGCGTTTGGCGAAGGCATGGTAGAACAACGCCTCGTGGATGCCGTAGCGGTCCATTTCATCGAGGAGTTTCGGCGCGTCGAGCACGCCGCCCGGCATAGGCTTTTCAATCTTGCCGATTGTCACATTGCAGTCAAAAAAGTCCGGCACGCCCTTCCCCGTATGCATTTGGTTTTGGCTGAGTTTCTGCCAAATAGACGTCGGGTTCTCTCTTCTCCGTGCGTCATGTCAACGGCCCTGTTACTATACCAGCCCGCGCAGGGCATTGCTATCGTCAGTCCGGTCAGTGGACTTGCCCGCCAGAGGCGGGCTTGGTTCTGAGGCGTTTGCAGGATAGAATGCCCACCCATAGCGAAAGGAGCACAATCGTATGACGCGGTTTGTTGTGGGCATGCTGGCCGTTGCATGCCTGTGCGCCGCCGAACTCAGTCCATCTTGGCCCAAGTGCACAGTGCGATCGGGTGTAGAGGGCAGCCCGGCGATCGTCATCGACGGCGCCCCATGCGCGCCGCTGATGTTTGCATGCAACAATCAGTTTGGGCGCGATGAGGTCTTGCTGCAAGAACTGCGCCAGGCGGCCCAAGCGGGCATCCGCCTGTTTTCCTTCGGCCTCAAGCTCGATTGGCACTCTTCGTCCCATGAAGCGGCTAAAACTGTGGAGAAGTTCTGTGCGGTCCATCCGGAGGGCTACTTTTATGTCCGGATTTGGATGGGGCCCAACCAGGACTGGGTCGAGGCGCATCCCGACCAGTGCATTACCAAGGAGGACGGCGCCCGTCTGCCCTATGCCTCCCCCTCGAGCCTTGCCTGGCGCGAAGCCGCTGCCCAGGGGCTCGAGAAGCGGCTTCGGGAGATTCTCGAAGGGCCCCATGGTGAACGCTTTATCGGGGTAGGGCTCGAATACTTGCAGACCGGGGAATGGTTCTACGGCGATACAAGTGATTTTATGGACTATTCGCCTGCGAACCTGCGTGCATTCCGTGCCTGGTTGAAGAAGACCTACCGCCGTAATAAGCGCCTGAGAGAGGCATGGAGCGACCAAACAGTGACTTTTGAGACGGCGGCTTTACCCACGGCGCAAGCGTGTGACGAGGCGGACTGGGGGCCGTTCCGCGACCCGGCGGCGCGTCGACCGGCAATCGATATGCAGCGGTTCCAAAACGAACTGATTGCGGAGACCATCGCTTACTTCGCCGAAGTGGCCAAGGAGGTTACCTCGGGTCGATCGCTTGTGGGCGCGTTTTACGGATATACGATGGGGTTGAACAATAACGGCCCCCATGCACTGGCGCACTCGGGACACCTGGCCTTGGGCAAACTACTCGAATGCCGCGCCATCGACCTGATTCACGCGCCATATTCATACCTCGGGCGGCACATCGGCCAGCCGGGCCATTTGCACCTCCCGGTGGACTCGGTGGCGTTGCACGGCAAACTCGCCATTATCGAGGAAGACACCTTTACCCATCTTGCCCAAAAACCCGCCGGGCACATCATCGCACCGGGTTGGCTGGACCGGACGAACTCCATCGAGGAAACGCTCGCCGTCACGCGGCGGAACTTCGGCGCCTTCCTCTCGCACCGGTGCGGACTCTGGATTTTCGACCTGCTTTCCGACGGACGCTGGAACGACAAGGCGTTTTGGGATTCAGTGGCGCTGCTGCGGCGCATGGCCGCGGAACTGCGCAGCGAGTCGCCCTTCCGCCCGGAAGTCGCCTTCGTAGTCGACGAAGAATCCGTGCATTACCTGCGCGCCACCACGTGGCCCGTCCTGTTGCACTCGCTGTCGAGATGGCGGGCGGAACTGGACCGGACCGGCACGCCCGTCGGGTATTACCTCCAAAGCGACCTGCCGCGCCTGCCGGACTCGATCAAGGTGCTTATCCTGGCAAACGCATTTGAACTCGACAAGGCCGGGCGTCGCGCCGTCGAAAAGCGCCTGAACCGCGGCGCGACCATCATATGGAACTTCGCACCGGATATCATCGGCCCCAATGGCATCGACTTTGCCCGCATCGCCGCCGTGACCGGCATGCAGGTCGAGGCAAAGGCCGACACGGTACCTATGAGCATCGTCAGCGAGCCGACCGGGGAGATACAATCCATCGACAGGCACAGTTGGCTGCCCCGGTTCGTAGTTGCCTCAGAAAAGGGTGTTGATGTAGTGGCGCGGTACCAGACCACTGGTGAGGTGAGCGCAGCGGCTCGTCCCGCAGGCGCGGGTGTCAGCCTCTACACGGCCACGCCGCGCCTGCCCGTGGGATTGCTGCGGGAAGTGTTCAAGCGGGCCGGCGTCCACCTCTACCAGAGCCGGCCGGGCATGACAGGTGTCGTGGGCCCTTATTTGATCGTCCATACCGATGGGGGACTGCCGGACGAAACCATCGACGAGATCCTGGCCGACATGCTTGGCGACAGGGTCCACGAGTTTTTCTGGACCCAGCCGTGCCAAAGCGTTATACGCATCGTCCCATACCGCCCCTGGCCGATGCGGCTCGAGGACGGGAACACGTGGTTAGACACCCTCCCGGGCTGTACCACCGCCATATACCGCTGCGAGTGATGCCTACTCCTCCAACACCCTTTAGCTTGGGGGAGGGCGAGACTCCCGTCGAGCCGTCCGGGCATGCGCTCCTCGCGTAACCCTTTTGTCTGTCTGGATTTACACGATAGTCGACACTGGAATCCAGCGTTGTAATGTCAGTATGGGTGCCCGAAAGCTCA
>CAYRLQ010000205.1:0-8012 GCA_964425145.1 uncultured Nitrospiraceae bacterium
TCAAAGTCCTGTTGCCCGCTACCGGTCAACCCGCCGAGGCCGCTAAGGAAGCGCCGGCGTCAGCATCGCAGTCGCGCGTGGGGCGGAACCATCCTTATTGTTGACGGATGAAAGTGAAGACCAGGGCGGACTTCCGGCGAGTCCAGTCCGTGTGGCTTCGGGCGGCATTGGGTCTGTCATCTTCGGATGCGGCCACCGCAGTAGGCTTCAGTCCAGGTACGGTCCGGGTAATGCACGGCCCGTCTGTCCTGGTGGGACAGGGGCGAGGTGGAGGAAGGCGCGGGACTTGACGCGCTCCTCGAGCAGTCTTCAGCTATAATGTGCTGCTTCCGGAAGCGGGCACTGTAGAGCCAGGTCAAAATCCGTGTATTTGGCCAGACCTTCAGGCGTTTCCGTTAAGGTCTGCAAGGGCCCATAGTGCCGCACTGCGCGCATGAATAGTCGTCGTATCGAATAACGCCACGGAGGAGTCCTCGGGTTTCATCAAAAGCGATATTTCGGTGCAGCCGAGAATGACGCCCTGGGCGCCTTGGCGGGCCAATTCATTGATGATCCTTCGGTATTGCTCCCGTGAGGCGTCAAGCGCCTTGCCCTGACACAGTTCATCGTATATCACGGTGTGGATGATCTCGCGGTCGCTTTCGCGCGGCGTCAACACTGCAAGGCCGTGTTCCCTCTCGAGGCGTCCTCGATAGAAGTCCTGCTCCATCGTGAATCGTGTGCCCAGAAGCCCCACGGTGGTCACGCCGGCCTGTTTGACCGCCTGAGCGGTTGCATCCGCGATATGGAGGAGCGGTATCCCAACTTCGCTCACGATGTACGTTGCGACACAGTGCATGGTGTTTGTGCAGATTACGAGGCAGTCCGCGCTGGCCGCCTCGAGGCGTTTAGCGGCGTTGGCCAGAAGTCGGCCGGCCTCCTCCCATTGCCCCGCGCGCTGTAACGCTTCGACGTCGTGGAAGTCCACGCTGTACAGGATAATCCTGGCAGAATGGAGGCCGCCGAGCCGCTCGTTCACTGTCTTGTTGATGGTTTGATAATACAGCGTTGTCGACTCCCAGCTCATCCCACCCAGCAGTCCAATCGTTTTCATCTCGTGAGCCTCCTCGCGGAACCATTGGTCCGGGATTTACCATAGCGCACTGTGCGCTTAGAGCCTATCCGAATAACTTTTTGTCGGGCCTGCATGCACACCCGGCAAATGGTGGCATCCCCAGGCCGATGCCTTCGGAACGGCCCAGAACACGCTCAATCTGTCGCTTGAGCGTGGCACCCCTCGGGGTTATTCGGATAGGCTCTTTGTGGCTCATCCCTCTGTTGGACACAAGACCTTGCTCATTTGTAAGTTTCCAGGCCGTTGCTTCGGAACTGCACGCCTACCGGATCTCGTTAATCCGGATGTTTCGCCACCGGACGGACATGGGTCCCTCGTCTCTCCCCACAGCATGAATTGGAAAGATTACGCTGGATTTATAGTGCCACGGCGCGTCCCGTCTTTCAAGGGGTGTCACGCGACGAACCGTGTTGTGGTATGGTGGAGAAAGGACGCCTGGAATACCGCGCCGGCCAGGCGCTTTTGTACGAACATCGACCAGTGAGAGCTTGATGACCATGAAGCCAACAAACCGCGCGCCCAAAATCCTGATCACCGGCCTTCCGGGGAGCGGCAAAACGACCCTTGTTTGCAGAATTGCACAAGACCTGGCAAACGTCCGCGGATTCTACACCCGGGAGATCAGAAAGGAGGGTCGGCGTGTCGGCTTTTCGCTTAACCTGCTTGGCGGCAACGAACTGATCCTGGCCCACGTTGACATCCGAAGCCGCTACCGGGTGGGCAAATACGGCGTGGACTTGGGTACGTTCGAAAACGCGGCCTGCCCAGAGGTCGAAGCCGCCCTGAAGGAAGGCGCCGTACTCGTGATCGATGAAATCGGCAAGATGGAACTCTTCTCCGCCAGGTTCCGTGGCGTGATTCAGAAAGCGCTTGATAGCCCGCTGCCCATGCTGGCGGCGATTCTCAAAAAGCCCGATCCCTTTGCCGATCGGGTCAAGGCACGACGCGATGTCGAGCTGATCGAGCTAACCCATGGGAACCGGGACGAGCTTGTCGTTGCGCTGACTGGAAAGCTCAGACCCTTTGACAGGCCGAAGACCCGTGGTGGATGAGGAGTCCAAAGCCGGCGTTAATCATCTTGACACGGGCGAAAAAAAGGCATACGGTATCCATGCTGGCCGATGGTGTGCGGTGAGTCGCAGTGAGGGCCGGATCACGGGTTGGAGTCTAATGGAAACAGCTTGCCCGCCTGAGGCGGGCAAGCCGAAAAGGAGGGAGAAACCATGAAGCCTAGACAAATTGGTGTGGTGGTTGTTTGCATTGCGGTATTGATGGTCCTGGGCGGCTGGATGCCGAATGCGGCGGCGCAACCGGTCCAGGGCGGTCCTCGGCTTGCGCCGGAGAAGGTTGAGGCGGCCTGGAAACTGGAAGCTGAGTGCGTGGCCAGGGAGTTGGGACTTTCGAAGAAGGACATGGAAAGGCTGGTGGGCGCGTACAAGGCTGCTCGGGAGACTTACCAGAAAGCTATTCGAGAACTGTCTGAGGGGCAAGGGGGTGACCGTCGCAGTCGGTACCAGGCGTCCCGGGAACTCCAGGAGAAGGAGCGCGGCAAGCTGGAAGAGGCCTTGAAGGGCATTCTGAAAGAGAAACAGGTGGCCCAGGCCATCGCGTCGCTGGGCACGTTCAACCGAAGCTGGGACCGTTATGTCGACACGTTGGCCGGGTTTGAACTCGGGGAGAAGAAGCTGTTCAAGGCGCTGGCGCTGGTCAATCAGTATGTTGTTGACACGGATAAGGCGATGCGGGAAGCCATGGCCAACGAGGACTTCGAGTCGATGCGTGAGACACGCCGCGAGTTGAAGGAGAAGCTGGACACGGCCCTCGCGGCGGTCCTCTCCGAAGACCAGCAGGCGAAGTGGAGTGAGGCCACCGCATTCCGGGGACGGGGCCGGTCTTAGCCTGTCGGGGTCGAGGATGGTCACCCCATTGGGCGCCTTCAGCGCGCGGTCATCCCGCCTTTTTCACCAGCACTTTCACCTCTTCGGGCAGGTCGAAACGGTCAGGCGGGATATCGACATTGAACTCGATGCTGTCAAAGGTGATTTCGAAGGTCGCTTCGACAGCATCGATCGCCACTTTGTGCGGCACTGAGATGCCGTTGACCTTCTTGTAGTTACTGAAGGTTATTGTTTCTGTTCCGCCCGGCACTTCCGTCAATTTCTGCTGCTGCTTGAGAAGCAAACCGGACTTCTTGTCGAAGAAATAGCTCACCGGATCATCATTCGACGGTGTCATAACCACTTTGTAGCACTGGGCGCCGTCAACAGACTCCTCACCCACGCACTGCGCCTTCTCGAAATGGGCCTTCCAGTTCAAAAACACGTTAAACTCAGCAGAGCGTAGCTCGCGTGCCATTTCCTGCCCTTCGCGGACAGTATTCCCTTCCATGGGGTTCATCTGCCACGAGACCCCGCCATTCGTGCCGCTCGTGATGGTGCCGAACGCGCCGAACTCTACTTGGGTAAGAGACTTGCCGCCCTTCGCCTTGTAGGTCGTCATGGTGCCTTCCATGCCCATTTCCGATAACTTGAAAGTAGCCTTGGATACCTGGGTCTCAAGTTTGCGAAAGGCATCCTCGCCGCCGGTGGCCTTGATGTGCTTGTCGATCACATCCTGGGCATCAGGCAAATCCGCCGCGGAAGCCGCGCCTGCGCACGCGAGTGCGAGAGCGACAGCCACCGCGCTGGAAACCATGATGAAGTGCTTGGACCGGATAAAACTCCTTTGATTTTCACACATTGTTGCTGCTCTCCTGTGGTTTTCTTCTTGCCTAACACCGAGTCCCGAGAATCCGAACGGTCTCCTTCTCGAGATTCGCCCGGACATTGTGCACGGCAGCGGTGTGCCGTTCAAATTCCGGTTTGCGTCAGGCGCAAACGCGATCCGAGTGGGCATTGTCGACCGGGTCCGGGTTCATATAATCAGAAGGCCGCTTCGGAGGCCGCGGCGACGCCCGAGGCGGGTGGCCTCTTCGGGTTCAGTCTCCCTGCCGTCGATCTTCAGGCGTCCTCCTTTCTTGCCTCAGTTCTCGACGACAGAGCCGGCATTGACATGGGGCATTCACCGCTGGCCGCAAGCTTGAAACTGAGCGGCTCGCTTCACTTGACAGTGGGCCGTGCCTCTGCTATACTTACCTCTGGCATAAGGTATTGTGTCCATAGGATTCCGTGGATGTGTCCGGGGCATATAGGCGGATAACTCCATCATTAACGATCCTCGACTCAGAAGCGCGGAAGGAGGGATGGAAACAGCAGAGCAAGAAAGTCTTCCGGGGTCGTTAAATCTTGATGTCGCGTATAGAGGGCACCTGAGCGAGATGACTCGCTGAGGCGCATGAGTAAATATTATAGAGGCGAGAGGTCGATTCTCTCGCGTCTGATGTGTCTGGAAACGGTGGGTTTCCAAGGCGAAAGAACGAAGAGGAGAATTCGCACAATGCGTAAAACGTTTGTTGTGCTTGTGGCGGCGGCCATCCTCGCTGCACCAGCGCTGGCTGAGCTGCAGAATATCGAAGTAGGAGGGTCGCTTCGCATCCGCGGCAACTGGTACACGGGTGAAATTTGGACGTGGGACGACGACTGGGGCAATACCCTGTCGTTCGTCGAACAGCGTACACGCCTGAATGTCAAGGCGGACTTCACCGACGAAGTCAGCGCGTTCATCGAGCTAGATAGCTGGGATGTCTGGGGTGAGGATCTCCGCACCAACTACATCACCGGTGTGGATAGCCGTGCCGCGGCCGCCGATGACGTGGAAGTGTACCAGTCCTACATCGAGGCCAAGGAGATGTGGGGCCAGCCGTTGAGCGCGCGCATCGGCCGCCAAGAGTTGGCGCTCGGTAGCCAGTGGTTGATTGGCGTGAATGACACGTCGTCGTTTTTTACGGGTCTGTCCTTCGACGGTATCCTTCTGACCTATGAGACGGACACGTTACGTGTGCACGGCGTGTGGGTCAAGGCCGTCGAGCGCAGCCCGTTGGAGGAAGATGGCGATGTCGACTTGTACGGTGTGTACGGCAGCTATCTGGGCCTTGAAGACATCACGATCGACGCATACTGGCTGTTCGTCCGTGATGCGATCTCGAGGGACACCTGGCTTGACTGGTGGGATGACGAAGATGTAGTTCAACTGCACACCATTGGCCTCCGCGGAGCCGGCACGATTGGTGCTTTTGATTTCGAAGCTGAGGTTGCCTATCAGTTCGGCGATGCCGAGCGGCTTCCTCGTAACCCGCTGGACCGGGATTGGGATTGGAACGATGATGCCGATTTCGATGCCTTGGGTGGGAACCTCGAAGTGGGTTACACCTTCGACATGAACTGGACGCCGCGCGTCTATTTGGGCGGTGCGTATCTGGGGGGCAGTGATGACGAAGAGCTGTCCTTTAATCGGCTGTTCTCGAACTGGGAGTACAGCGAGTTCATAGCGCCCACGCGCCTGTCCAATGTCTGGATTGCCCGCGCGGGCGTGAGCGCCATGCCGACCGAGCAGGTCGAGCTGCTGCTGGCCGCATCATACTTCGAGGCCGACGAAGCGATAGATTGCTGGTTGTTTGACGTCGACGAGGAGCTCGGTTGGGAACTGGGCCTGTATATGACGTACAACTACAGCGAAGACCTGTCGCTCGAGTGTGGTTGGGCCCACATGTTCGTCGATGACGGCCTTGAGGATAGTAACTACGTCTCCAACAACGGTCTTCGCAGGCGTATCGGCACCGATGATGACGATGCTGATTACCTCTACTTCGAGACCAAAATTTCCTTCTAAGGCGTAGAACGTAGACCGATCAATTTCGCAGCCCTCGCGCAGCCCGCGCGAGGGCTTCTCTTTGACGTGCCAAAGAGGTCTAGCACTGAGAAAAAGCGCGGCCGTAGTGGCCGCGCTCATCACGATCCCCCCGTTGGTGGAGCGATTCCGAACGGAGGTTATGTCAACGGTGGGGTCACATAGCCGCTTATCCGGGCGGCTGCTAGCAACACCACCTCTTGAACCCTGTAGGTCCCTTGTTCGAGATTCTCTTTCACCTGGGCAATACGCTCTGCTCGCAGGTCAACCTGGCTTTCCGGCGTTTCAAGCAAACGGGCGACTTCCGCAGCCCATTGTGCTTCCGGGCTGATGCGCACCCCGTCCCGGGCCGCCGCGTCATGCATTTCGACCTTCTTGCCGCGGTCGTCCGCCCGTTTCGTGTTGGCAGGTTCGCGGATGCCGATGATCCTTTGAATGCCAACCATTGTGCTTCTCCTCGTTTGCCAATTGCGCGTTCAAACTTTCCTGTCTGCCTACATTATCGGCAGATCGCTCACGGAGCTTTAGCCCGGTTCCGGGGGGGGTAGCAGAGGCTGTCAGCCTGTGCCACACTGCGCCTCTGCGTGGGACTATTATCATTATTTTCACCTGTGCGGTTCCGGGGTGTCCGGGTTAGGCGGGGCCTTGAATTAGGCAAACGGCGGCATCCTGTGGTAATTTATGGGTAGTTTCTTGGTAGTGCGAGGAGACAAATGATTCATATCAATACTGAGCAACGCCCTGAAGCCTACTTCCCGTTCGGCTTTACGGTCTCGCGCCAGGCGTGGGAGAGGTTGGGGATGTCATCCTTCATACGTGCTCGTGCTCGTGCCCCTGGGGCAGCCTCTGCCCCGAATCAGACGCTGCCGGCGATTCGCCGCCTGGCCGACGTGATGAACCGGCAGCGCGCTGCGCAAACGGCCGGCGCTGAGCCGGTGTACGCAGGTCAACTGATGGCATTGGGCTTACTGGAGGATGTCCTGCGCCACCTGGTCGACAAGTACTGCTTCGAGCAGTTTCCAGGAGCCCTCGCGACGGCGCTGGACTGGACGCGGGCGCACGCGGGCCAGTCGCTTGCAAAAGAGTCGTGCCAGGGGTTTGTGACGTTCTTCCCGCCAGAGAGCGTCCACGCCGGACGCTGCACCGAGTCCGAATACCTCGCTGCGATCACGGGCAACCAGCCTAACCGCTGTATGGCCGCGCGTGAAATGATCTTGCTCAAACTGACCGCGGACAATCCCGCCCTAATGCCGTTGCGCGGGTTGTTTGACGACGGGGACCTGAAGCACGAAGCGCCGTATGAATCACTGGTGGCCAGCCTGGAGACGTTCTTTGCCGCGCAGCCGCCGCTCCCGTCTCTTTCCGAAGCCTTGTTCACGGTTCTGCGGGCGCCCATGCGGGCCTGCCCGGATTCGATAGGCGGCCAGCTCGAGTACATCAAGACCCACTGGGCAGGTGTGCTGCCCCGGGAGCTTTTCGAGCGCCTGGTCCTGACGACGGGCATTATGGAGGAAGAGATGCGCCTGCGCGTGTTGGGGCCTGGACCTGCTCGAGTCTTGGAGTTTGGGCGAGCGTATCAGCTCGACCTCGGGTACCCTGAGTATGCCGGTTTTACCTCCGATCGCGATTGGATGGCCAACGTCGTCCTCATCGCGAAGAACGTTCACGTCTGGTTCGACCAATTGTCCCGGCACTACCAGCGGCCGATCACGCGCCTGGACGAGATTCCCGACGAGGAACTCGACCGTTTGGCCCGGTGGGGGTTCACCGGGCTATGGCTGATCGGCGTGTGGGAACGCTCGACGGCCTCGCAGAAGATCAAGCAGATCATGGGCAACCCGGAAGCGGCTGCGTCGGCTTATTCGCTGTACGACTACGTAATCGCCGGGGAGATCGGCGGCGAACCGGCCTATGAAAACCTGCGCGACCGCGCGGGGCAACGCGGCATCCGCCTGGCTTCCGACATGGTCCCCAACCATGTGGGCATTTACTCGCGGTGGGTGGTCGAACATCCCGAACGGTTTATCCGGGTTGACCAGGCACCGTTCCCGAGCTATCAGTTCACTGGGACGGACCTATCCGAGGACCCGCACGTGGGGCTTTTCATCGAGGA
>CAYRLQ010000206.1:0-8010 GCA_964425145.1 uncultured Nitrospiraceae bacterium
CCGGTTGTGTAAGAAAAGGGGATAAACGGGATCATCACACTCCTGTTTATCCCTATTTGGTGTTCTTGGCTTTTCGCTTTACTTCTACTTTCCTTCCGGTCCACCAGTTTTCCAGTAGCAACCGGGTAAATCGTCTTACATTGGTTTTTATCCTCCCAGATTTTCGGCAATGTCCCACACTGTAGCGTCCCAAGTAGCGAAAATACAGGATAAAGTGAAGGGCGCGCCGAATTGTGTTAAAATGAATGGTGGTTGTCAGTCTTGCCGGGTCAGGTGCAGTTGCTGCGGCGCAAGTCCGCCGTGAGCGTTGTGGTGCTTTTGGAGGAGATTAATGTTGGTGGATACGAACAAAGCGAATGCCGGGGACTATGCGATAAGCTGCGCGCCGTTTCCGGGGTCGCGCAAGGTTTATGTTCAGGGCTCGGACCCGTCGGTCCGGGTGCCCATGCGCGAGATTTGCCAAGCGCCCACGCAAGTTGGCCAGGCATCCGGCGAGCCGCGCGAGCTGGCGAATCCGCCTATAACCTTGTACGATACATCAGGGCCGTATACCGATCCGGACGTCGAGATTGACCTCGAGAAGGGCCTCGCCCCGGTGCGATTGGAATGGATCCGGAACCGGGGCGATGTCGAGGACTTGGACCAACCCACATCGGTCTATACGCGGGAGCGCGCGAGTGCCGCAGCCGTGGATGGCGTGCGGTTCCCGGCGGGACGCAAGCCCATGCGCGCGAAACATGGGGCCTGCGTTACCCAAATGCACTATGCACGCCGTGGCGAGATTACCCCGGAGATGGAGTTCGTGGCCATCCGGGAGAATATGCGCCTCGAGCAAACGGTCGCGGTGTTGCGCCAGCAGCACCCGGGGCACCACTGGGGCACGGAGGTCCCCGAGGCTATCACAGCGGAGTTTGTCCGTGCTGAGGTGGCCCGGGGACGGGCGATCATTCCGGCCAACATCAAGCACCCGGAACTCGAGCCGATGATCATCGGCCGGAACTTCCTTGTCAAAGTGAATGCGAACATCGGCAACTCCGCCGTGTCGAGTTCAATTCATGAAGAGGTCGAGAAGATGGTGTGGGGGATTCGCTGGGGCGCTGATACGGTTATGGACCTGTCCACGGGGGAGAACATCCATGAGACCCGCGAGTGGATCATCCGCAATTCGCCCGTGCCTGTCGGCACTGTGCCTTTGTACCAAGCGCTCGAGAATGTGGGGGGAAGGCCCGAGGACCTCACCTGGGAGGTCTACCGCGATACGCTGCTCGAGCATGCCGAGCAGGGCGTGGACTACTTCACGGTCCACGCCGGCGTGCTCCTGCGTTTCATCCCCTTGACCGAGAGGCGGATGACGGGCATCGTCAGCCGCGGCGGGTCGATCATGGCCAACTGGTGTCTTGCGCATCACGAGGAAAACTTCCTCTATACCCATTGGGACGACATCTGCTCGATCATGGCCGCGTACGACATCGCATTCTCCATCGGCGACGGGCTGCGAGCCGGCTGCATCGCCGACGCCAATGATGAGGCCCAGTTCGCCGAACTTAAGGTGCAGGGCGAGCTGACCAAACGCGCCTGGGAACACGACGTTCAGGTCATGAACGAAGGCCCGGGCCACGTGCCCATGGACATGATTAAAGAGAATATCGACAACCAGCTCGCCTGGTGCGGCGAGGCGCCTTTCTACACGCTCGGCCCATTGACCACAGACATCGCCGCCGGCTACGACCACGTGAATTCCGCCATTGGCGGCGCCATGATCGGCTGGTACGGCACGGCCATGCTCTGTTATGTCACCCCCAAAGAGCACTTGGGCCTGCCGGACAGGGACGATGTCCGCGAGGGTGTCATCGCCCACAAACTGGCCGCCCACGCGGCCGACCTTGCCAAGGGCCATCCAGGCGCGCAGGTGCGCGACAACGCTATGAGCATTGCCCGGTTCGAGTTCCGCTGGCAAGACCAGTTCGACCTCGCCCTCGACCCAGATAAAGCCCGCGAATTCCACGATGCCACTTTGCCTCAGGTCGGCGAAAAACGCGCGCATTTTTGTTCGATGTGCGGGCCGAAGTTCTGCGCTATGGAGATATCCCGACAGGTCCGGGAAAAGGGCATGCAGCAGCAGGCCGAGGAGTTCCGCGCCCAGGGAGGGGAGATATACCAGAAGCGGTGACGTCCGGCGCTTGTCGCAAGTGCTCCGTGCGAAGTGCGAAGTGCTGGGCCGTTCGTCCAGTCCACTCACACTTCGCACGTCGCACTATCCAGCGGCTGGGTTTCTGCCATGCGAATCGGAGCCATCGACATAGAAAAACCTCTAGCCCTAGCGCCGATGGAGGATGTATCCGACCCGCCCTTTCGGCGCATCTGCAAAGAGCGTGGCGCGGACATCCTGTATACGGAGTTCGTCAACTGTGAGGCGCTGGTCCGCAAAGTCGAGATCAGCCTGAAACGGATTCGGGTGACGGACGAGGAACGGCCCATCGGAATCCAGCTTTTCGGCAGCACCGAGGCCTCGATGGAACGCGCCGCAGCCATGGCCGAGGCGGCCCAGCCGGATTTCGTCGATATCAACGCGGGATGCTGGGTGAGGAAGATCGCGTCGCGGGGGGACGGGGCCGGGCTGCTCCGCGACCTCGGGAAGTTCGAGTCCGTGGTCAACGCCGTCGTCCGCGGCACGCGGTTGCCGGTGACCGTCAAGACCCGACTCGGCTGGGACGACGACAGTATATGCATCCTCGACGTAGCCCGCATGGTCGAGCAGGTCGGGGTTCAGGCCCTGGCCGTTCATTGCCGTACGCGCGCACAGGCGTATAATGGCCAGGCCGATTGGTCCTGGCTCGAGAAGGTCAAGGGGGTCGTCTCGATTCCCGTGTTCGGCAACGGCGACGTGTTCACCCCGGAGGACGCTAAACGGATGTTCGAGACAGGCGTCGACGGCGTCATGATCGGCCGCGGCGCCATCAATAATCCGTGGTTATTCGAGCAGACCAAGCATTTCCTCGCCACGGGAGATCACTTGCCTGAACTCACGCTGGCCGAACGCGTTGCGTTGTGTATCGAGCACCTCGAGGCTGCTGCGGAGTACAAAGGCGAACGCCGGGCCGTGCTCGAACACCGCAAGCGCTACGCCGGTTACCTCAGAGGCGCTCCTAACATCGCCAAACTGCGCGCCTCGCTTATGGAATTCGTGGAGATCGCGCCCATCGTCGAGCGGCTGAACGGATACCTTGAAGAGTACAGCGAGGAAACACACGGTCCGGCGTGTCGAGCTGAACAGTGGCCGGTTGGGTAAGGCGAACAGGATGACGTATCGTGGGAACCCATGGTATGATGCTGGTGGAGGTGCAGGATGGGACTGGATGCGACGTCACAGGTCACTCTTCTGGCAGACATGGTGGGGCGGCTGGTGCGTGGGCTGCACCCTGAACGGGTGTATCTTTTCGGCTCCCACGCTCGAGGCGACGGCGGAGAGGACAGTGATTACGACTTCTTGGTCGTTGTCGAGCGAGCGGACGAACCGGGCTACGAACGCGCACAGGCGGCGTTTCGGTTGCTCTGCGGCGTGCCCGTCTCCAAAGACGTTATCGTGTTGACGATCGAGGAGTTCGAACGGAAGCGAGACGTTCCGGGGTCGTTGCCCGAAACAGTACTGCGGGAAGGGGTGCTTGTGTATGCGGCCTGAATCCGTGGCGGAGGCGCGGGCATGGCTGAAACGGGCCGCCATGGACCTGCGGGCCGGCGCTCTGGACTTGCAACCTGATCCACCGATTGTTGAAGATGCCCTGTTCCACTGCCAGCAAGCGGCGGAAAAGGCATTGAAAGCCTTCCTTGTCGCACACGGCCAGACAATTCCCAAAACCCACGACCTGGACCTGCTCTCCTGCCGGTGCGAAGCCATCCATCCGAGTCTTCGCGAAGTTCTGACGGAAGCGCGCGATCTCACGGCATTCGCATGGGTGTTCCGCTATCCCGGCGATTGGAAGTCGCCTTCGCGTGATAAGGGCGAAAACGCCCTTCATCTGGCCCGCCGGGTTTACGAAGCGGTCGTAAGTCGGTTGCCCGACGAAGCGCGCTCTTGAGAAGAAGTGATGGTCAGCTGGCGAAATGAGCCGCGTGCGGCTGCGGGATTTGCCTTGGCGAATTATGGGGCATAGCATCGAGATTCAGGAGTTTGCACATGCTGAAACCACTGAAGGAAAGGGTACTCGAGGCCAACCTGGAACTGGTTCGTCAAGGTCTGGTGCTGTTGACGTGGGGCAATGCCAGTGGGATTGACCGCGACGAAGGGCTCGTGGTCATCAAACCCAGCGGCGTGCCGTATAATGCCATGCGTGCCGAGCACATGGCTGTCGTGGATATGGACGGGAGGGTGGTCGAGGGCGACTACAAGCCTTCGGTGGACACCGCCACGCATCTGGTCTTGTACAAGGCGTTTCCAGAGATCGGCGGCGTCGTGCATACCCACTCGCATTACGCGGTTTGCTGGGCGCAGGCGTGCCGGCCCATCCCGTGCTTCGGCACCACGCACGCCGACCTGGCCCACGGCGATATCCCCGTGACCGACCCGCTGACCGCCGATGAAGTGGCCAATGCCTACGAGCGCCACATCGGCCAAGCGATCGTCCGCCGTTACAAGGACCTCGACCCGATGCACTATCCGGCGGTGCTGGCCGCCCAACACGCGCCGTTTACGTGGGGCCGGACTCTCGGTGAAGCGGTCGAGACGGCCGTGGCCCTCGAGGAGGTCGCCCGCATGGCCCTGCACACGCGTATGCTGGCGCCCGACGTGGGACCCATTCCGCAGTACCTGCGAGACAAGCACTTCCTGCGCAAACACGGCTCCGACGCCTACTACGGCCAGGCAACGTGAGTGCGGCATGCAGAATGCTTGTCGTTTTATTTGGCCTCAATTCGCGTTGCTTTATTCGACCTTCGGCAGACTCTTTAATGACTCTTTAATTTCCTTCTCAGGATACGCATAGTCTTCAAGTTTCCCTGATAGGTAAGCGTCATACGCTGCCATATCGACGTGCCCATGGCCGCTGTGAGCCAGCAGAATGGTTTTGGACTCACCAGATTCCTTGCACTTAAGGGCTTCGTCAATCACCGCCTTAATAGCGTGGTTTGGCTCGGGGGCGCTGATAATGCCCTCAGTGCGAGCAAAGGTTACCCCGGCCTCGAAGGTGGCAATCTGGTGCTCCGCTCTGGCTTCAACGAGTCCCAGCTTGTGCAGGTGGCATATAATGGGCGCCATCCCGTGATAGCGTAAGCCTCCGGCATGGATTGGGGGTGGAATAAACTCGTGCCCGAGTGTGTACATCTTGATCAGGGGCGTCAGCCCTGCTTCATCGCCAAAGTCGTAGGCATACGGACCCTTGGTCACGGTTGGCGCAGCCGTAGGCTCGACGTTGATGATGCGCAGGTCCGGCTTTGTTCCATCAATTTTGTCCTTGACAAAGGGCAAAAACAGGCCGGCAAAGTTTGAGCCACCACCGATGCAGCCGATGATAATATCCGGGTAGGCGTCTGCCTTTTCCATCAACTTCTTGGCCTCTAACCCGTTGACCGTCTGGTGCAGAAGAACGTGATTAAGCACACTACCTAACGAATAGTGACTATCGTCACGAGACACGGCATCCTCTACGGCCTCACTAATGGCAAGCCCCAGGCTGCCGGGGCAATCAGGCCATTTTTCCAGCATAGCTTGTCCCACCTTGGTATCGGGGCTTGGGCTGGGTACACACTTGCCCCCCCAGGTCTCCATCATGATGCGCCGGTAGGGTTTCTGGTGATAGCTGATGGCGACCATATAGACCTTGATCTCGAGATCGAAACAAGCGCCTCCGAAAGATAACGCACTTCCCCACTGTCCCGCCCCGGTCTCGGTGACTATGCGCTTAATGCCTTCCGCTTTGTTGTAGTAGGCTTGCGCTACTGCGGTGTTGGGCTTGTGGCTTCCAGGGGGGCTCGTCCCCTCATATTTGTAAAAAATCTTCGCCGGCGTATCCAGGGCTTTCTCCAATCTGTGTGCCCGGAATAGCGTGGTCGGCCGCCACAGCCGGTAAATTTCCTGCACCTCCTCGGGGATTTCAATCCAGCGCTCAGTGCTTACCTCCTGCTTAATCAGCTCCATGGGAAACAGCGGAGCCAAGTCATCAGGCCCTACCGGCTTTCCCGTCCCCGGGTGCAAAATTGGTGGCAGCGGTTCAGGTAAATCCGCCTGGATGTTATACCATTGAGTAGGCGTTTGCTCTTCATCGAGTATAAACTTCGTTCTCTTATCCATTTTCTTCATCCTTACATTCTTTGTGCGGTCTCTTCCCTTCCGCTCGGTCATCTTGGACTACTCTCGGTTCCGTAATATATCATCCCACGCACACGGGGGGCTAACTTTCCTCGAAAGCGCCACGCGTTGTTGGGTTCCCGGAAAATATGACACAATTGTCTCATGGATGCAAGCAAACATGCTTCCCCGAGCGGCTCGACACGTAAAGGAATATGGATGATCGTAACAGCTCTGTTCCTGGTTTTGGTGGTATACGGTGGATTTGTCCTGATAGTGGTGCTCCTGCAAACCAAGGTCATTTTCCCCGCCACGCGCGATGTCTACCGCACACCGAAGAGCGCTTACCAATGGGATTACGAAGACGTTCGTGTGCCTGTGTCCGGCCAGGTCACACACGCCTGGTTCATCCACGTCGAGAACGCACGCGGCACGGTGTTGTTCTCACACGGCAACGCGGGCAATGTCGCCGACCGCCTCGAATCCGTCATGCTGTTCCGCGACCTCCAACTCGATGTCCTGCTCTATGACTACGGCGGCTACGGCCATAGCACCGGCAGGCCCTCCGAAGGCCGCTGCTATGAAGACGTCCGCGCCATGTGGCGCTACCTGACCGATGACCGCGGCATCCCGCCCGGCCAGGTCGTCCTGTTTGGCCGATCTTTGGGCGGGAGCATGACCGCCCAGATCGCTGCAGAGGTAACGCCTGCCGCTGTCATACTCGAAAGTACGTTCCTTTCCACAAGCCGACTCGCCAAGGAAATGCTCCCCTGGTTGCCCATGAAGCACCTCATCCGCCATCGATTCGACAACGCCGGCAAGGTCACCAGGTTCACCAGCCCGCTGCTCGTCATCCACAGCCCCGACGACTCCCTCATCCCATTCCGGCACGGCCTGGAACTATTCCGAATTGCCCACGAACCCAAACGGTTCCTCGAAATCCACGGCGACCACAACGAAGGCTTTGTCATCTCACACGACCTGTGGTCGAAAACCGTCGACGAGTTCATCACCCCGCTGCTGAAAAAAAGCGCGCAATAAGGGTGACTGACACCCATTCACTGCAGCGCAACGGGGAAATCGCCAAGTAGATAGGGGCACGTCCCTGTTCTTGCGGCCTTGAAAGATGGAATCAAGAGAAGAGTTCTCTGAGCACAGACCTCCGCTTACAGGTAGTCCCGGGCGATGCGATGCCCCGCATATATGCCGCCCGCAGCACCGATCATACTCAGCAGGAACGCGCTCATCAATCCCACGTGTGCACCAAGCCACCAACCTATCCAACTACCGATTATGGCGCCAACAATGGCACACATTCTGCGCATGGTTCCCTACCTCCCTTCGGTCCCGGACCTGAAACGGATCGCGTAGAGGTCGGCGTCTTTCATGATGAAGCGCAGTCGGACGGCCTCGCCGGCCAGTGCGCTGAGGTCAGTCTTGTCCTTCCAGGATACGACGCGCGCGATCTCGTCGCCGATGATCTCATCACAATCGTCCCGCGTGTAACCTGGGATCGGCGTGCCGGTCTCGTCCTGAAGTTCCACCCGGACGCTGCCTGCGGCCGATGTCGACACGTTCAGAACGAGTTGTTTCCCGGTGAATCGTACGGGCTTGGTGAGCAGTTCGCCGCCGCTATAAGGTGCGTTGACCGAGATAAAGCCGTCGGTTCGCAAGACGAGGCGCTGGAGATGGTGGGCGGGTTGGCCGTAGTTGCGCTGGATGTACATCGA
>CAYRLQ010000207.1:0-7994 GCA_964425145.1 uncultured Nitrospiraceae bacterium
CCAGCGGCGGACAGCATCGTCCTCGGACAGGATGCAACCGCGGGCTGTGGCGAAGCGCATGCGCTCGATCTTATCATAGTACCCGGAAAACGTCTTGTCGTTCTGGGCGTAACAGCCGCCGATTTCACCGATGGCGGAGACGCCAAAGCCAATCATATCGTCAGCGGGCACGACAGTATACCCCATGAAATTCCGGTGAAGCCGCCGCTCATCGAGGGCGACGGCCAGTTCGTCATCGGGCCGGGCAAAGTGGTCCATCCCGATAGCCTGGTAGCCCGCCTCGAGGAACATGCACCGGGCCGTGGCGAACAGTTCGTATTTGTCGGGTCCCGTTGGGAGCTTCGAAGCGTCTATAGCCTGCTGGTTTTTCATGCGCGCAGGCAGGTAGGCGAAGCTGTAGACCGCCAAGCGGTCCGGGCCGATGTCGATGATCTTGCGGATGGTCTCGGTCCAGCTCGTCAGCCGTTGGCCGGGGAGGCCATAGACGAGGTCCACGTTGATGCCCTGAAAACCAGCGTCCCGGCACCAGGCGAACAGTTGGCGGGTCTGCTGTTCACTCTGGTTACGGCCGATTTCAGCCTGGACCTGCGGGTCGAGGTCCTGCACGCCCATGCTGATCCGGTTGAAGCCCAATTCACGGAGGGTTTGGACCTGCTCTTGTGTGGTAACGCGCGGGTCGACTTCAAGGGCGATCTCGGCATCGGGCGCGATGGAAAGCTCATTCGTGAGTATTTTGAAAAGAAGCCGGATTTCGTCGACGCTGAGCGTGGTCGGGGTGCCTCCTCCCCAATGGAGCTGCTTTACCGCACGCCGGTTGCCCAAAGCATTCTTGACCCGAGTGACTTCTTGAGCCATATTGGCGATATAGACACCGATTTCGTCATCGCTACCCAGGACAAATGTGTTACACCCGCAGTAGGTGCACCGCTTCCGGCAGAAGGGAATGTGCACATAGAGCGACAAAGGCGTCTCGGGCCGCGTGGCTGCGTTTTCGAGCGCGCGCGCGTAGTCCGCGCTGCCGAAGTCCTCGCGCCATTCCGGCACGGTAGGATAGCTGGTGTAGCGTGGACCGGGGCGATCGTATTTGATCAGCAGGTCGCGCGTGACCTCGAGAAAACGGGGCTTTGCCTTCCTATCTTGCGCCATGGCTCGCTGCAATCCGTTTCGGTTTTCCATTGGGATTATAGACAATCCGGTGTTACCGAGTCATTCCACGGCGCGAGGGCACCGCGATTCTTGGGGCAGTTTGACAGGCGCACGGGCCGTCTTGTAGGATTACCTCAAGGCCGAAGAGGCGCAAGGGGGACTGGCGCTGTTCTATAATCAGTAATCCATGTTGGCCGATTTCCTGGGAGCATCATGCGCATAAGAATGGTTTGTCTATGAGGGCCATATCGACAAAGGGATGTTACGACCCCCGTTATGAACATGAAGGTTGCGGCGTCGGCTTCGTGGTGAATATCGACGGCGCCAAGTCGCATACGATTATCCGGCAGGGCATACAGGTGCTCGAGAACCTGGTGCATCGCGGTGCGGCAGGCTGCGATCCTGAAACGGGCGATGGAGCGGGCATGATCGTCCAGACGCCCCACCGCTTTTTCGCCGAACAGGCGGAACAACTGAAGTTCGACCTGCCTGAGCCCGGCGCCTATGCGGTTGGCATGGTATTCCTGCCGCAGGACGCCGAAGGCCGCGCAGCATGCATGGGGTTGGTGGAAGAAGCTATTAAGGAAGAGGGCCAGACCTTCCTGGGCTGGCGGGAAGTTCCGCGCGATTCCTCGGCTATCGGCTGGCTGGCGCGAGAAAACGAACCCGTGATTGAGCAGGTATTCGTCAAACGCGGCCCAGGGCTTGACGTGGATGGGTTCGAGCGCAAGCTGCTGGTGATTCGCCGGGTGGCCGAGCGTGCCGTCCGGGACTGCGAAATCTCATCGGGCGAGGAGTTTTACGTGGCCAGTCTTTCGGCGCGGACGACGTGCTATAAGGGCCTGATGCTGGCGCACCAGATGGCACGGTACTACCCGGACCTGTCCGATGCCAAGTTCGAAAGCGCCTTGGCCTTGGTCCATCAGCGCTACAGCACCAATACATTCCCGACCTGGCCGCTGGCGCAGCCGTTCCGATTCCTGGCGCACAATGGGGAAATCAATACGCTGCGCGGGAACATCAACATGATGGCCTCGCGCGAGCAGCATTTCGCCAGCCCGCTCTTTGGCGAGGATATCCGGAAGCTCCGGCCCGTGCTGACGTGCGGCGCGAGCGACTCGGCCATTTTCGACAATGCGCTGGAGATGTTGGTGCGAGGTGGGCGGTCCATGGCCCACAGTGTAGCGATGATGATTCCCGAGCCCTGGAGCGGCCATGAAAGCATGCCCGACGATAAGCGGGCCTTCTACGAGTACCACGCCTGTTTGATGGAGCCTTGGGATGGGCCTGCGTCGATAGCCTTCACCGACGGGGTTCGCATTGGCGCCGTGCTCGACCGCAACGGCCTGCGCCCCTCGCGTTACTGGGTGACGGCGGACAACTTCGTGGTTATGGCCTCCGAGGTGGGCGTGCTTGAGGTCCCCCAGGAGAAGATTATCAAGAAGGGGCGGCTCGAACCGGGGCGCATGTTTCTGATTGACACCGAACAGGGCCGTATCGTGGACGACGATGAAATCAAGAAGTCATTCGCGAACATGCGGCCCTACCGACGCTGGTTGAACCAGAATAGGGTGACGCTGCCCACAAGTCCGAAGGAGACGCCGCCCGTTCAGGAAAGAGCCTCGCTGCTCGAGCGCCAGCGCGTGTTCGGGTACACGCTCGAGGACCTCGCAATCCTCATGGCGCCGATGGCGCAAAACGGCAAGGAACCCATCGGGTCGATGGGCAACGACGCGCCCTTGGCCGTATTGTCCGATCGCCCCCAACTGCTGTTCAATTATTTCAAGCAGTTGTTTGCCCAGGTGACCAATCCGCCCATCGACTCCATCCGCGAGGAGGTCGTCATGTCTCTCGAGACCACCATTGGCCGCGAGCGCAATCTCCTGGACGAAACGCCCGAACATTGTCAACAGCTCTTTCTCAAGACGCCTATCATCACGGACGCCCAACTCGAGTACATCAAAGAATTGGGCGCGCCTCCGCCGACGCTCTGGCCCGCAGGCCGCAAGGCGGGCCTGAAATCTGTCGTGATTAGCACCTTGTTCAATGCCAAAGCCGGCACAAAAGGCCTCGGGAAAGCGCTCGACCGCATCTGCGCAGAGGCCTTGGCCGCAATTGCCGGCGGGGCCACTATTCTAATTCTGTCGGACCGTGGCGTGGACAAGGACCACGCGCCTATCCCCAGCTTGTTGGCAACGGGCGCGGTACATCATCATTTGGTCCGAGAACAGACACGCACCGAATGCGGCCTTGTCGTTGAGAGCGGCGAGCCCCGCGAGGTCATGCATTTTGCCTTGCTCACGGGATACGGCGCGGGCGCGGTGAACCCCTATCTGGCCTTCGAGACCCTCGATGACCTCCTGGCAAGAGGCGTGCTGAACCTTCAGGGCTTCGATGAAGCCGTCAAGAACTATATCAGAGCCGTCGAAAAGGGCCTGTTGAAGGTGATGTCGAAGATCGGCATATCGACCCAGCACAGCTACCGCAGCGCGCAGATTTTCGAGGCCATCGGGCTGAGCGGCAGGTTGGTCGACCGGTACTTTTCGGGCACGGTAACGCGTATCGAGGGCATCGGCCTTGAGGAAATCGCGAAAGAGACGCTCATGCGCCATGCCATCGCCTATCCCACGCAGCGGGCACGGTGGCCCGAGCTGGACCCCGGCGGGCATTACCGCTGGCGCAAACGCGGCGAGTTTCACCAGATCAATCCCGAGTCCGTTGCCACGCTGCAACACGCGGCACGCACCAACAACTGGAAAACGTACAAACAGTTTGCGGAGATGATCAACAACCGCAACCGCACATTGGCCACGTTGCGCGGGCTGTTGAAATTCAAAAAGGCTACGCATATCCCTATCGAGGAAGTCGAGCCTATCGAGGAAATCGTTAAGCGCTTCGTCACCGGGGCCATGTCCTTCGGCTCGATCAGCAAGGAAGCCCACGAGACCTTGGCCATCGCCATGAACCGGCTGGGCGGCCGGAGCAATACCGGTGAGGGCGGCGAGGACCCCGCGCGCTTCAAGCCCGACCCGAGCGGTGATTTGCGGCGCAGTGCGATCAAACAGGTGGCCTCGGGCCGGTTTGGCGTAACCAACGAGTACCTCGTCAATTCCGACGAGATGCAAATAAAGATGGCCCAAGGCGCTAAGCCCGGCGAGGGCGGCCAGCTTCCGGGTCACAAGGTGTTCGACACCATCGCCAAGGTGCGCTATTCGACGCCCGGCGTTGAGCTTATCTCGCCCCCGCCGCACCATGACATTTACTCCATCGAGGACCTGGCGCAGCTCATCCACGACCTCAAGAACGCCAACGTACACGGGAATGTCTCCGTCAAGCTGGTCTCGGAGGTCGGCGTGGGCACAATCGCCGCGGGCGTCTCTAAAGGCAAGGCCGATTTGGTGCTCATCAGCGGATACGACGGTGGCACGGGCGCATCGCCGTTGAGCTCGGTGAAGCACGCGGGACTGCCCTGGGAACTGGGGTTGGCCGAGACCCACCACGTGCTCGTCGAGAACAATCTGCGTAGCCGGATTATGGTGCAGGTGGACGGACAGATGAAAACCGGCCGCGACGTGGCTATCGCGGCGTTGCTCGGCGCCGATGAGTTCGGCTTCGCCACGGCCCCCCTGATTGTCTGCGGCTGCGTGATGATGCGCAAGTGCCACCTCAACACATGCCCGGTGGGCATTGCCACGCAGGACCCGGAACTGCGCAGGAACTTCCGGGGCAAACCCGAGCATGTGGTCAATTACTTCCAGCTCGTGGCGCGTGAACTGCGCAAGATCATGGCTGAACTAGGCTTCCGGACCGTCAATGAGATGATCGGCCGGGCCGACATGCTCGAGTTCGACCCATTGCCCGGGCACTGGAAAGCCAAGACCTTGGACCTCGCCAGGGTCCTCTATGTGCCTCAACTGTGGGAAGGGGAGACGTGCTATTGCAGCAAGGCCCAGGACCACGGGATCGACAAGGCGCTTGATCATGAGATCATGGAAAAGGCCAGGCCCGCGCTCGAGAACAAGACCCCGGTACGCCTCGAGCAGACCATCCGCAACATCAACCGAACCGTAGGCACCATGCTCTCAAGTGAGCTGACCCGCCGACACAAGCTCGGCATGTATGGCGGCCACCTGCCCGAGGACACGGTGTGGATTGATTGCAAGGGGACCGCTGGGCAGAGCTTCGGCGCGTTTGCGATTCACGGTGTGACCTTCTACGTGGAAGGTGAAGCCAACGACTATCTCGGCAAAGGTCTCTCGGGCGGCAAGATCATCGTCCGCCCCGCCAAGGAGTGCAAGTTCGAGGCCGAAAAGAACATTCTCATCGGCAACGTGGTGCTCTACGGCGCGACAGGGGGCGAGTGTTACTTCCGCGGCGTGGCCGGCGAACGGTTCTGCGTGCGCAACAGCGGCGCCCGGGTCGTCGTCGAAGGCGTGGGTGACCACGGCTGTGAATACATGACCGGTGGACGCGCCCTTATCCTCGGCAAGACCGGCCGCAACTTCGCCGCCGGAATGAGCGGCGGTGTCGCATTCGTTTACGATGAGGACGGGACGTTTCCGAGCCGTTGCAACCTGGGCATGGTGGATTTGCACCCGTTGGACCAAGAGTCGATTTCCGTAGTCCAGGGCATGCTCGAGCGGCACTGCGCCTACACCGGCAGCCCGGTCGCCAAGGGGGTCCTGGACCAGTGGCGCCGGGTCGTTGACAAGTTCGTCCAGGTCATGCCGCGCGACTATGCGCGGGTCCTGAGCGAACAGCGTGCAAAAGAGCTGGCCAGGAGATAAGGCATGTTCCCGAGCAAAGAGAGAGGATTCATGTCCTTTAAGCACGAGGAGCCGGCGAACCTCCCGGTGAGCGAGCGGGTCAAGAACTTTAAGGAGTTTGCCGGCACCTTGACGCCTGCCAAAACCCGGCAGCAGGCCTACCGCTGTATGGACTGCGCCCTGCCGTTTTGCCACTACGCGTGCCCGCTGGGCAATGTCATTCCCGACTTCAATGACTTGATCAAGGATGATAAGTGGCCCGAGGCGCTCAAGCAGCTTCACTCGACAAACAATTTCCCTGAGATTACAGGGCGCGTGTGTCCGGCGCCGTGCGAGGCCGCTTGCGTGCTGGGGATCACCGGAACGCCGGTTACCATCGAGTACATCGAGCGGGCCATCGCCGAGCACGGCTGGGAGGCGGGCCTAATCATGCCAGAGCCGCCCGAGCAGCGCACAGGGAACACCGTGGCCGTCGTGGGGTCCGGTCCCGCCGGGTTAGCCGCCGCACAACAACTCAATCGCGCCGGCCATACGGTGACCGTCTTCGAGCGGCACGATGAACCTGGCGGGTTGCTCACGTATGGCATTCCCGCCTTCAAGCTGGGCAAGGGAGTTGTTCAGCGCCGCGTCGGCCAGTTGAAGGCCGAGGGCGTCGAGTTTCGCTGCAACGCTTGGGTTGGTAAGGACGTCCCGACCAGCCTGCTGGGCGAGTTCGACGCTGTGCTCCTCACCACGGGCTCGACCAAGGCGCGTACGCTCGACATCCCCGGCGCCGACCTCGATGGCATTCACCTGGCTGTCGAGTTCCTGACCCAGCAGACCCGCCGCGTGATGGGCAAGGACATTGAGGGTAAGGAGATTACCGCCAAGGACGAGAACGTCATCGTCATTGGCGGCGGTGACACCGGTTCGGACTGCGTGGGCACCAGCATTCGGCAGGGCGCCCGACACGTCTGGTCCATCGAGCTGCTGCCCAGGCCGCCGCTCGAACGCGACGACACCATGCCCTGGCCGCTGTGGCCGGCGATTCTGCGCACCTCGACCAGCCATGAAGAGGGTGGCGAACGCCAGTGGAGCATCCTTACTAAGCGGTTCACCGGCGAGAACGGCTACGTCAAGCATCTGCACGCCGTGCACCTCGAATGGAGCGAACCCGACGAGTTCGGGCGCCGGAAAATGAAGGAAGTCCCCGAGAGCGATTTTACGATCGACTGCGACCTGGTGCTGCTTGCGCTGGGTTTCCTGCACCCTGAACAAGACACCGTGATCCAGGACCTCGGTCTCGAACTCGATGCGCGCGGCAACATCAAAACCGGCCAAAACTTCCAGACCAGCCGGCCAAACGTATTCGCCGCAGGTGACGCCCACCGCGGCCAATCTTTGGCGGTATGGGCCATTCACGAGGGCCGCGAGGCCGCCCGGTGCATCGACATCGCCCTTATGGGCCGCTCCGACTTACCCAGCGCCACCTCTCACGGCTACGACAGTCTCGGGGACGGGACGGCCCCCTACTGAAGGGTATAGTGAAAACATCCGCGCGCCTATGCGCCTATGCGCAACGGCTTCGGTCCAGAAGCCAAGTGGTCAGAGCTACGTCATTTGGTGTGTATTCGTTCCTTGACCACAATATGTCGTACTTGCCCCAGATGCCGGAAGTTGACAAAGCCTTTTGGCGATGTTATACTCTGAGCGTAATCGTGATGGGTAGCAAGAACGGGTATGAAACGCCAGCAGGCAGTTGAACCGCGATTAAGGAGAAAAGGCCGTAAATCATGAAACATTTCAATGCTGTTTCCAAAACGCCGAGCCGGGCGGCAGATATTCCCATCCAGGACCTGATGACCTTCATTACTTCGGTTCTGACTGATGTGGCTACCTTATTGGTCGCGAAAGAGGCCCCCGCGGCAGGAGAGACGACGGATTAGCAGCGTGCCCTTTCATAATGCGACGCGAGTGCTCCACGTCGTGCGCATGATGGAACCCGGAAGAGGATATCGCCTGTAGTTATAAAAAACTTCAGCCCAAGGCTTAGTATAGCTCAACAGAATAAAGGATACACATTCGGGTGCCACGGACAAACTC
>CAYRLQ010000208.1:0-7970 GCA_964425145.1 uncultured Nitrospiraceae bacterium
CCTTGCGACCTTCACCAACCTCGAATTCAACCTTCTGGTTTTCCTGAAGGGTCTGCCCAGTCGCCTCGATGTTCGAGCGATGGACGAAAAGATCGCGGTCCCCATCATCGGGAACGATGAAGCCGTAGCCCTTCGCGTCACTAAACCATTTCACCGTACCTGTTGCCATATGCGCTTCTCCATCTGTGTGGGCCCGCCTTCTAAAAGGACGCCACAGCCCGTCCCCGATAAGGACCTGTTCCATTATATCTTCTCCTGCTGTCGAATGCAATAATAATCTCATGCGCGCAGCTTACTTCTTCTTTAGGAAAAGAAGAAGTAAGCAAGAAGAAACCAATTTTTCGGCCATGGGCGTTTCGCACTGACAGCTGACAGCTTTCAGGTTGAAGAAAACGCGGCGAAAATCGTCCATTACCTGGAGGAAGCGCCGGAACCGGGTGTAGGTGTCGTGGCGTTTGCTGAGATGGCGTTGACGGGCTACACGGAAGATGCGGCCTCTCGAGACACCATCGACCGGACCCTCGAATCGATCCCCGGCGCTTGCGGTGCGCGGCCAACTTGCCACCATGCGTGTATTTTGAGATACTAGCTACGGTTCAACAGCAGAGGAGAGGGACTACCCATGAAAGCGAAAAAGTCGTTTTGTTGCATGCTGGGGATTCTCGCCACGGGTATGGCCGTAATGTGCTGCGTTGGTTGCCAGACTTACGGCGAAGCGGGCGCGTTGGGCGCGGCGTTGGGCGCGGGCACCGGCGCCATTATCGGCCATCAGTCCGGCCATGCCGGTGAAGGGGCGTTGATCGGCGCCGCGCTCGGCGGCCTTACGGGCTTGATCGCCCACGACATTAAGGCCCATAAAGAGCGCGACGCGACCGGGACCGCTACGGAGTACGAGTACCAGCCGTCCCAAGGCGAGATGCTCACGCTCGAAAACGCTCAGGCACTGCCCTCGACCGTCCGGCGCGGCAACATGGTCGAGGCCTCGATTCAGTACGCCCTGCTTGGCACAGGCGGCGGTACCCGCGTTACCGAATCGCGCTCGCTCAGGCGTGGCAACGAGGTCATCGCCGAGGTTTCGTCCAAGACCTTTACCCGCGACGACGGTACCTGGGTGAGCACCCAGCAGTTCAAAATCCCCCAGAACATCGACCCGGGCACTTACACCGTCGTCCAGGTGGTTCAGACGGCCCAGTCCCGCATTTCCGGCTCGAGCCAGTTTCGGGTGGAATAACCGAAGCCGCTTCCGTGCCCTTCTCCACCGGCAACGGTGCCTCAGAAGAAGTACTTTCGGATGACACGCCCGAGGCGGCGTAAGCCGGAGGACATGGAGTCGCGGTCTTCAATCCGACCGGCACGTAGGGCGCTACGGTAGTCGAAGGCATGGCGCACGACGCCGACTGCGGCGGTAAACTCCGGCGCGTTGACGGGATGTGGGAGAATGTCGACCGAGTCAGGCAGCCCGATGCGGCAAGGCACTTGAAACACGGCCTGGGCCAGTGTCACGTGATTCTTAAGCGTGCTGGCGCCGCCGGTGAGCACGACGCCGCGGACCAGATGATCCATCAGCCCCCGCGCGTGGAGATGCTGGCGCACCTTCTTTGTCAGCAGCTCCCTGGCGCGTTCGTAGATGATCTCATCAAGTTGAGTGCGCTCGACGATGGCCGGGGCGCCGGGGACGGCGCAACGCAACTTGATGCGCGCGTTGCGCGTTTTCTGCGGCGCCGCGTCGTCGCTTTCACCGTTTTCCTGGACATGGGCGCGAATCCACTGCTCAGGAATGCCGTATTCACAGATAAGCTCATCCGCTTCTTCGAACGAGACCTGAAGCCCTGCGGCGACATCACGGGTGATGTGTTTGCCGCCCCACTCGAAGCAGTGCGTGTCGAGGATGCGATGGTCGCGGTACACGGCCAGCCCGGTGGTGCTGTGACCCATGTCGAGGACGGCCACGCCCAGTTCCATGTCCTCGAGGGTGAGGCAGCCGAGCGCCGCCGCGAGGGGAAGGAAAATGAGGTCTTCGAGTTCGCGGCGCTGGGACTCGACACAACTGGCGATGTTGTCCACGATTACGGCGGGCAATCGGGCGAAGTGGACCCGTGTCTTAAGCACCTGACCGCGAATGTTGATCGGGTCGATCACGCGCAGGTCGTCCACGTACCACTCCCGGGCGGTGATCGACGAGATAATGTGTTTTCCCGGCGCGAGGATATCGCGTGATGCCAGATCAAGCGCTTCTTTCATATGGACGTGCTCGGCGATCTCGTGCTCGAGCTTGACCTTGCCCTCGCGGACGAACGTCTCCACCTTCTTGCCATTGACGCCGCAGAACAGCGTGTTGACCCGGGTTCGGGCCTCTTTTTCGGCCGCGGTGATTGCGCGCTTGAGGGCCACCTGCGCCGCACTAAGATCCTGGATCACCCCTTGCGACACACAGCCGCGGCCGGGTGCGGTGCCGTGGCCGACAATCTGAATCGTGCCATCGTTGTCCCTGCGTGCGATGAGTACGCGGACTTCCCGCGACCCGAAGTCAACAGCGCCGACAAATTCGCCTCTCGAGCGCATTCGTATCTCCCAGCAACGGCCTAGCCAAACGCATCGCGGCTACCCGCACGACCGGCGCCCCGTTGCAATCTTCCGATCGAGGTACACCCTTACCTGCAATGTCCGGGCAATGGAGTGTACTACCGTGTCAGGCGCTGACCGCGCGGACGGACCTTAAAACAGCATCTCTTCGGAGTCGCTCTGCCGCTGCGCGTCGCCGCCGCGGATTTCCGCGATGGCCTGCTCGATATCCGCCAGCGACGAGCGGTGCCGGTTCAGGGTCTCGCGCACGTGTGCTAAGGCTAGCTCGATCTCCGAGCGCTTGTGTTGCAGACTTTTGATGTGCTGGCGGGTGTCCTCGTGCAGGACTCGGGCCGCTTGCTCCGCCTCGGCTTGAGTGCCCAGTTCCGCCTCGGCCTGGGCCTGCGTGCGGCGCGCTTCATCCAGTTGAATGCCAGCCTCGAACATACGCTTCACTTCGGCCTCCCGTTGCGCTTGCAATTCCCGCGCCTGCGCATCGAGTTGGGCAATCCGATGCTCCATCTCCTTGCGCGCCTCGAGAATCTGCGCCACGCTCGCCTGGATGTCATTGCAGGCGCGTTTGCCTTCGGCCATGCGCTGTCCGGCCTTGACCACGCACAACTCGGCTTCCTTGACCTGCTCGCGCGCGCGGTCGATCTCCTCGCTGCCTTCCTTCAGGCGCAGTTCGGCCTCATGCACGGAGACCTCGGCCTTGGCCGTCTCGACCTTAGCCAGGTTGGCCGCCGCTTGCAGCGCCAGTATCTTGGCGTGTGACACGTCACCTTCCGCGATGGCCCGTTGCGCGGTTTGCAGCAGTGTCTGCAACGAACGGCCGTCCGGTCGGAACTCGGGCGCAACCGGCGCCTGCCTCCATGCCTCGAGCAATTCCTCGCTCTCGGCGGACCAATTGTCAACCACCGGGCTGTTGGGGTCCGTGTTCGCCACGACATAGGCCTCGCAGAAGCCATACGCTACTTCGAGGAATCGGTCATCGCGTGCGTGCGTAGGCTCGCGCGCCAATTCGCACAGTGTTGCCATGGCCTGGCAAAGCTCGGTCGAGCGCTCTTGGCCGGTTTGCCGCGCGTGGTTCTCAAGCGTAGCCACCTCCTCTCGCACGGCGGCCACCGCCGGCGACGGATCATTCTCTGGCACCTCCTCGAAGAGGACCAAATCATCGCACAGCGCGTCCAGAGCGCTTGCCACTTCCGGAGCAATCCCGAGGTCGTCCACTGGCACGGTGTCCTCCGCCGGTTTTTCAACTTCTACCTCGCCGCTTGTCGTTTCGGCGGAGGATTGCTCCGGCGCTACCGTGGCCTGCTGTGGCGTTTGAGCTTGTGCGAGTTCGGGCTCAGGCGTTTCTTGGGCTTCGGCGACCGGCGCCGTTTCGCCCTCGCTCTCGAGCTCGGGCCCGGCAGTTTCTTCGGCTTCAGTAGCTGGCGCCGTTTCCGTTTCGATCGTATGGATCTGCGCCGGCACGGGTGCGTGCTCGTAGGACTCCTCTTCCACGCCCTCTTCTTCGTCATCCTGGACTAGCGAGAGCCCGGCGGCCTCGATTTCCGCAACGGCCTCGTCATAGCGGTAGCGCCATTTCTGCATTACGCCAGCACGCACATTCCCCACAATCAAATCGCCCACCATCAAGCATAGGATCTCGTAGCTGTCGCCCAGGAACGACACACACAGATGTGCGTAGCCCGCGTCCTCATATGTCTGCAGCACGCGCCCCGTGCCTGCCAGCGCTTCGACCACCTCCGTCCAATTCTCCGCCAAGGAAATCTCGACCGCCGCGACTAATTCGTCCATGCAATTATCGGACCACAGTTCCTGATCGGCCCCGGCTTCCGCGCGCGCGACATGCCGCTGAAACCGGCCCAGCGCGGTAAGCAGTTTCTGGGTGGGATCGCCCCCCGCGAGCACCTCTGGCTCCGACGCCGGTGGCATATGAAACTGCCGAGCCTCTGCATCCAGGAGGGCGCTTCGTTCTTCCGCGGCCACTGGACCTGAATCCGGTTTCACGCTCGACGTACGATGGCTGCGTCCCCACAGCGGCCGGCTTCTATCCCGCTTTCCAAATCGCACCTCTACCACCTCTGTCCGCCGATTGTAACACAGCGAATGGCCATACGCAACAGGTGTCCCATCCCGCACTACTCCCTGCAGCGCACAATCAGTTGCTGGTAGAAAACCACCCGTTGCTTTCTACCTCGTCCTTGAACGTGCTATCCTTCCGGCGGTCATGGATGTTTTGCTTTACCTCATAGGTATCGCCGCGTGTGTGGCAGTCCTGGTCAAATCGGCCGATGTCTTTACCGACGCTGCGGTCGAAATGGCGCGGCGGTTTCGGATTCCCGCCATTGTCGTCGGCGCCACCATTGTCAGCCTCGCGACTACGCTCCCGGAGTTTGCCGTCTCGTTTACGGCCACGATCCGAGGCCAGGTCGACATGGCTGTGGGCAACGCGGTTGGGTCAACCATCTGCAATATTGGGCTGATCCTTGGCTTTTGCGCCTTACTCGCTCCCATGGGCATTGCACGCCGGGGGTTCCTGGCCAACAGCCTGGGGCTACTGGCGTTCGCGGGCGTCTTTGGCACCCTTGAATGCTGGTTACCCGAGGGCAGCCGACTGACCGGCGCCGCTATGCTGGCATGTCTGGCCATATACCTGGCGCTCACGCTTCGAGCATCGCTTCGGGAGCGGTCCGCCTCGGACGGCGCAGTGGCCGGCAAGGCTGTCATGAGCAGCGGGAAAATGTGCCTGTTGTTCATCGCAGGCGCAGCGGGCATCGTGGGTGGAAGCAACCTGATGCTATATTGTGCCGAACACCTCGCCAGGCTCATGGGCGTCTCCGAGCTGGTGATCTCGCTGACGCTCCTGGCGCTAGGTACCTCGACACCCGAATTCGTCGTGAGCGTTGCCGGAATCATCAAGAAACAGCGCGCCCTGGCCATCGGCAATATCATCGGCGCGAACATCCTCAACTTGGCCTGGGTTCTCGGAACCTGCTCCCTCGTGCGGCCCTTGCCCTTGCAGAAAAGCCAGGTCTGGGGCCACGAGGTCTACCAGAGCCTCGTATTCGACATCCCCGTCATGCTGCTGTTGTCGGTGTTGCTACTCCTTTTCGGCCTCACGGGGCAACGCCTGAGCCGCTGGGAAGGCGCGATCCTCTTTGCCATTTACATCACCTACGTGCTGCTCCTGTTCGTCGTATTCGGCCCGGCCGCAACATAAGCCCGGCTTGTTCAGGCCGATTGCCGTCTATTATCCGCTGGAGGTGATTGCCGATGAAGAAGAAAGACTTTGATTGTGCGGAGATGATGCATCAAGGCCAGGCTGAGGTCCGGAAAAAGCTCGCGGGGATGCCATTCCGTGAACTCAATCTCAAAATCTTTCGCCGGGAGCCCGTGCGCGACGTGCTGTGGCAGCCGCGCATCGAGCATTGGTACCACGTCAACAGACGCCAGGGTACGTTGCCCGAGCGCCATCGCGATATGACGCTGCTCGAGGTGTTCGACGACCTGAATTGTTCGGTGCGGCCCTACTGGGCCTTCAACTCGACGCTACGCATCGAAGAACCGGAAACCGTCACGACCGAGACGCGTGAAGAAGGCGATCGAACCGTCCACACCACGCACACACCCGTAGGCGACCTCGTGACCATCGAGAAGCGGACCTCGACCACGCAGGCGGTCGAGAAGTATCCCGTCGTGACGCCCGAGGACATGCGGGTGATGGAGTGGCACTTGCGCCATCAGCGCGTCTGGTTCGATGTGGCCCGCTACAACGAGGCCTGTACGGAAATCGGCGACCGCGCCGCGCCAACGATATACATCCCCCGGATCAACCTCATGCGGGTATCCATCGACTTCATGGGTTTCGAGAACGGGACCACCGCTTTGTTTCAATACCCGAGTGAAATGGAAAGCCTGATTCGCACCATCAACGAAACCGACGGTGCGATTCTCGAGATCGTAGCGGAGTGCCCCATCGAGATCATCAACTTCGGGGACAACGTGCACCAGGCGTTGTGCCCCCCGCCGCTGTTCGAGCAGTGGGTGATGCCCGAATATATTCGCCGTAACGAGCGCCTCCACGCCGCCGGCAAGAAAACCTACCCCCACTGGGACGGCGACTGCGCCACGCTATTGCCCTACGCGCGCGACTGCGGGTTTGACGGGTATGAGGCCATCACACCGGTGCCCCAAGGCGACGTCACCCTCGAGCAGGTACGCGACGCTCTGGGCGGCCTCATCCTCCTGGACGGGGTCCCCTGCACGGACTTCCTCCCGGGCGAGCCTGTCGAAAGCCTGATCGAGAACACACACAAGTGCATCGACTACTTCGCGCCGAATCTCGTGCTGGGCATTTCCGATGAGATTTCCCCCGTGGGCGACATCGAGCGCGTCCGCATGGTCAGCGAAATCGTCGCGGAACATAACGCAGGTTAGGGCCAGACCGTAGTGGAGCGCCTCGGTTGGGCGAAGAAAAAGGCAGGCTGTAATGCCTGCCCATCAAGAACGTGAATATCCACGAGCTATCTAACCCGGCGAATCGGCCCCTCGGGTCCCAGGAGCTGGTTTCCGGAAATCTTCGCCTCGATGGTCTGCCCCATCGCCTCGATTTTGAGTTGTGCGCCTGTGACCGACCACTTCGCGGGAATCCCTTGGACATTCGGTCCCGGAGTCATTCCCGGAAGGTACACGGACGCCTGGCCCCCTCCCTGGAATTGCAGTGTATACCCCTCATATTCCCACACTGAGCCGACGATGTTCTGCGCGTTGAGTTGGGGCGATGCGATCGGTCGAGGTGGTGCGATCGGTTGAGGCCGTGTTGGCGCCGACTTCGGCGCAGGCTTTGACGCCGCTCGTGCGGGCGACGCCGCCTTGGTGTCAACGCCTTCCTCGTCCTTGCCCAACCGTGCCACGAAGGGCAAAGCCAGCACCACTGCCAAGACCACCACGATACCTATTATTACTCCCTTATTCATAACACCGTCCTCCTCCAAAAGATACCCTTTCCTTCTCCTAATTGTTCTCAATGCGACCTGGGCCACGGGAACCCCTCGGCCCAATCTTTGAACGCTGCGTATCAGCCCTCATAGCCTAGCGCCTCGGCATCCCCAAGGTCAAGCATGGGAAAACCGGCGAACCGGCCGCGTTGTTACGCGGGATTCTCCTCCCCGGCAGCAGGCTTTTCCGTCGGCTGGAACGCTCGTCGAAACATGACTTCAATGAGGTAGACTATAAAGATGTAGTAAATCAGCAATTCCCGGAATTCGGAGATATTCTTGCTGATCGTACCTCGGCCCCCAATACCCGCGTCCTTCAGCGCATGAGCCAACTTGGACACCGCCACCATCGAGATCGCCGTCAGAATTGAAAACCGGTCTGGGACCAGGTAGCGCACGAGC
>CAYRLQ010000209.1:0-7944 GCA_964425145.1 uncultured Nitrospiraceae bacterium
CCGCGCAAAACCGTCATCAGGATCATCGAGGCGGTGTTCGAGAAATACGGCTTCGTTCCCCTCGAAACGCCGGCCCTCGAATATCTCGAGACGCTCCTGGGCACAGGCGGCGAGGAAGCCAACAAGGAACTGTTCCGCCTCGAAAGCCCCGAGGAGGACCTCATCGCGCTGCGGTACGACTTGACTGTGCCCTTCGCGCGGCTCCTGGCGCAGTACCCTGACAAACTCAAGGCCCCGTTCCGCCGCTACGCCATCGGCCCGGTGTGGCGCGCCGATAAACCGGGCCCGGGCCGGTTTCGCGAGTTCACCCAGCTCGACATCGATGCCGCGGGCGCCTACGACGTGGCCGTGGACGCGGAGATAATCGCGGTCATGTGCGAGGTCATGGCCGCGCTGGGCGTGGTAGAGTATGCCGTGCTCATCAACAATCGCCACCTGATCGACGCCCTGCTCGAAAGCTGCGGCATCACCGACGAAGCGAAACGGAAACACGTACTCCGGGTTATCGACAAGCTCGCCAGGGTCGGCCTTGACAATGTTCGCCTCGAACTCGCCGACGGCCGCATCGACGACTCCGGCGACCCCATCCCCGGCGTGCATCTCGCCCCCAAAACCATCGACACGATCCTGAATTTCATCGGCGTCTCGGGCGACACGCGGGCCGAGGTCATCAAGAAACTCGCCCCGGCCCTGCCGCAATCCGATGCAGCGGCCGCCGCCCTGAGTGAAATGAGGGAACTAGACGCAGCCTTGACCGCGCTCGGCCTGGCCGATGAGCACGCGCGGTTTGCCCCAAGCCTGGCCCGCGGCCTGGACTACTACACCGGCCCCGTGTTCGAGACCGTCCTGCCCAACGCGCCCGAATTCGGCTCGATCATGGGCGGTGGCCGCTACAATCAGCTCGTCGCGCAGTTCCTCGACCGGCCCGTCCCATGCACAGGCATGTCCGTCGGCCTGGACCGGCTCATGGCCGCCCTGACCCACCTCGGCCTCGCCCCTGCAGCCAAGACCACTGTCCAGGCTCTCGTGGTGACCATCGGCGAGGTGCCCAAGAGCGAATCGCTCCGACTCGCCGCGGAACTACGCGCGGCCGGCATCCGCACCGAGGTCTACTTCGCCGGCAAGAAGAAGATGAACATCAAGCACCAACTAGCCCACGCCGACCGCTACGCGATCCCTGTTGCCGTGATCCTCGGTGAGGACGAGCTGGCCAACGGTGTCGTCTCGGTGAAGGACCTCCAAGCCGGCAAGAAGGAACGCGAAGACATTGACGACCACGAAGCGTACCGTCAGGCGGGCAAAACCGGCCAGGTCACCATCCCCCGGGCCGACCTCGTCAAGGCAGTGGAAGACTTGCTCGGAATCGCTCGCTAGTGGATAGTTGTTCGTTGCTGGTAACAAAACCGGCTGGCGCAAAGAACAAGCGCTGCACGGCATGAGTGTGAAATGTGCTCCCCAGACCGCAAGTCGATGCTTGCATGGGATTTCAACTGGCTGGGTCGATATCGCTGGATATGTCGGGCGCACTATGTCGCACGGCATTCAGGATCACGCCTGCCTCTGCTTGATCTGGTCAAGTAGAATGTCCTGGTCCATCCGCTCTCCCGACTCCATCGTGCCTATAGGAACAACGCAACATTGTATCCTATACTCACAGCCGCAACCAACAAAGCGGGGCTGTCGGAAATTGGCATGATCCGCGCTTGCACATTCAGGTCCCTCTACGGCACAATAAGCCAAGAACTCATCGGCTAAGGGTTTCAGCTTAATAGGGAGGGTGCGAACACTGGAAGAGAAGCGCAAAACCATCCGGCGTCGAGCCGACCGAGCACTCCTGCAACAAGTGCAACAACTCCAGGCGAGTGCGGACCGGCGCGGACGGTCGCCCGATGCCGAAGCCGAGAAAAGGCGGCGGCGTGCTATTCGCCACAACTGCAAAGTCGCCATTAAAATGCTCATCGGCCACGCCGCGGGCCACGCGGACGCCTGGTCTGTAGACGCCATCAAAGTCAACGGCCGCGTACTGGACCTCAGCGGCGGCGGGGCTTCCTTATTCACCAAGCAAGCCTTCGAGACCGGCCAGCAATTGCGGCTCACCATCAAGCTTCGAGACGGCACGCTAATCAACACGAATGCCGCCGTACGTTGGGTCAAGACCGTACCGCAAAAGGGGGCCTATGCGTCGGGTGTGCAATTCGAGCACGTATCTGACAAAGATCGAAAGAAGATCACCAAGTTTATCGCGGAACTCGACGACACCTCAGGGCTCTAATCCGTGAAAATGCCCATGTCGAACAAAAAAGCGCTCCAGAAGCTGGCCCTAGACGGCGGGCCGAAGGCGGTCCCGCAGATCGAGGGCAAAGGACAGCCCAAAATCGCCGCCGAAGAATTCCTATCCGTGGCCGAGCGGTTCGGATTCTCTCGGGAAACCCTGGGCAAGATACGCGCCCTGGTAGAGGCGGAAGACATGGGTGCAGGCCCCTTCCTCGGCCATTACTACGCCGACCTCCGCCGCACCAAGGTCCAGAACTTCGAGGGACTCGCCTGCAAAATCTTCGGGGCCAACTATGCCCTCGGGGTCAGCTCCGGCACCGGTGCATTGCACTGCGCATTCGTCGCGGCAGGCTGCGCGCCAGGCAAAGAAGTCATCTGCTCCGCCATCGGCTTCTACGCTACCGCCGCCGCCGTCATCCAGGCCAAGGCTGTGCCCATCTTCTGCGACGTCGACGAATCCCTTGCAATGGACCCCGCCAAGCTCGAAGCGCTCATCACGCCCCGAACCGTCGCCATCGCCCCGACCCATGTGATGGGCAGTGTCTGTGACATGCGCGCCATCGGAAGAATCGCCCGCAAATACAAACTAAAGCTCGTCGAGGATGCCGCTCAATCCTGCGGCGCCACGTTCAAAGGCAAACCCGTCGGCACCTTCGGCGACCTCGGCTGCTTCAGCATCTCCGCTTACAAGATCATCGGTGCCGGCGAAGGCGGCCTTATCCTTACCAAAACCAAGCGCTTCTGGGAACGCGCCAACCAGTTCGCCGAATGCGGCGGTCTCTGGCGGCCCGACCGCTTTGCCCCGCCCCGCTACCCCAACGATCTGTTCTCCGGCACCAATTACCGCATGTCCGAGCTCGAAGCCGCCGTGGATGTCGTCCAACTCAAGCGTTTGCCCGCCATCGCCAAGCAATTCCGGGCCGTCAAACGCCGCATCCTCAAGCGGCTGAAAACCTACACCGAGATTACCCCACAAAGACTCAACGATGCCGACGGCGAAATCGGTTACAACATCCGCTTTTATCCCGCCACCATCAAACTCGGCGATCAAATCGTCGAGGCACTCATGGCCGAGGGCGTCAACGCCGGCATCCGTGGCAAGAACGCCAAGCCGGACTGGCACCACTACTCTTACATGTTCCCCATCCTCCTCCAAGCCAGCGCCTATGGCGCCGAATGCATTTTCAACTGCCCCCACTACCTTGAACAAGGGGGTCGTGCGTCCTACGAGCGCGGCGACTGCCCCGTCGCCGACGACCTCTACGACCGCATGATCACCATCGGCCTTAACCAATGGCTCACCGCCCGCGACTGCCAACGCATCGCCACCGGCATCAATAAAGTCCTCGATGCCTACTGCACGCGCAATCCCAAAGGAACGCCGTGGTTCTGACGCCGACCAAGATCACGGCGCTTCGCTGCTAAAAACCGGCGCTTTCCGCGAAGCCGTGCCTAAAAGGGCATCTGCGCCGTGGGGTCGAAATAGTGGTCCTCGGGCTTGGGCGGTTCCCAGATATAGACGCTGAGGTCGCATACGTCGCGCTCATCGAAGACGACGCCTTCGGCCTCGAGGAGCATTCGTTGGACGAGTGGGCGCTCGACTTCCGTCTTGGCGCTGATCCGGCCTTTGCTGTTGATAACCCGCTGCCAAGGCACATCGTCGCGGTTCCCACTGGCGTGCATGGCGTAGCCTACGGCGCGGGCCGCCCGCGGGCACCCCAGAATCGTGGCGATTTGCCCATAGGTCATCACACGCCCGCGGGGAATCTGCCGCACGAGTCTATACACGGCTTCGTAGAACTTCGACATGGCGACCCTCGGCCCCTGATGTACACGACCCCGTCACATTGTCGCAGATTCGCAGAACCCGTGCCAATTGCGCGCGCAGCTTCTATAACGGGTACATGAAAAATGGGGACGGTAACCATTTTTACCTCTGCGTTTCATCCTCCGGAAACGGCAGAGCAAGGCACTTCATAAAAATGGTTACCGTCCCCATTTTTCCCCGAATTTCCTGGTATCTTTCACCGCGCGTCCCTTGCCTTTGCCCTCAAGACGAGACAGGCGTCAATCACACGTTGACGCGCGTCCTGAAGCGCAGCCGTGATCTGCTCATACATGGGCACGCTGTCCGGTGTCAGCGGGATGCGGCGTCCCGCATTGTACAGCGTGGATTCCATCTCCTTGGGCACTTGCGCGAGAAGGCTGCGCGCTTCCGCCAATACAGGGCCGGATACGCCTTGCGCTTCGGCGGTGCGGATGGCCTTGCGAAGGAGGTAAAGGAGCTCGTAGTCCTCGATGCCTTCACGGGCGGCTTCCCAGCGCTTGCTGGTCACGACGCCATCGGCGCCGGGATATACGGTACAGAAGTAGTCGCCGAAGGAGTTCCATCCCTTCCACTGTTCGTCGCCGTGGGCATAGGTCCACCAGCCGACTCCCGTAAACCCGAGGTTCCAGGCGTACCAGAAACGCCACCGGTAGAGGCCCAATGTGGAAAGCGTCTTCGCTCGGCCCGCAGCATCGTAGAACCAGACTTCCTTGCCAACGTCCTTGATCACGGGCACCATTTCGTCCGCGAGGCGTTCGAGGAGTTCCGCGGAGGGACACCAGATATCGATCAACCCCGTGAGCATTTCGATCGACTTCATCGTGGTGCCGCTGGTAGGGTCGGTGTAGATCATGATGTTGGGATCGGCCTCGCGGGTGGCCTTGGCCACTTCAACGAGGTTGAGCGTTGTCTCGGTGAAGGGCGTTGACGGCTCATCGTAGGGGTAGAGGGCCCAGTCCGCATAGTCCAGGTCGAGTTCTTTCATGTGCCTGGCCCACTCGCGCAGGTAGGTCCTGTAGGCCTTCCGCCAGGGCGCAGACAAAAAGGTCGCCCCTTTTACACTGTGCTGAGCGCTGGCGAACATCATCAGGCCATGGGGCGAATAGCGCGCCACCGATTCGTCGTGGGCTTCAAAGTCCACCGGGCCGGTGAGATTGCCTTCGGCGTCACATGTCGCGCTGGGCGCCCGGCCGAAGAACACGTTGACCCCGTGGTCGATCAGGTCGGTGAGGACGTCGTCATTGTCAGTTCCAAGGACGCCGCCCTCGTGACTCCACACGCAGAACCGCAGCGGGCTGGGTCGCGGTAACGCGAGATCGTAAACCGTGATCGCGATGGGGACGGTCACCTCCGTCGGTTCCGGTTCAACACTCGTGAGCGTGACTGGCGCAACGTAATCACCTGGGGCCAAAGCGTCGGCATTAAGGGTAATCCAGAGCTGTTGCGACTCGAGCGGCGGGATGGTGAGCAGCCTGCCTTGATCCAGTCGTGGCAGGGCATCCGCAACCTCCTCCCTGCGGATCGTCGGCACAGTCACGGCGCGGCGTAGGGCGACTTGGCCGCCACATGACACGCGGACCTCGAGGGTTCGTGCCGAGAGATTCGTCAGGTTCAGCGCCAGCGATTCGCATTCGCCGATGAGGAGCGAGGCGCTGAACTGCCCCGTTTTTTCCTCGGGCGAAGGCAAGCAGTCCCGCGCATCGAAGTAGGCCCACGGACAAAACTCCCACGCGAAGAAACTGCCTGTGGGCGCGAGGGCCGCACCGGCCAGGGCAAGCGCGCGGAGCCGCTCGGCCTCCTGCCTCAGTTCCGCAAGGCGCTCGACACCGGCGTCATCGGGCGCGGAATCTAGTCCAGCGAGGAGGCTCTTCAACCCTGTCAGTTGGCGCCCGAAGTGCGCGGCCGCGCGGGGGTTGGTGGCCTGCCACTGGTGCACAACTTCGCCCGTTTCCGCGAAAACCACCTCGTTAAGATAGGCATAGTCGCTTTGGAACCCTGCATAGCGGAACGATTCGTCCTTCGAGTCGAGCAGCTCTCGTTTGTCCGCGTCCAGCAGCCGGAAACCGGCCTTGTAGACCCCGGGCTCGCGCACGGTGAATGAAAGCACCGCCCGCTCCTTGGCTCCCCGGACGTGTTTGGCGAAATGTTGCATCGTCCCGTCCGGGAAATTGATGGTTGCTATAAGAACCAGGCGTTTGTTAGCGGGATTATCGATGTCGAAGCGCCAGGTGTTCCGGCCGCTGAGGAGGGTCAAATCGCCGAGGGGTGTAATCCGGGCCTGTCCCTTCCCCGTGCTTTTCGATGGGACGGGCAGTGTGGCGTGAGCGGCCGCGTCTGGCCGCCGGCCCGCGTGCGTTCGGTCGCCCGCAAACACGGTTCGGTTACGCCGATCCTCGCGCCAGGGCGTGCCCATCCGGGCGTATACCAGCGTCCCGTCGCCCTGCAACCCGCCGGTGAGTGATGTCGAGACCAGGTCAAGCATCCCGTCACCGTCCAGGTCGCCCGCCAGTGGAGTAACCGGACACTTGACGAGTGTCATGGCGGAAAACGACATCGAGCCGTCGGATTCGAACACATGCAGGTCCATTTGGCTCGAGTGAAAAATGATTTCCAATTCGGGGTCACCGTCCAGATCCACAATAATCGGCGCCGCATAGAGGGAGCTCTTGCGCAATTCGTGGGTCCACTTGAACCCATCCATGCCGTAGCACCAGGTCTGGCCCCCCTTGTTGCCGAATAGGACCTCGTCGGCGCCGTCTCCGTCGATGTCCGTGGCGGCGATGGCGCTGTTGACGTGCAAATAGACATTTTCTTCGAGGGCGACGTTGGCGGTCCGAAGGTCGATCCGGTAAAAGTGATGCAGTCCTCCGCCCACATAGAGTTCAGGGGTCCCGTCGCCGTCCACATCAGCCAGGACAGGCGTGGAATTTGGAAAGAGGTCGTCGGCGCGGTAAATGTCCCAAAGCCATTCGCCCGCTGCGCTGAGCGTGTATATGTGCCCGTCGTGCGACGTGACGATAATCTCCTGGCCGGGAATGTCGTACAGGTCCGCAACCAGCACCGGCCCCATTTGCGTGCCGTCACCCGTAAACTGCCAGCGCAACGCGCCGCCGTTCTCGATGCAGGACAGGGTCCCGGCTGTGTCCCCCACGAGTATCTCGGCCCTCCCGTCGCCGTCCAGGTCGGCAATCGCCGGACAGGAATCGGCACACACCCTGCCCATCGCGCCGGGCGCACGCCATTCGAGCGTGCCATCCTCGGCCAGGACAGCCAGGTTCCCTGCACTGTCCGCCGCCACGACTTCTTCCCGGCCGTCACCGTCTACATCTCCCACCGCGGGCGCTGCGAACACCGGTGGCACCATGGGATATTCCCACAGCCGGTCCCCGTTGGCGTCGATACAGACCACACCCACGTCCACTTCGCACACCACGATACCCAGCGTCGTGCCCGATTCGGGGTCCTTGAGCTGGTTCGCCGCTGAGAATCCCCCCCGGCCGGAGACTTGCCAGGCCGGCGTGTAGGCGATTTCGGGCCAGCACGTGGTCGAAAGCGCCAGCGCCAGCAACAGGACACAAAGTTTGTGCGAAATCATGCCAATCCTCCTCACGGCGCCCCGGATGCCAACCACGGAGTCATGGAGAACCTCTGGTGAAAAATGATTCTCTGTGTCTCCGTGGACTCCGTGGTTGGTATCCTCCCGTGCATTCCGGGTGAATACTGCCACAAAACCGAGGCCGGCACAAATCCGTTTGATTCCCTCCACTTAAGCAAAACGTGGGTGACCCAAGCGCAGCGAGGCACGAGCGGAGACGGGTCTGTCCCTGTGCACCCCAAGGTAA
>CAYRLQ010000210.1:0-7839 GCA_964425145.1 uncultured Nitrospiraceae bacterium
TCCCGCAAGGCGCTGAACCCGATTTGTGGCCTTATTTGTGTTGAGCTGTACTAAGCAAGCATCATACCTCGGGTCTCTTGGGCCACTTCGCTGCTTCGTGGTATAGTCTCGCGGGTTGGAGTTTCAAGTGCAACGCTTGAGCTTGCAGGATGAGGACCCTCGTGAGTTCTGGTACAGCGGTCAGGGCAATATGCGCGTAGCGTTTCTGAACCCGATGTTTGGGAAGGACTTCACGAAGTCGGCGCGTTGGTTTGCGAAGTCGCGCGGGCGGGTGCAGCGCCATCCCGACTATTTGTGCACGGCCGCGGCGGTCGTGCGCGCGGCGGGGCATGAGGTCTTTTTCCTCGACGCACAGGCTAAGAACCTTCCGACCGAGGATATCCTGCCCCGAATCAAAGACTTTGCACCGGACATGATCATCCACCAGGCCACGACCCCGTCCGTCGATACCGATATCGCTTCGGCGGTGTTGTGCAAGGAGGCGACGGGCGCCCTCAACGTGATGGTAGGGTCCCACGTGACCGCCGAGCCCGAGGACACACTGACCCGCGGCTATGGCGCGGTGGACGCCGTGGCCGTGGGCGAGTACGACTACACCGTGCGGGACCTGGCCGACGGAGTGGCGTTGAAGGATTGTCTCGGCCTGGCTTGGCTCGACGGTGACGGTTACGTGTGCAATCCGCGACGGCCTTTTATCGAGGACCTCGACTCGCTACCGTACCCCGCTTGGGATTTCGTCGACATCAACGACTACTACGACGCCGGCAAGCTCTTCCCGTTCCTGACGCTGATCAGTGGGCGTGGCTGTGGGGGCCGGTGCACATTTTGTCAGTTGCCGCAGGTGATGAACGGCCGTGGCTATCGCGTCCGCAGCGTCGAGAACGTGATCGGAGAAATCGAATATGATTTCAGACTGTTTCCCAAACTCAAAGAGATTATGTTCGAGGACGACACGCTGGCGTCGCGCCCCGGCCGCGGCCGGCTGGCTCAATTATGCGAGGAGATGATTCGGCGCAATGTCAGGGTCTCCTGGAGTGCCAACGCCCGGGTGGACTGCAACGACCTCGAGATACTGCGCTTGATGAAACGCGCGGGATGCCGGATGCTCTGCGTCGGCTTCGAATTCGGCGACCAACAATTATTGAACAACGTCAAAAAGGGTATCACACTCGACCAGATGTACACCTTTGCCCAAAATGCCTACAAAGCGCGCATTCGCATTCACGGCTGCTTCATGTTCGGCGGACCGGGGGAGACCATGGAAACGGCGCGCAAGACCATTGAACTGGCACAGCGGCTCAAGATTGACACGGCCCAGTTCAGCGGCATAGTGGCCTATCCGGGCACGGCGTTTTATGATTGGGCGCGGGAACAGGGGTATCTCATCCCCAGTAAGTGGCGCGACTGGGTCGACGAAAACCTCGAGCAATGCGCCACGGTGCGTTGTCCGGAGTTGAGTGTCGAGGAGATCAACGCGCTCATCGATGAGGGCCTGCGCAAGTTCTACTTGCGCCCGCCGCAAATGTGGCGTATGTTGAGAAACATTCAGTCGCTGGCCGATGTCAAGGCCAAGCTGCACGGGGTGCGAAGCTTCATCGATTACTTCCGAGGGCGTCGACATTGAACGAGGAGACCTGCAATCAGGAAGAATCTTATGAAAACGCTTGAGCAAATGGACGTTCTTTCTCTCAAAGATAAGGAACTCCTGGAAGAGGTCAAGATGCGTATTCACCGCTTCCTTAGTTCGGCAGAAATAGTCTTGTATGGGAGCGTGGCCCGCGGCACGCAAGGCCCTGAGTCGGACTATGACGTCCTGGTTCTTACGGAAGAGACGTTGGCCTCCAACCAGGAAGGCGAGATACGCGATGCGCTTTTCGATTTGGAAATGACCACCGGCGCCGCGCTTACCATGCTGTTCTATTCCAAGGAGGAATGGCAAACCCCTGTTTCGAGGGTTTCCCCCTTCCGGCAAGAGGTCGAGAGAGATGGAATTGTTCTATGAAACCTGAAGAAATCAGCTATACGCGATACCGCCTGGCAATGGCAAGCGAAACGCTTGAAGAAGCCAGAACACTTGTCGAAACCCAACAACTCTACGAGGATGAACAATAGAAGTGAAATCACGCAGGGCCAAACGCTCTGAACCGCACCGTTGTCAAAAACACTGCGTGCCCCCCTCGCCGTTTGATCCTGCGTTTTGAGGAGAATGCAGTCCAGTAGGCGTTTGACCAGTAGCGAGGAGCGTACATGACAGAACAGGGCGGCGTATTCGAGTATCTGGAGAACCGCATCTTGACCCATTACCCTGCGGCGCGCATGATTCTCGAGGGCAAGATGCCGGCGCCGCGCACGGCGATTGTGTACCCGACGTATGTCTGTAATCAGAACTGCCTGTGGTGCGAATACGCCGCCGACAACAAGAACATCCACACGATGATGTCCTCGGAGCGCCTGGGCAGGCTCATGTGGGATTTGCGCGACCTTGGGGTCCGCGGCGTCGAGTTCTGCGGCGGCGGCGAACCGACCTTGCATCCCCTCCTGCCCAAGCTTATCCGGGATATGAAGGCCAAAGGCATGAGCACCGGGCTGCTCACCAACGGCACCAAGCTGAAAGGCGAACTGGCCGAGGCGGTCGTCGACTGCTCGAGTTACGCGCGCGTGGGCTTCGATGGGGCGGATGCAGAAACCATGGAGCGCCTGAAGCGGCCTGCAACGGCTGATGCCGGGTTCGAGGCTGTCTGCGACAACGTTGCCAAGCTGGTTGCCATGCGCGACGCGCGCGGTACAGGCCTGCTCGTCAGTATGAAGGTCATTCTTACCGCCGACAACTATACCCAGGTCGACGATTGCGTGAAGCTTGCCCGCCAACTCGGCGTCGATTCAATCCAATTCAAGGCCGCACGACTGTGTGAGAGCGAATTGAGTGCCGAACAGGCCGAATCCGTTCGGCAACAAATGGCGCAGGCCCGCCAGCGGCATCCTCAAGTGACAGTCGTCGGCGGGGTCGATAAGCTTAACATGACCAAGCAGTGCTGGCTTACCCCCATCCAGGTCATGGTCGATGCGCTGGGCGACGTGTTCCTGTGCTGTTACTACCGCCACCGGAAGGATACGCACAAGTTCGGCAACGTCTTCGAGCAGCCGCTCAACGACATCTGGTACAGCCAGCGCCACTGGGACGCGATCAAAAGCATCAAGCCACCCGAGTGCAATCTCCTCGATTGCCGCTTCGTCCATTACAATCGAATCATGAACCTCTTGCTGGTCGAGAACGATGCCCAATTCGAGTTTATTTAGACAGAACAGTGCTTTGATTCATGATTGCAGATTGAGCATTGAAGACCAGGGAAACATGGGGACTGTCCCAGCCGTAGTGAGAAACGAGTGAAGACGGGACTGCCCCTGTTCTTGCGTCTTGAGGGTTGATTCGTGAAGGTTCTCCTGCTTAATCCACCCGGGCCCTTTTGCCGGGCCGGGTCGCGCTGGCCGCACGGTCGTAAATCCCAGCATGTCGGCATCGACTACCACCCGTTTCCGTTCGCTCTGGCATACGCCACCTCACGCCTGCTCGAAGACGGCCATGAGGCCAGACTGGCGGATTGTATCGCTACCGATGTGAACGACGACAGCTTGAAGGGAATCGTCGAGGCCTTTAATCCCGACGTCGTGTTCATGGAAACCAGCGCGCCGAGCTTTCAGGCGGACGTCGAGACCCTGCGCGCGTTGGGCAAGCCGTGTATCGCAGGCGGCGCCCACGCGACGGCCACGTGCATGGAGCACCTCGAGGCGGGATTCGCGGGGGTGATCCGTGGCGAGTACGACCAGGTGATCTCCGAAGCCGTTGCGCTCGCGCCGAGGCCCTGGCTTGCCACGCCCGAAGCCTCCGCCGCCGACCACGCCCCGCTCGTCGACGACCTTGATGCGATTCCCTATCCACCGTGGGGTCTCATGGCCATGGAGAAGTACAACGATCCGATCTGCCGCGGACGGTCGGTGACGGTGCTGAGCACACGGGGGTGCCCGATGCGTTGCGAGTTCTGCACGCTCGCGCCCTACCACGGCGCGCGGAACTATCGGCGCCGCGACCCGAAGAAGGTCTGTGACGAAATCGAGGTGCTTATCAAGCGGTATCACCCGGACGAAATCTACTTCGACGACGACTCAATTACGATCAACCGCAATCACGTTCTGTCACTGTGCGAGGAGATCAAGAATCGCAACTGGGGCCTGCCCTTTTGCTGCATGGGCAACGCGACCGTCGACCGCGACGTGCTCGAGGCCATGGCCGCCGCGGGCTGCCGGGCATTCAAGTTCGGTGTCGAGAGCGCCGATCCCGAGGTGCTCGAACGCATTCCGAAGCCCATGGAGCTCAGTGATGTGGTCCGGACTGCGCGCGACTGCCACCAACTGGGCATTCAGACCCACGCCACATTTCTTCTCGGGCTGCCGGGCGAAAACCGCGAAAGCGCCATGCGCACCATCGACTTCGCGCTCAAGCTGCACGCCCACACGCTACAATTCGCCATCGTCACGCCCTATCCCGGCACGGCCCTCTACGACCGGGCCAGGCGGGAGGGTTGGCTAACTAAGGAAACCTGGGTCGATTTCGATCCCGCCGGCGAGGCGGTGTTGTCTTATCCGGACTACAGCGCCGAGGACATCGTCGAGATGCACGACCTGGCCTGGCGCCGCTGGCAATGGCACATGCTCACGCGCCGCCCCTCGACGCTGCTCCACCACTTCGGCAACGCGTTCCGCAGGGAAGGTGTACGCGGTCTGCTGCGCCTGGGGCGGTATGCGGTATCACGGGTGTTGGCTGTGTTGAGGTCTCACTAGTGAAAGTTGCGCTTATAAACCCTACTGCTCCGGCGGCTTTGAAGAAGGAGAACCTTGGCCTGGCCTATTTGGCCGCGTGTCTGAACCAAGCGAGGCACAAAACCCGTATCATCGACGAGACCGCGGGGCATAACGTCGATGCGGCGCTGGCTGAATTTCGGCCCGACGTTGTGGGCATTTCCTTCATGACCATGTACGCTTTGCGTGCGTACGACCTGGCCGACCGCATCCGCACGACGCGCGGCATACCGGTTATCTTAGGCGGGGCGCATCCCACAGCGATGCCCGAGGAGGCGCTCGAGCACGCCGATTGCATCGTGCGCGGTGAGGCCGAATTGGTGTTGCCCGAACTGCTGGACTCCGGGCGCATCGAGGGCGTCGTGGAGGCTCAGCCGCCCATGGACCTCGACGCGATTCCCGTGCCCGCACGGGACCAGTTGGACCTCGATTTCTATGCCGCGTCGGGCGACGAACTCGCCGGGCTGGCCTACCGCACACTCGGCGTCATCACCTCTCGCGGATGCCCGTTCCGCTGCATTTTCTGCGTCAACTCCAACCGCGCCGTCAAGCTCCGCTTCCACAGTCCCGAGCGCGTTGTCGAGGAAATCCAGTATCTCGTCGATCGGCACCACATCGAGAGCATCGCGTTCTACGATGAACTGATGGCCACGGACTACGACCGGTTCACGGCCATCTGCGAGCGCCTCATCGAGGCCGGCCTGAACCATCTCCGCTGGGAGTGCCAGGTGCACCCGCGTACCGTACGCAAGGAGATGCTGCCGTTGATGAAACGGGCCGGCTGTGTGCAGGTGGCCATCGGCTTCGAGAGCGGCAGTCAGCGGGTCCTGGATCGGATTCGGAAACACTCGAACGTCGAGCAGAATCTCGAGGTGGCGCGGAAAGTGCGCGAGGCGGGGCTCCGTTTGCGTGGCTGTTTCATTTTCGGCACGCCGGGCGAGACGCTCGAGGATATCGAAAAGACCAAACGGTTTATCAAAGCCGCCCGAATCGATTTCGCCTCGATGCACTACTTGACACCGTATCCCGGGACCGCGTTGTATGACCAACTGGCCGACAAGATCGCCACCAGCCGCATCCCCTGGGACAAGTTCACCACCGGCGACCCGGACGCGTTTCCCTGCAACGACCGCATTTCCCCTGCGGAACAAAAGCGAATGTTCGAGAAACTCAGTGCGCGTCTGGCCTTCCGCAACTACAAGCTCCGCGATATGCTTCGCCGGGCCCTCAAAGACCCGCGTCATGCGATCCATGTCGCCGCAAAACTCTTCCGTTGAAATAGAAAGGAGATCACGCTTATGGAGAAGTCTGGTTTTGTCATCGCGATGTTGGCGGCCCTTGCCGCGTTTGCCGAGGAGGCATTGCCGATGAAGGCGGAGGCCACGTTGCGTAGCGCGTTGGCGTGCATGGCCACGCGGCAGTGGAGTGGAGGATGGGGCATGGCTTGGACCAAAGACGGCAGTGTCGTTTGGGGCGAGTACCGGCCCATGCCCCAGCGATGTATCACCGTGCAGCCACCGGCCACGCCAGGCACAGCCCGTGTCTACGTACGCGCCGCACGCCTTTTAGGAGACGCGACTTACGCTCAGCGAGCCCGTATGGCCCGCGACGCGCTTCTCAAGCTCCAGACCCCGGAAGGCGGGTTCCCGCATGAAGGCGATCCAACGGCAGGCCCCGGGCGATATGGCACGTTTGACGATGATGTTACCACGGGCGCCCTCGACTTACTCATCGACTGGTGGCAGTTTACAGGACACGAGGAGGACCGCCGGGCCGTGGAGCGTGTGGGGGAGTTCCTGCTCAAGGTTCAGTACCCCGACAGCGGCGGTTGGCCCCAACAGTGGCCCGCGTTGCCTTATAGTTACGCCCACTATATCACGCTCAACGATGACGTCATGGTGAACGTGATGCGTGCATTGCTAAAGCTCCATAGGTTGACAAGCGATGACCGTTACCTCGAGGCCGCGAAAAAGGGCGGCGATTGCCTCATTAAGCTCCAGGGCGGTGCGGGCGAGGCGGTGTGGGCCCAGCAATATGATTCTAAAACACTGAAACCCGCTTGGGCGCGCAAATTCGAGCCGGCTGGATATACTGCCGCCGAGAGCATTGGCGTTTGCAGCATGCTCGTCGACCTCCATCTTTACACCGGGCTCAAACGCTTCCTGGAACCCCTCCCGAAGGCGTTTGTTTGGTACCAGGCCAGCAGGCTGCCCAACGGCAAGTGGGCCCGGCTCTACGAACCGGGCACGCACCGGCCCGTCTACGGCCGGCGGGACAAGGCTGAGCCGGTTTACGAATTCGAGAATGCATGCTCGGGCTATGGCTGGCAGGGCAACTGGTATCCTCATGACGCTAAACGGGCCTATGACCGCATCCAGGAGATCGGTTGCGACGCCTATCGAGGCGAACGGGAAGCTGCAGAATCTCCACCCAGGGCCACGGACTACGAGGTACAGGTTCGGACCGTGTGCGCCAGGCTATCACCGGTGGGGTGGTGGCTGCGCAAGCCCGGTGGCGCCGAAAGAAGCTATTTGGAGGAACAGGGGCTTTCACCCGACCAAGAAATCGTCAGTTCCGGGACTTTTTGCGCTAATGCCAACCTGTTGTTAGACTATCTTCAGTGCATTCGCGCCGAGACCCAAGCGAACAAAGCGCGGTAACACGCCAGGAGACGGTTTGCACGATTCTGACTGGTGAGAGTTGGGTGACCACTCCCCTCGGGACCGTGGCTTTGGTGCGGTGCCCGATCTTTGGGGGCCGCCTTCAGTAACTTGGGCGAAGTTGGAGCGCTTTGACTTATGGAGCCAAAACGTGAATCAGCGAGATGAGAAATGAAGGCATCCTCTTTATCCGTTCCTATGTGGTGAAAAGCTTGTCAACTGCTCAAACGTTCGGGCATGGTACTGGAAAAGGCGTTTTGTACACAAGGAACCGTATCGCGCCATCTAAAATCTTACCCAAAGGTGTATGCTCCTGCCATTTGTA
>CAYRLQ010000211.1:0-7839 GCA_964425145.1 uncultured Nitrospiraceae bacterium
GAGCACGGGGACGAGCACGAGCACGGGGACGAGCACGAGCACGGGGACGAGCACGAGCACGGGGACGAGCACGGAGAAAGCAGAAAGCACGGAGCACGGGATTGGATGAACATTCTCGGCATTTCAGCTTTTTATCACGATAGCGCCGCCTGTTTAGTCTGCGATGGTGACATCGTCGCGGCCGCCCAGGAAGAGCGCTTTACGCGCAAGAAACATGACCCGCGCTTTCCCGATCGTGCGGCGGCATATTGCCTGCAAGCCGGCGGGCTCGGAATTGACGACATCGACTATGTCGCGTTCTATGACAAGCCGTTTGTGAAGTTCGAGCGGCTGCTGATGACCTATCTCGCAATTGCGCCCAAAGGCCTGCGCTCGTTCTACCAGCAGATGCCATTCTGGCTCAAGGAAAAGCTGTTCATGCGGGCCACCATCCGCCGTCGCCTCGGCTATAAGGGCCAGGTGCTGTTCACCACGCATCACCAGGCGCACGCGGCGGCGGCGTTTCTCCCCAGCCCGTTCCACGAAGCGGCCATACTCACGCTGGACGGCGTGGGCGAATGGGCCACATCGGCATACGGCGTTGGGAAGGACAACCGCATCGAAATCTTCAAGGAGATCAACTTTCCCCACTCTCTGGGCCTGCTCTATTCGGCCTTCACATATTTCACCGGGTTCAGGGTGAACAGCGGCGAGTACAAGCTGATGGGCCTGGCGCCCTACGGCGAGCCCAAGTATGTGGATACGATCCGTCGTGAACTCATCGACATCAAGGAAGACGGCTCGTTCCGGCTCAACCTCGACTACTTCGATTACTGCGCCGGGCTGCGCATGACGAACAGGAGGTTTGCAAAGCTGTTCGGCGGGCCGCGACGCCTGCCGGAAACAAAGTTTACACAGCGCGAGATGGACCTGGCCCGTTCCGTGCAAGCCGTCACGGAAGAGGTTATCCTGCGCATGGCCCGCCACATCCATGAGGTGACGAGTATGCAACACCTCTGCATCGCGGGCGGCGTCGGGCTCAATTGCGTCGCCAACGGGCGTGTGCTCCGCGAGGGCCCCTTCGAGGACATTTGGGTCCAGCCAGCCGCGAGCGACGCCGGCAACGCGCTGGGTTGCGCGCTCTTTGCCTGGCACCAGTTGCTCGGCAATGAACGCGCCGCGGACTCCCGCCGCCAGAAGGCCTCATACCTGGGCCCGGGATTCGCCGACGCGGACATCCAGGCCTTCCTCGACAGCAACGGCATCCCCTACACGCGCTTCGATTCCCAGGAGGAACTGTGCGACACAGTGGCCGACCTGCTTGCCAACGAGAACGTTGCGGGCTGGTTCCAAGGGCGGATGGAGTTCGGGCCGCGGGCGTTGGGCGCGCGCAGCATCCTCGGCGACCCGCGCTCGCGGGACATGCAGTCCGTGCTCAACCTCAAGATCAAGTTCCGCGAATCGTTCCGGCCCTTCGCGCCCACGGTGATGGCCGAGCACGTGTCGGACTGTTTCGAGCTCGACCGAGAAAGCCCTTACATGCTGCTGGTCGCCCAGGTACGCCCAGACCGTCTCCGCACGCTCAGCGATGAGGAGAAAAGCGCCGAGGGCTTCGGGAAACTCAAGGTCATTCGTTCGGATATCCCGGCGATTACGCACGTAGACAACTCCGCCCGCATCCAGACCGTCGACAAGAAGGACAACCCGCTCTACCACCGTCTGATCGAGCGATTCTACGAGAAGACCGGCTGCCCGTTGGTCATCAACACGTCCTTTAACGTGCGTGGCGAGCCAATTGTCTGTTCCCCTCAAGAGGCTTACACGTGCTTCATGCGCACCCGCATGGACTACCTCGTCCTGGGACCCTTCCTGCTAGACAAAGCCCGGCAAGAACCCTGGCCCGAGGGCGACGCATGGAAAGAAGAATTCGAGTTGGATTGAGTGATTTAAGGAAAGAAATGGGGACTGTACCAAGCGAGCGACCAATAGGGAGCAAGACGGGACTGTCCCCATTTCTTTAGGATATTCAGGATAATACGAAGACATCCTGTTCATCCTATCTATCCTTGTTGAAAAGGGTAGTCGCTGTTTTGCCCGTGCAATGATCGGTGGATTGAATGAACATAGACACCTCGGACAAGAAACAGCAGCGAAACTTCGGCATTGTAATGGCCGTGGCCATTACCGCGCTCGGGTTGATCCGATGGGCGCTGCATCGAGAGGCTGCTCCGCTGTGCTTCTTCTATGTGGCGGCGGCGTTTCTGAGCGTAGGCCTGGTCGCGCCGCGCGCGTTGCGCCCGGTGCTGGCGGCGTGGCTCAAGTTCGCCATTATGTTGAACTGGACCGTGACGCACGTCTTGCTCACGGCGGCGTTCTTCGGTATGATCGTCCCGACACGGGTGATCATCCGATTGTTCGGGAACGACCCGCTCAACCGCACCTGGGACGCGGAGGCGTCGACGTATTGGGAAGAACCCGAGGAACAACCAGCCGAGTTCGAGCGGTATTTGAATCAATTCTGACTCTACAAGCGCCCGCTTGAAGGAGAAATACATGGAAACGCTCAAGGAAATCTGGGCTTTTCTACGCATCCGGAAGAAGTTCTGGCTCGCGCCGATCATCATCGCCCTGTTGCTATTGGGCCTGCTGATGGTGCTGGGCACGCAGGCCGGTGTCGTCGCGCCGTTTGTGTACATGCTGTAAGGCGCGCCAAGCGGCCCAAAGCGCCTACTGAAGCGCTATTGCCCGGCGAGCAGTACGGGATTGCTGGAAGCGACCGTGGTTCAACTTTTATGCACTTCTTGAGAGAAAACCTGGCTTATTTCAAGTACGTGCTGCCTTTGGTAGCCATTGCAGTTATTGTGATCTGCGCCGTCATACGCCAGCGGCGGGCACGTTACTTGCGCGCCGTACTCGCAGCCATTCTTCTTATTGCCGCAATACTGGCGGGCTACGACTACACCTGGTATTTTTGGGGGATGGGTCACTTCTTCAACGCGTACGAGTTCTACCATTACTACCTGGGGTCCAAATACGCCGGTGAAGTCGGATACACAGACCTCTACAGAGCAACCCTCGTCGCCGATTACGAAACTGGTTACAGGCCGAAGAACCGAACCATCCGAGATTTGAAAACCCATCGCTTTGTGCGCGCCGAACGCGTTTTGAAGGAGAAAGAGAAGATCAAGGGTCTGTTTAGCGACGAGCGCTGGGATGAGTTCACCGGGGATGTCGTCTTCTTCAGAAAGAAAGTAAGTGCCGGCCTTTGGAAACGGATGCTCCGCGACAAGGGGTACAATGCAACGCCCGTTTGGACCACCATAAGTGGTTGCCTCAGCAATCAGGTTTCCACCGACAACATGCGAGGCATGATTTCTCTGGCCTTGCTTGACGTCGCGCTTATCCTCGCCGCCCTGGCTTGTGTGTGGTGGGCCTTCGACCATCGTATTGCCTTGCTGATGGCGATTTTCTTCGGCTCCCATTACTTGGTCAGTCAACACTATACACTGAGGGCAGCCTTTCTGCGCCTCGACTGGGTGATGTGTTTGGTCATGGTCGTCTGCATGCTCAAAAAGGAACGTTACCGGGTCGCCGGTGCCCTCACGGCGTACGCGAGCATGGCGCGGGTTTTCCCGCTGGTCTTCGCTTTCGGCATGGGCATAAAAGCGGTCGTCGATTTCGTTTCGACCCGTTCTGTCAACCGCCGCTATCTCGCCTATTGGGCGTCTTTCGCCGTTACTGCGGCCATTCTTGTGGGCGCCTCCCTTTTCTATGTCGGCCGGCTCGATGCATGGGGGGACTTTTTCGCAAAAATCGGCCAACATAACAAAGACATATCGGGGTGGCGGGTGGGCTTCAAGTACGTCTTTTTGATGTCTTACGACGGCAGCGCCTTTTGGGGCAGGAACCTCGCGGAATTCTTCGAAGATTGGAAGCTGGTGTGGTGGACTATTCAGGCGGTGGTTATTCTATTGTCCGCCTTCCTTGTCCTCAGACTGGATGATTATGAAGCCGTGGCGTACGGCTATGTGCTCGTTTTCTTCCTCGTGGCCCCCACGTATTATTACCACGTCATGCTTGTCGTGCCGTTTCTCTTCTTTGCAGGAAAAATGGGGCGTCCGATGCGGGCAGTGGGCCTCATCATGATGTTTGCCACCTCTATGATCGCGTACAAACTCTACCTCATGTGGGACCGCGGTTATAAGCTGTATTTCACGATCTCGTGCATGTTGCTCGTCAATGTGCTCTATATGATGGTTGTGTCGTTCAAAGCGACGGCTCACCCGCAGGTAAACGGCGAGCCAGTCGAAGGGGCTGTCAAAGGCGCCGCCTCCAGCCGTTCGGAAGCACGCTAAGACTTCATCTTGTCGTACGTCGGCGTGCCGGGGTAGTTGGGCGAATAGAGCATGCGCTTGGGGCGTAACGCCAGGCGGCCATTTTTCACGAAAGGCTCGCCGCGTTCGGCCAGATGGTCAATGAGGCGGTTGCGCCACGTGCGCAACGTTTCTCCATACGCGCCGTCTCCGGCAAGGTCGTCCAATTCCCATGGGTCTTCATCCAGGTTGAAGAGTTGCTCTTCGCCGTCGCGTGCGTGGAAGATGTACTTGAAGTGCCCGTCCGTCAGCCCATTCCAATGATTCTTGGGGCTGTAACAGACGTCGTGCTCGAAGTCGATATAGGGACGCCATCCCTCGGTTTCACCGCGTGCCAGGGCCAGCAGGCTGCGTCCGTCCAACGTTTCCGCGCCAGGCACCCCTGCGACCTCGAGAAACGTGGGCAGGATGTCGCGCAGTTCGACCGGTTGAGGCACGACCTGGCCGCGCTTGGCCGAAACGAGGCCCGTGGGCCAGCGGAACATCATGGGGATGCGTGCCGAGGCCTCGTAGGCGTAGGTCTTGCGCCACATGTGATGGTCACCGGTCATGTCGCCATGGTCCGCGGTGTACACAATCAGCGTTTCATCGAACCAACCGCGTTTCTCAAGCGCCTCGAGGATGCGGCCTATTTGCTCGTCGATGAACGACACCGACCCGTAATAGCCTTGGCGCGAGGCACGCACCTGCTCGAGCCCGAGGTCGCCGTGCCAGATGCGGTAACTGTCGTCACTGCGCTTGGCGTAGCGCTGCGCCCATTTGCCCACGGCGGCCTTGGGTAGGTCGGCGTTCTCGTACATGCGCCAGAAGCGTTCGGGCGGGTCGTAGGGGCTGTGGGGCCGGGCAAAGGAGACTTTGAGGAAAAACGGCCCGGGCCCCTCGTAGGACTCGAGGAACCGCACGGCCGTCTCGCCGGTCCAGTGCGTGGGGTGCAGTCGTTCGGGCAGCACGTAGTGCCGCGCCCGGTAGTCGTTCCAGCCGATGCCCGTGGCGTCACACTCGAGGTTGGGGGCTTCGACCGCGAACCAGGACCGGTAGTCGCTTTGGAAATCGGGGGACTCGACCCGGCCGGACTCGTCAAGCAGGACCTTATGGAAGCCGTGAGTATTGCGTTGCGGACACCAGTGCATCTTGCCAATGCCCATGGTGTAGTAGCCCGCTTCGCGCAAAGCACGCGGTTTCTCGACAGGATACTTCTCGCCCACGCGGCCATAGCCCAGCATGCCATGGCGCCATGGCGCCAAGCCGGTGAGGAGACCACTGCGAGCGGGCGTGCAACTGGGCACGGCTGTGTAGGCCTTACTGAAGCGCACCCCTTCGTTGGCGATCCGGTCCATGTTGGGTGTGTGAATCGCGGTGTTGCCATCCGCACCCACACAATCGCCGCGGTGTTGATCACTCATGATGAAAAGGATGTTCGGTCGCATCGTACCTCTGCTTGCGTGTGCCGGCTTCGGCCGCATGGAAACCAGCGCAGGCGCCGCCAGACCCAGCTTCAGCAGGACTCGCCTGCTTATCTGTGTCTGTTTGAAGCCTTTGCCCATCACGAAATACTCAAGCCTTCGTTAAACCATCATATAAGACTATTCCCGGATACCTCGCTTGTCAGTATACGCTGGCGTGCTTTATAGTGCCACCCCAAGTCCTCCGAGGAAACGCTCATCTCCCGTTCCTATTTCCCCGACAAATACTTGTCGATGGCTCGGGCGGCCCTCTTGCCGGCCCCCATGGCCTCGATGACGGTCGCGGAGCCGGTGACGATGTCGCCGCCGGCATAGACGCCGGGCAGGTTAGTTACGCCGCTTTCCGGGTCGGCCACGATGTTGCCCCACTTGTTCAGTTCGATGCCCTTGATATTCGAGGTCAGCAATGGGTTGGCCTTGTTGCCCAGCGCGGGAATGACCATGTCGCAGTCGAAGGTAAGCTCGGACCCCGGAATTGGAATCGGGCGGCGGCGGCCGGACGCATCGGGCTCGCCCAGTTTCATGCGGATGCACTCCATGCCGATGACATGGTTGTTCTCGTCCCCGAGTATCCGCACAGGGCTGGTCAACAACTCGAAAACGATGCCTTCTTCTTTGGCATGCTCGATCTCCGCGGCGCGCGCGGGCATCTCGGCCTCAGAACGCCGGTAAACGATGGTGACGCGCTTGGCGCCAAGGCGAAGCGAAACGCGCGCCGCGTCCATGGAGACGTTCCCCGCGCCGATCACCGCCACGCGTTCGCCCACGATGACCGGCGTATCGTAATCCTCACGGTAGGCCTTCATGAGGTTGACGCGCGTCAACAACTCGCTCGCGGATAACACGCCAATCAGGTTTTCGCCGGGAATACCCAGGAACATCGGCGCGCCGGCCCCCACACCAATGAACACGGCGCCGTATCCCTGCTCCAAAAGGTCCTCGATGCTCAGCACTCTCCCGATAACCATGTTGAGCTTGACATCGACGCCAAGACTCTTGACGTAGTCCACCTCTCGGTCGACGACGGCCTTGGGCAAACGGAACTCGGGGATGCCGTAGCGCAGGACCCCGCCGGTATCGTGGAAGGCCTCGAAAATGGTGACACTGTAGCCCATCTTCGCGAGGTCCCCGGCGCAGGTCAGTCCGCCAGGACCAGAGCCGATCACGGCCACCCTCTTGTCCTTGGGCTTGGCAGCCTTGGGCTCGGCCACCTCATGCGCGGCCTCCCAATCGGCCACGAACCGCTCGAGTTTGCCAATGGACACCGGCTGCCCCGTTTTGGCCAACACGCAAACCTCCTCGCACTGGGTCTCTTGAGGACAGACGCGCCCGCAAATGGCCGGGAGATTGTTCTTGTCCTTCACGATCGCCGCAGCCCGGGCAAAATCGCTCTCCTGAACGGCCTCGATGAAGGCCGGAATATCGATCTCGACCGGACAGCCCGCGATGCACTTCGGCTTCTTACACATCAGGCACCGGCTCGCGGCCTCGACAGCCTCGTCTTCGGTGTAGCCCTGCGCCACTTCATTAAAATCACGGGGGGGGATCGGCCTTGCCGCGGCGTCTTCAGCAAGTTGCTCCTCATGCCGGCACTCATGGTCCTCTTCGACGCGCTTGATCTTGAGGCTCTCGATTGCGGCCTGCTCCTGCGTCCGGTACGCGCTCTGACGCCCCATCAGTTCGTCGAAATCCACTAACGCACCGTCGAATTCGGGCCCGTCTATACACGCGTATTTCGTCTCGCCGGCCACGGTCACGCGACATCCGCCACACATGCCCGTCCCATCAACCATGATGGGATTCAGACTGACCACAACGGGGACCCCGTGCTTCTTGCATACATCCGCCACAGCCTTCATGTGAGGCACAGGCCCGACGGCAAGGACTTCATCGATCTGCTCGCCTTTTTCAATCAGTTGCTCGAGCAGTTCCGTGGCGAACCCGTGATGCCCGAACGACCCGTCGTCGGTGCTGTAGAGAACCTCGTCGCTGACCGCTTCTGTTTTGTCCCGCCAAAAGAACAG
>CAYRLQ010000212.1:0-7581 GCA_964425145.1 uncultured Nitrospiraceae bacterium
ATTACGTGGAACGCCGTGGAAAGGGCGATGGAGTACCAGGTGTATCGAAACATGTCAGACGATTTCGCGACGGCGGCCGCGATAAGTGACTGGCAAGCGGAGTTGACTTACGACGACTGCTTCGCCAAGGTGCCGGACGAGTGGCTCACAGGTGGCTGTTTCAGCACGGCGCCCAAGGCGCCGAGCCTGTCGCACAGCTACAAAACGTGGGGCCACGGTCTTGGTAAAGAGCCCGGCATGTTGCTTCTCTATGTCCTGTGGGGCCAGCTCGTGCGCGAGGCGGTGCCTCAGCAGTATTACTATTGGGTGGTGGCGCGGAACACGTGCGGCGAGAGCCCGCCCAGCGCGCCTGGCGTAGGCTATTGCGGCACGCCGTCTCAAAAGGCAGCCATCTACGAGCCGGTGTTGCCGTCCCGAGGGTCGGCGAAGTGCATTCAGCGCGTCGGCACCGGCGGTCAACTGGCCGTTCGGCTGCGAAGCGGCGAGCCCATCGACCCCGCGAGCGTGTGGGGCGTAGTCATGTCGGCCCGGGGTGAAAGGGAGTCCGTGGCGTGGCTGCCCGTGGACGGCGCCGATGGGCGCGACGGCTGGGTGGTGTATCGGCCGGAAGCGCCATGGTTGGCTGGCGAACAGGTCTCCATGGTCGCCGGCGCGACCAGTGTATCCGGTGCGGCGATCGGCCCAATTGTCTACACGTTCCAGGTCACAGGAGAGGTGGAGGAGGAGGCCGCGGCGATTTGGCAGCCGTCTTACGCCGATTTCGATACGCGGGGGCTTGATCTGGATGCGGAGTCCAACGCGGACATTGCTGTGACCGAGCTTTCCGACCCCAGCACGATTCCTCTGCTCGCCGAGGGCGTCGGACAACCCTATGCGATAGGGCCGGAACAGGTCTATGCCACACCGCGCCGTGTATGGCTGCCCGTGCCCGAGGGCGTTGCACCGGAAGCCGTGGCCCTGTACTACTACCACGACGCTGGGTGGTATCCGGCGGAGGCGGTGGCAGCATGGCTTGTGCCGGACAGCTACCTCGAGCTGGAACTGGACGGCACGGCGTACTTGGGGTTCCTGGTGTGGCATTCCGGTATCGTTCAGTTCGGCACGGCGCCCGAGACGTTCGAGGGCGTGCCCGTTTCAGGCGCCGTTTTGCCAGGCGATTGCGCAGGCGATGCCGTGCTACTAGTGGCAGTCGTGGTGTTGGTAGTACTGGCTGGGAAGAAACGGCGGTCACGTCGGCGCGCGTAGCCCGGAAACATCGCAGGCTAGCATTTTGCCAACCTTCAGATGATGGGTCGTTCCTCAGTTCAATATTGGCGTGCTCATGCCCGAAACTAGCCATTCGAAGACGCTATTGCGATGATCTTGGAGGGTCAAACGCGAGTAGCCCTGCGGTTCGGTGTTGATTGCTGCGCGGCCCTGAAGGGGCCTTGATGTGGCATTGCTACAGCCTATGCGGTCTTCGAGGGAAATTTGCACGGGAGGGCATCATGTGATAAACTTATTGGGTAAGAGTGTGGAACTTTTCTGAGATTGGATGGATCATATGGTGAGACAAAAGGGGTTTGAGGGGATTTTAGAAAAGACTTGACAGACTCTCTCGATTATGGTTAAATAGGAGTTGCATGAGAGTTGTGCCATTACAGTGCTTGAATGAGCGTCGAGCGGAAACATGAGGAGATGACCACTATGAAGAAAGTGCTTATTTGCGCTTTGGGGATTGCATTGGTAAGCATGTGCGGTTCCGCGTCCGCTGCAAAAGTCTGGGACGATCTGTCCTGGTGGGCGCAGAGCGAAGCGACCCCAGGGCCAGTGAAAGATGCGGCGCGCTCCGGCTATTGGTGGTGGCCGAAGGAGCCGGCCTCGAATGCCGGTGACGCTGAGCTATGGGGCAACCGTGGTGTAGTGTATGGCATGTACGAAGAGAAAGAGGAAGTTAAACTGACTCCGCCTCCGCCTCCGCCGCCTCCGCCGCCGCCCACGCGCACGAAGCCCGTCTTTAGCCACGTGCTGTTCGATTTCGACAAGTCCGATATCCGGCCCGATGCCGAGCCGATCCTTGGGGCGGTCATCCGGGAGATGAAGGAGTATCGGAATGACAAGTTGCTCATCGAGGGCCATACCTGCAACGTCGGTACGGATGAGTACAACATGGGGCTCGGGCAGCGCCGTTCGGACTCCGTGAAGAAGTACCTGGTCGACCACGGCATTGCCGAGTACCGTGTTACGACCAAGAGCTTCGGGGAATCTCAGCCGGCGGTGTCGAACGAAACCCCCGAGAGCCGCAAGAAGAACCGGCGTGTGGTGTTCGTGATCACAATGGGTGGTTAAGCCGTATCGCCCTTTACGAGGTTGTTGATCGCCCCGGTGTATGACCGTACACCGGGGCGATTTGCATTGAGAAGGATGAAGAATAGAGGGGAATTGTAGCGCCTGGTCTCGCGTCGCCGCCGAAGCTTCGACGCCCAGGTCGCTGTACCGGACGTAAGTATAGAAGACTTACTTGCACGCACTCCAAAGATCAAATACATTGCGTTCTCGTCATCCTGAGCGTGGGGGTACGAAATGGAGAACCGAGAGCTTAGGCCGTTGCTCGACCAATACATGGAGGCCGCAGTGTTCGAGGCCGGCCTATCCGACAAAACTTTATCGGCCTACGGGGCTGACCTCGACCGGTACCTGACCGGCCTCGAGGAAAACGGCATCGCCTCGCCGGATGACATCCTGCGCGAGGATGTGATGGACCACCTGATCGTGCTGCGCGAGCAAGGCCTATCGGCCCGGTCGGCGGCGCGGCACTTCAGCGCAATTCGTGGGTTCCACCGGTTTCTCTGCGAGGAACGCATTGCCGAAAAGGACCCCACCGACGGGTTCAACTCGCCCCGCTTGATCCAAGCGCTGCCCCATGTACTCTCAGGCGAGGAAGTCGAGCGGCTCCTCGCCGCGCCTGATTCCAACGCCAAACACGGTGTTCGCGACGCGGCGATTCTCGAACTGTTTTACTCCTGTGGCCTGCGTATTTCCGAGTTGGCCAACCTCCCGCTTAGGGACGTGTCACTCGAGGAGGCCACCGTGCGCGTGCACGGTAAGGGCGCGAAGGTGCGTTTGGTGCCGTTGGGCCAGCGTGCCATCGAGCGTCTTCAAGTCTGGCTGCCTGTCCGCGCGGCAGGCAAAGTCCTAGACGAGACCCTGTTCCTGTCGTCGCGTGGAAGGCGCATGAGCCGGACGGCTGTGTGGCAAGTGGTCAAGCGCCATGCGCGCGCCGCGAACATCCAACAGAACGTCACCCCCCATATGCTTCGCCATTCCTTCGCCACCCATCTCCTCGACAACGGCGCTGACCTCCGCGCCGTCCAGGAAATGCTCGGCCACGCCAACATTGCCACCACCCAGCTCTACACGCATGTCAGCGTTGAGCGCCTCACCCGTGCCCATAAGGACTTTCACCCCAGGGCGTGAATCCGGCAATGTTATCCTGCCAAATTTTCCAGATAGGTGGCATGTTTGACCACACGCGTGGTGATCGGGTCCAGTCCGAGGAGGGCAATGATTTCCCGGGGCTTGGCCAGCTTGTCACCAGCTTTCGTGGTCGTGAGATCGAGCGTGATACGGTTTCCATCGATTTGGGTGACGGCCAATTTGCGGATAGTGGGGCGCAAATCCACTGTAACGGCCTCGTTACGTTTGCGCCGGCCCGTAGGACGACCTGTGCGTTTGGCGATGAGCGTCTCCGCGCCCAGCAGTTCACGGACATGCGCCTCGACCTGGTTGGGGTCCGCGACGGCCTCGAGTCTATAGGCGAATCCGGTGACGGCGCTCATCAGCGAGGGCGCTTTCAAGGGGACCTCGACCGCCTCGAAAGCGAGGAAGCCCTGCGGCAGCGTCGTCTGAAGCCGGTCGAGCAGGTCGTGCGGGTCCATACGCTTCTTGAGCACGATATCCATGTAGTCCCCTTGAGATTCTTCGCCGACCGGCGGCGCAGCGGCAAACGCGACCTTGGGATGGGCGCGAAACCCTTGCGAATAGCAGAGCGGCGCCTGGGCGCGGCGCAACGCACGAATCCAGGCGTTGGCCCATTCCAGGTGCGACAGGAATCGCGCTTCATCGCGGCGTCCGATGCGGAACCGCAGCCGTTGTGCGGGTGGTGGCTCGGTCCGTTCGGGTTCACCACTGGTTTGCGGGACACTTATCTGCAGCTCCGCTTGGCGCACGCGCTCCAACATCGCGGCGCAGACGGCGGCCTCGCGCTCGTGCACGCCGCAGCGGTTACATTGTCCGCGGCGGCAATCCTCGAGCGGCTTGCCCGCCATGGCGCGCGCCCATTCCGCCTGAAGCCACGCCTTGGGGATGAGCACGTCGATGTGGTCCCACGACAGCCTCTCATCGAGCGCCCGCGCGTGGAATGTGGCTGAAACATCGTAACCGGTTTCGTCGATGGCGTCCTGCCAGACCTGTAGGTTCAGGCAGGCGTCATCAGTTTCAAACCGTGCACCCCGGTGAAATGCCGTCTCGATCAGGTCCGCGGTGCGGCGATCGCCCCGGGCGATCAGGCCTTCAATGAACGTTGACTCGGGTTTATGCCGCCCGTACTTGATGCCCGGATTCCCCCGGAAGCGCTTTTTGAGGATGCGCTGACGCCGTCGAGTTTCCTCCAGGCCGATCTGCTCGGCCCACTGGAATGGGGTAAAGGGCTTGGGCACAAACGTCGAAACGGTCGTGAACACTTTAGCTCGTTTGGTGATGGCCTTGCCGCGCTCGAGCACGCGCATGCACAGGTGGGCGATGGCCTCGACGTCTTCGTCGGTTTCCGTGGGCAGGCCGATCATGAAGTAGCACTTCACGTGGCCCCAGCCGCGCCTGAAGGCCTCTGCGGACGCGTCGAGCAGGTCCTCATCGGGTATACACTTGTTGATGACCATGCGTAGCCGCGTGGTGGAGGCCTCCGGGGCGAAGGTCAGCCCGCTGCGCCGCACGCCCGTAATCAAGTCCGCCAGTTCCACAGACAACGTGTCGACCCACAGGGACGGCAGCGAAACCGCCGTGTTGCTTGCGTTGGCGCATTTGGCCGATTGCTCGAGCAGCGCGCGCACCCGCGTGTAGTCACACGTCGAGAGCGACACCAGCGACACCTCATCGTGGCCCGTGTAAGCCAGGGTCTCGCGCATGAGGCCCTCGAGCGTGGCGAGACTGCGCTCACGCACTGGGCGGTTGGTCATACCGGCCTGGCAGAACCGGCATCCATGCGTGCACCCGCGGAACACCTCGAGCCCCACCCGGTCGTGCACGAGATGTGTGAATGGCACGATGCCCCGGGTCGGGTACGGAGCGGCATCGAGGTCCTTGACCAGGCGCCGGACGATCCTCGGCGCGCCCTCCTCCGGTACGATCCGGCCGTTGGCCAGCGTCTCGAAGGGATATGTCTGCGGTACGTAGACGCCGTCCAGCGTGGCCAGTTCGGCCAGCTTCTCATGGCGGCTCGCCCGGCGCGTGCCCCGGGCCAATTCAGCCAATTCGACGACGACCTCTTCACCGTCGCCGATGACGAAGAAATCCATGAACGGCGCCATGGGCTCCGGATTCACGGCCGCTGGTCCGCCAGCGAAGACCAGCGGATGCGTGTCGCTGCGGTCCTGACTGCGCAGCGGGATGCCCGCCAGGTCGATGACGTTCAGGACGTTGGTGTAAGTCAACTCGGATTGGAGCGTGAACCCGATCAGGTCCATAGCGCTGAGCGGGTCCCTGGATTCCTGGGCAAACAAGGGCAGCCCTCGCGCCCGCAACGTCGCCTCCATGTCCGCCGCTGGGGCATACGCCCGCTCCGCCCAACACCACGGCAGGTCGTTCAGGATCGCGTAGAGAATATGAAGCCCGAGATTCCCCAATCCCAGCTCGTATAAGTCTGGGAAAACTAAGGCGATCCGCAGCTCGACCCTGTCGAGGTCCTTATGTGCCGCGTTCAGTTCAGTTCCGAGGTAGCGCGACGGTTTCCGGACAATCGGCAGAATCTCGTTGCACAGCATGTCGTTCAGCGTCATAAAACGTAGTTGCCCTTCGAAACTTTGCGTACCTCTGCGTCCTGCGCGCCTCTGCGTTGAAGGTACAAAACGCAGAGACGCCGAGCCCGCGGAGCTACGCAGAGGAAGAATATGAATGTCAGCTATCAGGTGTCAGCTGACGGCTGACAGCTACCATGATTCTCGACCAGGCCCTGAGCGGGACCCTCCACTTTGCTCAGGACGACGGTTTGGCGTTGCCCCTGATTTCTTAGTGGGATAGGTCTTTGTCACATAATCCTCGATGATTTTGTGGAAGGTCTCAGCAAGTTCCTCCGGTGTGCCGCGCAACTGGGCGGCGATCTCGCCGTCGACGTACACGGGGCAGACGGGCGCTTCGCCCTTTCCCGGTAAGCTAATCCCGACGTTCGCCGCCTTGGACTCACCCGGGCCGTTGACCACGCAGCCCATCACTGCCAGCTTCAGGTTTTCGACACCCTCATACCGTTTGCGCCACTCGGCCGTGCGCGCCGCGACGTATTGCCGCGTTTGCTCAGCGAGGATTTGGTACGCCGTGCCACTTGTGCGTCCACAGCCTGGACAGGCCGTGATGCTGGGCATGAAGGCCCGCAGTTCCAGCGCTTGCAGCAGCTCGCACGCCGCGTAGACTTCCTCGCGCCGGTCACCACCGGGACGCGGCGTCAGCGAGACGCGGATGGTGTCGCCGATGCCCTCCTCGAGCAGGACCGCCATGGCCGAGGCCGACCATACCAACCCTTTGACACCCATGCCTGCTTCGGTCAGGCCTAGATGCAGCGGCTGGTCCGTGCGCTTGGCCAGTTCGCGGTACAGCGCGATGAGGTGGCGGGGCGTCGAACTCTTGGCCGACAGGACGATCTGGTCCTTGCGCAAGCCATACCCTAGTGCCGCCTCGGCCGACTCGAGCGCCGAGAGGAGCATGCATTCGTTCAGGATTTGCTCGGGTCCCTTGCCGAGGTCCTTCTCCGTGTTTTCCCGCGTTTGCCGCTCGACCAAGTCCTTGTCGAGCGAGCCGATGTTCACGCCGATGCGAATCGGCTTGCCGTTGTCGGCCGCGATCCGGCAGAAGGTTGCGAAATTGCGGTCGTAAGATTCGCCGGACCCCACGTTGCCCGGGTTGATGCGGTACTTGTCAAGGGCGCGCGCGCACTCAGGATACTGCCGCAGGAGCGTGTGCCCGTTGTAATGGAAATCGCCGGCCAGCGGCACGGCATATCCCGCGTCGCGGACGCGCTGCACGATCGTCGGCGTCGCGGCGGCGGCCTCGCGTGTATCGACCGTGAAGCGGACTAACTCCGAACCCGCGTCGGCCAAGGCGCACACCTGGCGCGCCGTGGCTTCGGTGTCGGACGTCGGCGTGTTGGTCATCGACTGCACGACAATCGGCGCTCCGCCGCCGATGTGAATGCCGCCGACACGTACCCCAACCGTTTCCCGGCGATTAACCATAGGGCCTCCTCACCAAACAAGTATAAAGTATACAGGATGGGAGCCCTTTCTGCGTACCTCTGCGTCCTACGCGCCTCTGCGTTGAAGGTACAAAACGCAGAGA
>CAYRLQ010000213.1:0-7555 GCA_964425145.1 uncultured Nitrospiraceae bacterium
CTGGACCCGGGAAACCCTAAGCGAGGCTAACCTCGACTGGTTGAGGAAGCTGCCCGATTCACAACGATTCGATTTCTTCCTCACAGTACACGGCGCCCCCGCCAATCGCGACACCTATTTGTTCTCTTGGGAAGATATCCTGCCGCACATTCCCTATGTCCAGGAACAAGGGTGCAGCTTGTGTTTTTTCGGTCACACGCATTGTCCCGGCATATTCGCAAACGATGGCTTGTATGTTGTTGAGGAGAATGCCAAGTTTGCCTTGGGCGAGGAAAAGCTTTTCTTCATTAACCCGGGTTCCGTGGGCCAGCCTCGCGATGGCGATCCTCGTGCATCCTTTGGCTTGCTCGACACCGAAGCGAGGGAGTTTGAACTCGCCCGAGTCGACTATCCCATAGAAAAAGCTGCGCAACGTATCATCCAGAATGAATTGCCCGACTTTCTTGCGGAACGTTTGACCCGCGGTCGCTAGAAGATGCCGGTTGGTATTGGATCACCCCACACGAGTTTCCTCGGGGACGCCCGGTTTGAAAGGATAAGACGATGCGCCGCGCCGAAATCAATCGTGAAACGAAGGAAACCCAAATCCAGGTTGTGCTGAATCTGGACGGAACTGCCCAGGCCGAGGTCGACACCGGCGTGGGCTTTATGGATCATATGCTGGCCCACGTGGCCCGCCACGGCCTGTTTGACCTGCGCATCGAGGCCAAAGGCGATCTCGAGGTCGACCCTCATCATACCATCGAAGACCTCGGTATTTGTCTCGGCAAGGCGTTCAATGAAGCCCTGAAAACGCCCAAAGGGCTTGTGCGGTTCGGCCATGCAGTTGTTCCCATGGATGAATCGCTCGCGGAAGTGGCCGTGGACTTCAGCGGCCGGCCCTTTTTGGCATTCCAGGTGGCGTTTCCACACAGCCGCGTGGGCGAGTTTGACGTCGAGCTGGTCGAGGAGTTCTTCCGCGCATTTGCCATGAACAGCCGTGTCACGTTGCATATCGTCCTGCGCTATGGTAACAACGCCCATCACGCCATCGAGGCCATTTTCAAGGCCTTTGCCCGCGCCTTGGCCCAGGCCGTTCGCATCGAACCCCGCGTGAAGGACGTGCCTTCTACAAAAGGAATGCTCGAAACGTGATCGTCATCGTCGATTACGGGATGGGGAACTTGCGTAGCGCGCAGAAAGGGTGCGAGAAGGCCGGTCATGCCGCCATCATCTCGGACGACCCCCGCGACATCGCTCGAGCCGACGCCGTTGTGTTACCCGGTGTGGGCGCGTTCAAGGACTGCTACGAGGGGCTCCGCTCCCGCGGGCTTGTCGAGCCCCTGAAGGATGCGGTGCACAGTGGCCGGCCATTCCTGGGCATTTGCGTCGGCTTGCAACTCCTATTCAACGAAAGCGAGGAGGGGGGAGGTGCCCCGGGCTTGGGTATCCTGCCCGGCAGGGTCGTGCGGTTTCCCGATGCCAAGAAAACGGGCCTGAAGGTGCCGCACATGGGCTGGAACCAGATCAAGCCGGTCAATGGGCGCTCGTGTCCGTTGCTCAAAGAATCCACGCATAACCCGTATGTGTACTTCGTGCACAGTTACTATGCCAAGCCGGCTGATGATAAGATTGTCCTGGCCACGTCCGATTACGGCGTGGAATTCGCCGCCATGGTCGGACGCGACAACATGTTCGCGGTGCAGTTCCACCCGGAGAAGAGCCAGCGCGAAGGCCTCAAGATTCTCAAGGCATTCGGCAACCTCGCGAAGGCAGCTCGATGATTAAGCGAATTTTGGTTCCCACGGACGGAAGCGATTACGCCTCTATCGGCGTGCGCTATGGCGCGGCACTGGCTAAGCAATACGGCGCCACGCTCCACGGGCTGCATGTCGTGGATATCAAGCTGCTCGAGGGCCCGTTTCTCCGGGATGTCTCCGCTTCCCTGGGAACCGCGCCATATGTGAATTACCAAGGCAACATTGCCATGATACTCGAGGAACGCGGCAAGACGGCCCTCGAGGCGTTCTGCAAGGCCTGCGAAACGGCCGGCGTCGTTGCCGAAACATCCCAGGCGACTGGGATTGTCGCCCGTTGCATTCTCGAGAAGAGCGAACTGGCCGACCTCATCGTGATGGGGCGGGGCGGGGAACACAGCCAGTGGCTGGACGGCTTGATCGGTTCCACTACTGAAGCCGTCACTCGCCGAGCCGCTCAGCCCGTCTTGATCACGGGTACCGATACACCCGGTACCGAACGATTTCTGGTGGCCTATGACGGCTCGCACCACGCTAGGCGTGCCCTCCAAGCCGCCGTCGGCATCAGCACCCATTGGAACATGCCATTCCATGTGCTTGTAGTCAGCGATCGGAAGGCCGCAGGGTTGATAGAAGAGGCCCAGGCTTATCTCGAAGCGCATGACATCGAGGTCGAATACGTCCTTAAACAAGGCGACCCCAGCGAGGTCATCGTGGCCTACGCGCGGGAATGCAGCGCCGACCTGCTCGTCATGGGGGCTTACGGCCACACCAAGGTCCGCGAACTTGTGGTGGGCAGTACAACCGCGTATGCTATCAATCATGCGCCGTGTCCGCTGCTGCTTTTGCGGTAGCTGCTCATGAGATTCACGAATCTAATAAGCATAGAGAAGAACGTCGAGAAAGTCGTGACGCAGGTAGGCGACCTGCCTGCGATGCCGGCGATTGTGTCTGAAGTGCTGAGTATGACGCAAGACCCTAACGTCCCTATGTCGGAGCTTAGTGAACTAATCCAGCGTGATCCCGCCTTGACCGCAAAGATTCTCCGCGTAAGTAACTCGCCCTATTACGGCATGCGTCAATACGTCGGTACCCTCAAGCTGGCGCTTGTCATTCTCGGCGCGCGGGAAGTGCGCAACATCGTCGTGGGCATTGCAGTGTTCGATACCTTCCGTGACGGCAAAACCGCCGTGCTTCTCGCCGATGACTTCTGGAACCATTCGCTGTCCGTAGCCGCCCTTTCCAAGAAGCTGGGTTCCACCATTTCCCCTGGTATGCAGTGCGAAGGCTTTATTCCCGGGCTGCTCCACGACATCGGTAAGATGGTATTGTGCCGGTACTTGGGCGACCGCTACGTCGAGGTCTACCGCGCCGCCGGAAACGACTTTGAAAGTCTCTTTGAGCTGGAAAACCAGAAACTCGGGTTCAATCACGCCGATGCCGGCGCGGCCCTCGCCATTCGGTGGAATCTTCCCAAAGCCTTGTGCGACGCCCTTTACTATCACCACGCCGCCAAGGACCGGCCGATCAGTCGGGCTGAGGACCCGTGCTTGGCCGCGGTCGTGCGCATTGCCAACTTGGCCGCGCGCCACGACTTCGACAACGCAGGCGAGGAGGCATGCCGCGCCTGTGCCGATATCGAGGCTTGGGACGCGCTGGAATCGTCCAACACCTCTATCCCACCCGACGAGCGCTGTCAGACCCTAGCCGGGTTCATGGACGATCTCAAAGATTTGCCAAAACTGCCGTTCTAGACAACCTGCACCTATAACTAAGGGCAAATGAGTTTATGGCCAAGAAGGGAAAGATTAGTTTACAACGTTCCGAAGATTTCCACGCCATGGACGCGCAATTGACCGCTGCAATGGAAGTGTTGGACGAAACCAACGCACGCATAAACAGCCTGCTCGAGGATTGCAGACCTGCCGGTGAAGCCGCGTCGGCCCCGGACCAGACCTCGGCCGACACCCAGCAGGACGATCCACCTCCCGAAGCAACATGACCGACGGTCCGCTTAAAGTCTTCATCACCGACCCCCACCTGCGGGGCGGAGGCCAGGTGCGATACGTGGCCAACTTGGCCCGCGAGCTTACCCGCATGGGCCATCACGTCACCATCGGGTGTAAACCCGGCAGTGTCCTGATCGGTTGCGCTCGGGAGGCCGGCTGCGTTGCGCAAGACGGGTTCACCCTTCGCGGCGGCCTTCGGCCTTACACGTGGCTGCACGATCTGGCCAAGGTCAAGCGGGTCATCCGCGACGCCAAACCGGACCTCATCCACGTCAACGGGTCCCAGGACCACTGGGTCTGCGCGCTGGCCAATAGGCTTATGGGGCGCCCTGCGTGCGTCCTCCGAACCCGGCACAACACTTATGACGTCGCCGGCCACATCCCCAACCGCGTCCTGAACCGCGCATGGACGGACTTCCAGATCGTCGTTTGCGACACCGTCCGGCAGGACCTGGCCCGGCACGACGCGTTCGACGGTGCACGGATGTGCTCGATTCACAACGGCGTCGACGCCGAACAGTTCCAGCCCGAGGCCCATGTCCGGCAACAGGCCCGTGCCGAGTTCGGCTACGGCCATGAGCACCTCGTTTGCGGAATTGCCGCGCGTCTCGTCCCGGCCAAAGGCCACCAGTTTCTGTTTCGTGCCGTTGCCGGGTTGCATAAAGATTTCCCGCAGGTGCGCATCCTCGTTCTCGGCCAGGGCGACCTGGAACGCGAACTCAGGCAGCTTGCCCAGGACTGCGGCATCGGAGGGGTGGTCCAGTTCGCCGGGTTCCGCGATGATATGGCGTTTTGCACCCAGGCCTTCGACATCGGCGTCCAGCCATCCATCGACTGCGACACCTCGTCGTTCAGCCTCAAGGAACAAATGGCCGCCGAAAAACCCGTCGTCGCATCCGACTACGGCGGCTTGACGGAAATCGTGACCGACGGCGTAGAGGGACTGGTCGTCCCCACGGGCGCCATCGAGCCCCTGGCCGACGCCATCCGCCGCCTTGCCACCGATCCTGCCAGGCGCATCAAGATGGGCAAGGCAGGCCGACAGCGAGTCCTGCGTGATTTCACCATCCAAATCTTCGCCCAGCGTACCGTCGAGGCCTACCGCCGCGCCATCCAACTCCACCACGCCCGCACTGCCGCAGGGCTCACAGCTTCTTGAAGGCGGCGGCGACGCGCTTGCCGAGGTCCTTGTTTGGGGTGGTAACGACGATCATGAACATGCCGTTGCGGGCGGGGAAGGAGGGGGTGTTGCGGCTTGGGGCGGCGCCGAGGGATTCGCTGAGGTTCCAGGCCTCGACGACGGCCGTTCCGACATCTTTCTTTTGGTACTCGTATTGCTTGGCGATCTTGCCGACATCCGTATAAAAGTACACGTCGGCCGGCGCGCCATTGACGGTCATGTACCACTGCTTGGCCGCATCGAGCCCCGGCGACCCGATTTCCTCGACGTTCCCTACAGAGAACCCCTTCGCTTCGAGGTCCGTCTGAATGCGCTCGATTGTCAATGCTTTCGGGATGAGCAAGGGAAGTATGGGCAGCAATAACAGCAGCACGATGATGATAATCACGGCCTTTTTCATAGGCACACCCTCTGTTATTGAAAGCTCCGGACCAACTCGCCCAGAAGCAGATACCACCCGTCGGCCAGCACAAACATAATAATCTTAAACGGCAATGAGACAAAAATGGGCGGCAGCATCATCATGCCCATGGCCATCAGGGTGCTGGCCACGACCATATCGATGATCAGAAAAGGGATGTAAATCAGGAACCCGATTTGAAAGGCCTTGCGCATTTCGCTAAGTATGAAAGCCGGGATCAACACATGGGTGGGGAGGTCATCGCGGGTGTTGGGGCGCTCGAGCCGGGCGATGTTGATGAACAGGGCCAGGTCGCGCGGGTTGACTTGTCTGAACATGAAGGCCCGGATGGGTTTCAGTGCTGCTGCGATAGCCTCAGACTGCGTGCCGAATTCGCCGCGGATATAGGGCTGGAGGGCTTGGTCGTTCACTTGCTGGTAAGTGGGCGCCATAATGAAAAAGGTGAGGAACAGGGCCATGCCGACGAGCACCTGGTTGGGGGGCGATTGCTGCGTGGCCATGGCCTGCCGGAGAAAGCCGAGCACGACGATAATGCGCGTAAATGAGGTGGTCATGACCAGAATGGCGGGTGCCAGCGATAGAACCGTGATCAAGAAAAAGACCACGAGCGTGGTGGAAATCTGCTGCGGTCCGGCTGCCCCTTCAACACTGCGCCACAGGTTCAACCCGAGGGGATTTTCGCCTTCCTGGGCGCAGGCCTCTGGCGTAAGAGCGACAAAGGCCGCTGTGCCTAAAAGCCCTAGAAGCGTCAAGAAAGCCGCGCGGACTACCGCATGTCGAACCCGAAATCTCGTAGTATCACTCCGTGTACGTTGAGACATATGTGAGGCCAGCGGAGGACAAGCCGAAAACGGGGATTGTCCCCCTTTTCCCCTCTCGTGAATTCACCGAAGCTATACATACTATATATTGCGGTATCACAAAAAGCAAGCACATTATGTAGATAAAATCCACACGCACGCTAGAAACGAGGAAAAGAGGTAATAAGGCCTGAACGGTTACAAATAACGCTATTCAGTCTTCACGGAGGTTTTCCTTGAGGTATTTCTGGAGGCGCAAGATGTCCTTGCGCAAGGAGTCGATGTCCGCGTCGGGCGCTTCCTGTGGCTCATTGGATTGCGGGCGCGAGGTGTCCTTGAGCAAGTCGCCCGCGCTCGCCTTGAGTTCGGCTAGGAAACGATCGTCGCGTTCGCCTTCTTTTGCACTTGGCACTGCGGCGTGTCCCGTTTCCTCGCGCGGCCGCCAAGGCTCTGGTGCGCTGGCGGCCGTCCCCTCTTCCAGGGCGATTTCCCCTTCGAAGGCCGCCGCGTCGAACTCGCTGACCAGCGAAATGTCGTTCTGGGTGACGCCGACGACGAGCACCCTGCCGCCGGTGCGCACAAAATGCAGGCTGGCCCGGGGCGAAAGATGTATCTTGCCCAAAACGGCGCCCAGGCTGGAGCCGGCGAAGAGCGGGGTGCGAGTGCCGAACTTCTTCAGAAGTAACGTGACAATGAGGATCAGCGCGATGACGACGCACAGCACGGAAAACACCCGAAGGAGATTACTCAGACCCAAAGGGGACCGGGAGGCCGAACTGGGCGCCCCACGAGCGAGGCCTCGATCTTGCATGCGATCCAGTTCTGCCTGGACTTCGCGTAGCTTCGGGTCGGTTGGTTCAGGAGGTTCCTCCTCGAGTGGCACAGCCGTTTCATACTCCCAGGGCGGCTCGGGCGTCCGCTCAAATTCCGCACCGGGCTCATCCGGAACTGGTGGGGCCTCAACCGCCCCCGGCCCCGGGACAAGGGGCTGCGCGGCGGCCACGGCCGCCAGGAACAACACAGCCCCAAGGCTACTCTTCATCCGCCTGCTCATCCTTTTCACTCGTGCCGAGAATGTCGGCGACCCGCACGTGGAGGGCATCGGCAATGACAACCACCTCCCCCTTGGCCAGTGGGATGCCGTTGATATAGATATCGGTCATCTCGCCGGCGAGTTTGTCGAGGGCAACCACCGACCCGCGCTTGAGTTCCAGCACGTCGCGCACCAAAATTGTGCATTGTCCCAGGTCGGCGGTGATCGAAAGACGCACGTTTTTTATGCCCTCGATGTCCAGATGCTCCACGGCGCCCAAGTCTCTGGAGGTCACTTCTTTGAACCGGACCTCGCGCGCTTCTTGTGGCTTTCCATCGCTCATAACTCGATTACCGTATACTCGGTGTACATCACC
>CAYRLQ010000214.1:0-7509 GCA_964425145.1 uncultured Nitrospiraceae bacterium
CTACAATCTGTCGGGCGATCTCGTTTTCTGTCATGGAGTCTCTACCTTTCACACCGAGGCGCAAAGTTTCTCGATCTCCTGGCGTCTTAGCGCCTTTGCGTGAGTCCACCATTGATTTTGCACTTCTATGTAGAATACACGAGGGGTCGAGTTCGTCACAAATCTCATATTTCGCGGTTGACCGCGAATTGGGGGCTGTGGTATAACTTGGCCACTGTTGGAGACAGGTTTGCGAGCGCGATGGGGCGCGAAGTGGCAGGCTTCAAGGATGAGATTTCCGGCGGAGCCCGTACGCGTCCCTTTTTTCTTCGGCCGTGCTGCTCCTAAATAAAACGATGACGAAACCCCTGATATTGGCAACAAACGACGACGGCATCCACGCGCCGCAACTGGCCGTCTTGGTGACCGCACTCGAGGCGGTGGGTGAAGTGTGGGTCTATGCGCCGGAGAGCCAGCAGAGCGCCGTGGGCCATGGGGTGTCCTTGCATCGGCCGCTGCGGGTCACGCGGGTACGGGAACGCTGGTTTATGGTGGACGGTACACCGACGGATTGCGTGATGCTGGCGGTGCGGGACTTGCTGCATGCGCGGCCGGAGCTGGTCGTGTCCGGGATCAACCCGGGCCCGAATCTCGGGGACGACGTGACTTATTCGGGCACGGTGGCCGGCGCCTACGAAGGCATGCTCTTGGGGTTGCCGTCCTTCGCGGTGTCGGTTGCCAGCATGGAATCCAAGCACCCGGAATCGGCCGCGCGGTTTGCGGTCAAATTGGCAACGCATGTCCTCGAACACGGGCTCTCGGCTGATACGGTACTGAATGTGAATGTGCCCGACCTGCCCTATGAACGCCTCAAGGGCGTTTCGATTACGCGGATGGGCCGGCGCGATTATCACGATGAGATCGTCCACCGGGTCGATCCCCGCGGCCGGACCTACTACTGGATCGGTGGAGGGGAGTCCAGCCATTTCAGTGAGCCAGGCACGGATTTCGAGGCCATCGAGAACGACCGGATCAGTGTTACGCCGCTGCACCGCGACGTGACCAACCACGCGGCCTTCGCACGGCTCGAGCAAGAGGGGATTGCCCTGTGAAAGAGCAGCTCGTTGAGGTGCTCAGTGGCCACATGTCTTTGCCGCTGGCCACGGTGGCCCTTTCGACGTTGCCGATTCTCGAGTTGCGCGGCTCGTTGCCTGTGGCTATCCTTGGGGGCATGCCGCTTTGGCAGGCATATCCCCTGGCCGTGCTGGGCAACATGCTTCCGATCCCGTTTATCATTTGGCTTCTCGAACCGGCGACCGACCTCGTGCGGCGTTGGAAGTTAGGCGGCTGTTTTGTGGAATGGCTCTTCGCGCGGACTCGCCGTAAGGGCGAGAAAATCCAGCAGTACGAAGCCTGGGGCCTGGTGATGTTCGTGGCCATTCCGTTGCCGGTCACGGGCGCCTGGACAGGCTCGGTGGCAGGCCATGTGTTCGGTTTGAAAAAGCTCAACACCTTTCTGGCATGTTTGGCAGGGGTTTGCATTTCAGGATGTATTATGTCCGTATTGTCCGTGTTTGCCCGAGAACTTTTCGTGAGGCTTTTTGGATAGCACTTCGGGCTCTAAACTGGAAAGCCACCTCAGCACGCGGAAAATACCATTGCCTGGACAAGAAGGAGCGAGCGGGAAATCATGTGCGGCATAGTCGGGTATATCGGCGCCAAGAACGCGGTGGAAATCATCATGGAAGGCTTGCACCGGCTCGAGTACCGCGGGTATGACTCGGCGGGCATCGCGGTAATTCGGGATGGCAAGCTCGAGTGGGTCAAGAGCCTGGGCAAGCTGAAGGTTATGGACGCGAAACTGGCGAGCACCCACCTGTCCGGCCCGCTGGGTATCGGCCACACCCGCTGGGCCACGCACGGGGTCCCAAGCGAGGCGAATTCGCACCCGCATTTCGACGGACCGATGGAGATAGCCGTAGTTCATAACGGGATCATCGAGAATTTCCAGGAACTTCGTGCACAGTTGCAGGCCGAGGGCGTGGAGTTCCGCAGCCAGACCGACACGGAGACCGTGGCCCATCTCGTGCGCAAGTATTACGAGGGCGACCTGTTTGCGGCGGTCCAGCGCGCGTTGCAGGACGTCGAGGGCGCGTACGCCATTGGCGTAATCTGCAAGGACCATCCGGACCTGCTTGTAGCGGCGCGCCACGGTAGCCCGCTCATCGTGGGGTTGGGGGATGGCGAGGCGTTTATCGCCTCGGACGTGCCGGCGATCATGAAGTTCACACGCCAGGTGATGTACCTCGATAACGGCCAGGTCTGCGAGATCAAACGCGATGGACACAAGCTCGAAGACACCCAGGGCACTCCCGTCGAACTAGAGGTCAAGACCGTCGATAGTGACGACGCGGCCGCCGATAAAGGGGGCTACCAGCATTTCATGCTCAAGGAAATCCACCAGCAACCGGAGGTCATTCGCAACACGCTACGCGGCCGGGTCCGTGAGGGCTCCGACGAGGTGCTGCTCGAGGACATGAAGCTGGATGAGCAGGAACTTAGGGAGTGCAGGAAAATTACGATCGTCTCCTGCGGCACGGCCTGGCATGCAGGGCTGGTGGGCAAGTACCTGATCGAGAAGTTCGCTCAGGTGCCGGTGGAAGTCGACATTGCCTCCGAATACCGCTACCGCGACCCCATTGTCTATCCCAACACGATCGTGATGCCCGTGACGCAGTCGGGCGAGACCGCCGATACGCTCGAGGCCATCCGCGTCGCCAAGCGCAAGGGCGGCAAAGTCGTGTCGATCGTCAACGTGGTCGGATCGAGCATCGCACGTGAATCGCACGGCGTCATCTACACGCACGCGGGACCCGAAATCGGTGTTGCGTCGACCAAGGCCTACACATCGCAGATCACGGCCTTCGCGCTGTTTACAATCTACTTGGCCCAACTGCGCGGCACGATGCCCAAAGACCAGGCGCGCAAGACGATCGCCCTCCTGCGCGAGATTCCGGACAAGATTCAGTGGTTTCTGGACAACCAGGATGTCCTCAAGAAGTGCGCCGGAGCCCCGAGGTACCGCGACGCACAAAGCGCGCTCTTCCTTGGCCGGAGCTACAACTTCCCCACTGCGCTCGAAGGGGCGTTGAAACTCAAAGAGATCAGCTACATACACGCGGAGGGCTACGGCGCAGGTGAGATGAAACATGGGCCCATCGCGCTGGTGACAAACGAGCTACCCGTGGTGTGCATCGCCACGAAAAGCGCCGTCTACGATAAAATGGCCTCAAACATCCAGGAAATTCGCGCCCGCGAGGGTATTGTCCTGGCCGTGGCGACCGTGGGCGACGAAGAGATCAGGAAACACAGCCACGACGTCATCTACGTGCCGGACTGTTACGAACCCTTCAGCCCGATTGTGGTCGCGCTGCCAATGCAGTTGCTGGCATATTACATCGCCACCAACCGTGGCTGCGACGTCGACCAGCCGCGGAACCTCGCTAAAAGCGTGACCGTCGAGTAGCACACGGGGCAGCCGGAGGGCCGCAACCCTACAATAGTGGCCATCCGGCTCGCCTTTTTCCACACAGGGACACGCCTTGCTCGGCAACGACCGGCAACTGACTACTGGTTACTGTTCCGCCAGGCGTCGGTTGGCATCGCGGAGCCGGTCGCTAAGTACCGCTCCACACAAACAGGGTTACACTAAAGACTTGGTGGATACCACGCTCAAACTCTGTTTGAGCGTGCTTCGAGGCCTTTGCAACGCGAAACAGCCTCACGCGCTGAGCGAGCAAGACTTGTCGTTGCGCGGAACTGCAACTTTGCATTAAACGATGTAAATAAACCGGCTGCAATTGTTGCAGGTGTGAATATGCTCGGTGTCCTGGCGAACCTGCTGGGCAAACTTGGAGGGCAGCTTCATGAAACAGCCCTGACAGGTGTCACCCTCAACTGGCACAAGCGCCGGTGGCCGGGCCTGCATCAGGCGGTCGTAGTGCTTGAGGATGCGTGGGTTGACCAGCCCCCGAATACTCTCGATGTCCCGCCTGATCTGTCTCTTGCCAGACCGTGAGGCATCGAGCATTTCCTCGTACAATTGCAGCCGGGCGAGAAGAATCAAGTCCACGTGGGCATCGGGTAGATTCTCGATGGCCGGATCGGTGCGCAGCTTACGCACGTACTTAACGTGGTCATTCGTGAAGGTTTGGGAGGCACTCTCGATAGTGGCATACATCTCGTCGGCGGTTTCAGCCGCCAGAATGGTGCGGAAATGTTTCGGATTACTCAAGAGCCGTGTCACAGTCGCCACAAAATTGAGATAGGTGGTCTGTTGCGTAGGCGGGTAGCAGATCAAGAAGATCAACTGCACCGGTTCCTTGTCCAGGGCCATGAAATCCAGGCCCTCCCGCACGCGCCCCACGGCACAGGCCAGCGCCTTGATTCCGGAAATCCGGGCGTGGGGTACGGCGAGGTGCTTGCCGATCCCCGTCGTCTCGGCGACCTCGCGCGCCATGATTTGATCCAGCGCGGGGCCCACGCCTTTCATGCGCCTCTTGTCAAATAGCAGGTGGGTCAATTGCCTGAGGGCATCTGATTTGTTCTCGGCCCCCAGCTCGGGGAGTATACATGATTTCCTGATGTATTTTGTTAGAACCATAACCGATGCTCCCAGACTGGGTTCAGGGGCCTCTTTACCACTACGATTCGGATCAACCAATCTTAGCCCCGCGTAATGTTACAGTCCAGATTTTAGCACGCCGTTGTCGCGCATACAACATTCCGGACACGTTTTTGCCCCCTGACCGAGCGATTCACATATCGGGCCGGCTCAATGTCTTGACAAGGGCTTCGTGCATGGCGTCGCGCGGCGCAGGTACACCGGTCCATGTCTCAAACTGGAGGACCGCCTGGTTGAGTAGCATCTCGGCGCCGAGGATGGTTTGGCACCCAGCCGCCTCTGCCTCGCGGATCAGCCGGGTTTTGAAAGGCCGGTAGACCATGTCGAACACGACCTGCCCGGCCCGGAGAAAATCGCGCGGGACGGGCGTGTCTTCGGTGCTGCGAGGATACATGCCTATGGGTGTGCCCTGGATCACGACGTCATGTGTGGCCATCGCGCCGGCCAAGTCGTTGGATAAGCGCCCGCCGGCGATGTTGGCCTGTGTATTGGTTTGAAGGTCGTTCACCAGCGCCTCAACACGCGACGACGTTCGCCCAAGGATGGTAATGCGCTCGGCCGCCGCCATTTCCGCCATCGCAAATGCAACTGCGCGCACGGCCCCACCCGACCCAATGAACAACACCCGTTTGCCCGTGAGTGACGCGCCCGCTTCGTCCAACGCGCGCAATGCGCCAGGCCCGTCTGTGGTTGAGCCGATGAGTTTCCCTTGCTCGTGCACCACGGTATTGACGCTGCCGACGTTAAGCGCCATCGGATCGATTTCGTCGAGGTGTGCCATCACCGTAATCTTGTGCGGGATGGTCACGCTCAATCCTCGGAACCCTGACAAGGCACGCATGCCTGCCAGGCACCCTGCAACATCCTCGACGCGAAAGGCCATATAGACATAGTTCAGTCCGGCCGCCTGAAACGCCCTATTGTGCAGCAGGGGCGAGAGCGAGTGTTCGACCGGATTGCCGATCACCGCGCACAGTTGCGTGGCCGTATCAATCGAACGCATGGTGTAATCCATCCTTCAGCCTGGCGGCCAGCTCAGTTGGCGGCCGCCAACAAGGTGCAGATGAATGTGAAACACTTCTTGCCCGGCCCACGCATTGCAGTTGATCACATAGCGAAAACCGTTCTCCACCACATCCTCCTTCTGAGCGATTTCGTTGGCTTTGATAAACATTCGGCCCAGAAGTCCGGCGTCTTCCGGTGTTGCGTCGGTGATGCGCGGGATGTGTTTGCGTGGGATAATCAGTATGTGCGTTGGTGCCGCCGGGTTGATGTCCCGAAAGGCGTAGAACTCGTCATCCGAATAAACTTCGGTCGAGGGAATTTCTCCCTCGGCGATCTTGCAGAATAAGCAATCCTCAGCCATAGGTTTTCTCCCTTCCATTACACGGCCTCGACGACGGTTGCGATGCCTAAGCCCCCGCCGCCGCACAACGCCTGGATGGCCCATTTGCCCTTGATTCGCTCGAGGTGCCGCACCATTTCGCCGAAGTAAATCCCACCCGTGGCGCCGATGGGGTGGCCGAGTGCGATGGCCCCGCCCGTGGGATTGACCCGGGGATCGTCATAGGCGTAGCCGAAGGCGTTGGCAAAGGCAAGACACGGCGAGGCAAAGGCCTCGTTGGGTTCAATGATGTCCATGTCATCCATGGTCTTGCCGGACCGGGCCAGCGCCTTCCTCATGGCCGGGATGGGGGCCAGGAGCATGGGCACCGGTTCGCCGCCCGCCACGGCCATGCCGCGTATCGCGCACAGGGGCTCCAGTTCCAGCTCCTCGGCCTTGTCCGCGCTCATGATTAAGACGGCCGATGCGGCGTCCACAATCTGCGAGGAGTTGCCGGCAGTCACCCGGCCACCGGCCTTAAAAGGCGGGGGTAACTTCTTCAGGTTCTCCCAGTAGCCATCCGGGTCGTCCACGGCGTTCGCCCGGAGCACTTCGTCCGTATCCACCTTGCGGGTCTCGCCTTCCCAGGTGTACTCAAAGGGAACAATGTTGTCAAACCAGCCCTTTCGCTGCGCCTCGACCGCCTTCTGCATGCTCCATATGCCAAAGCGGTCCAGATGCTCGCGCGTGTGCCCTTCATCCTCCGAGATCATTTCGGCGCACAGCCCCTGGGGTACATGCATCTCGATCTCCTCGAAGCGGTCGGTAAACCGCACAGGGTATTCGGCCTTCTCGGCTGCCTCGATGTCTGAGAACATGCCGTAGTGCGACATGAGCTCCACGCCCGCGGCCAGCATCACGTCGCCGTTGCCAACTTGGATGCCTTGGGCTCCAAAATTGATGGCTTTCAGCCCGGCGTTGCAAAACTGATTAACAGTACACGCACAGACTTCTTTGGGGATTCCCGCAAGCAGCGCAGCTACGCGGGCAACGTTGGAGCCCTGTTCGCCGAATTGACTCAGGCACCCGACGATCACATCTTCGATGTCATGTTCGTCGAACTTCGGGCTCTTCGCTTTCACCCGATTCAGAAGCCCCCGCATCGTGTTGGCCAGCAGTTCCTGTGCGGACGCCTGGCACAGTTGCCCATTTTTTCTCATCCCATCTCTGCCCGATTTGCCGATAGCGCTTCGGACCGCGTCGACAACCACAACTTCCCGAAGTTCCGCCATTTTAAGGCTCCTCCTTTTCTCCCACGTTGGATTTTGTCGCAATCGCAGTTGATCACTACGCTATCTAATTTTTTCCATTTCAAACTTGGTTTTCAACTGACTAACCACGCCTGAACCAAAATACGGTTGCTCACAAGAATCTGTGCAACCAAAGTGTCCAGGGCGGCTCATAACCGCTTGGAATACAAGACGATACCGAGTTGAATCGCCCATGATAAAGCGGCACGCTA
>CAYRLQ010000215.1:0-7461 GCA_964425145.1 uncultured Nitrospiraceae bacterium
ATCGGCTGCGTGTGGACTACAATGGGGAATGGGGGGAGGTCGAAAATGATATGCTCTCGGAAGATAACTTTATGGCCGCGGGCGATGTGCGGGCAGGGCAGATTTCGCTGAGCACGTCGGGCATTTCGGAATCCACGCTGGGGGATGGAAGCGTCGAGCGGGTGGCGGAGGTGTACGTACGCGCAGAATACGTGCCGCGTGACGTGTCGCAGTTTCGCTTCCGTATCGTGACGGACCCGGAAATTGCGCTGACCGAGGACAACATCGAACTAGTCGGGCTGCTTGCAGGCGCGGAAGGGGCAACTGAGCCGTGGCGGCCTTTGGATGAAGGCACCAACATTTTCCGGCTGATCACCCACGAAACCAACTTTCTGCCCTATGGGTCGTTCGGGAACCTGATGCGCATCACGTTTGAGGGAGTGACACAGGACTTTGAAGTGGGTATCCGTGTAGACAACAGTGTTTATGGGCCTCCATCCAACTCGTTCATGCAGTTTCCATTGGAAAACCTCCTCGTGAGTGAGCAACCGGACATTGTGGCCGTACCGTTGGCGGACATCAAGCTTATTGAAGACGACTTTGTCCCGACAGCGCCAGGCGCGTTTGACACCGACGGTGACGGGACACGCGACTTTGACGATCCGGAACCGCTGAATCCGGACCTTCCGCCGTTTCTGATCGCCCCGAGGCTGATAGACTTTGGCAGCACGGAGACGAGCGCGACGGCCGAATTGTACAACGGTCGTTTTGACGACTTGTCCTGGAGTATCTCGGGGACGGTGCCGGGCCTGGGCTTCAGCGCCGGCGTCGAGGGGCCTCAGACGCTGCAGGTGGGTGCTTTGCAACCATTGACCCTGACGTTGGACCGGGATGTGTATGCGCCGGGGTCGTATTCGCGCACATTCACGCTCGTGGCGACCAACGCGGTGAGTGTCAGCGTTAGCGCGGACCGCATCGAGGTGTCGGTGGCGTTCACGGTCCCACCGTCGCTGGAGATTGGGCCGGCGCAACTTGAGGCCCTGAGTTTCCCGTCGTGGGTGAGTGAATCGGAATTTACGATCGAGAACGTGGGCGACGGTGACTTTGATTGGGAAATTGCGGTACTGGACCCGGCGCACCCTGACACAACCACGCCGCCGGCCTTCATGACCTTTACGCCTCCCTTCACAGGCGATCCCCCCGGGCTGACCGGCACGACGCCCGCAGGTGGTCAGACGACCATCACGGTGGTAATTGACCGTGACCACCCCGATTTGGCGGAGTACGGCGAGTACACCTATACAGTAGTGGTGACGGCGGCCACGCCCGATGGTGCGGAGCCGGCTACCACGGCAATATCGCGCGGCACCGTGAGCATCCCGGTGGAGATCATCGTGGTAGGCATGCCGGAATTGCACGTGTTGAGCGAGGGCGTGGAGGTTGATTTGGAAACCGGCCTCTGGATGCTCACAGGAGAGGAGGAACTGGCTTTAACTCTGCTCAACCTGGGCGATGAGGCGCTGCCGTGGAGCATGTCACTACGGTACCTGGACGATCTGAGTGTTGCGGCAGAGGGCCTGTCCATCGAGATCACCCCTGCGGAAGGCACGATCCCTGCGGGCGAGTACACGGCGGTACTGATCGAGGTGGATCAGACGGCGCTAATCGAAGTGCTCGAAGACGGCAATCATGCGTTTCTGCTATCCATCGCGCGTGACCAGGGCGGCCTTGACCCTATTGTCCTCATGGATATTCCCCTGACGATCAATTTGGAGCCATTGCCGGAGATCGAGACCGTGAAGCCGCCGGACCCGAACCTGGCGAACCCGCCTGTGGAATATCTCGACACGCTGGACTTCGAGACGGAGGAGTATCAGATGGTGTTTCACGTGGCGAACGTCGGACACCAGGACTCGGAGTTGTATTTCCGCGTGGAACATGATGACCAGTACTCGACGTCGCCGCTGATCGCGGATGTGCGCCCGATGGAGGGCTCGCCGGAGAATGACCCGAATGCATTCTATTTCCGGATTGACAATAAAGCGGTGGCGACGCTGCCCGTGATGGTCACTATCGACCGGAACAATATCGAGGGGGAGGTGGACGAGCGGACGATCACGCTGGTCTCGATGGACAGCACGTTCAGCCGGGAGCTGCGCGCCGTGGACCGCCACGAGGTGACGGTGCGTGTGGAACGGCCTCCCCTGCAGATTGAAGGCGCGCAGAACAGGTCCCGGCCGCCGTTCATGCTGCGGTTTGTCTTCTTACTGCGGGACGCGTTCGGCAATGCGATCGACACGCTGGACCCGGTGATTTTCGCGCAATTGCAGGACGCCTTCACCGTAAAGGAAGACGATCAACTGCTGCCGGCGGACGAAACGAACCATTTTGTGACATATGCGAAGGATTTGCGGTACGACCTGGTCATTCTGCTGGACTACACGGGCAGCATGTATCAGGCGGCCCGGGAGGAGTTCCCCAGCAGCCCAGACCCTCTGCAACAACTCTACGCCGGCGCGCCGGATGACCCTGCGGATGAGGGCGCGGCAGGCGCATTTATCCGCGACCTGCCGGACTCGTACAACATCGCGCTGATGGAGTATCACGACCGGCAGCAGGTGACGGAGTATCACGACCGGCTGATTCATGGCTTCCACACGGATGACGATGCGCTCATCGCGTCGTTGCAGGAATTCTCGGTGCCCGCGGGCCACCACGGGGCTTCGGAAATCTACGACGCGCTGATCGACGCCTGCCAGCGGCTTGCGGAGAAAGATGGCGACGCGCTGCCGCTGGTCGAAGATGCGGATGTGCGGGCGGTCGTGTTTATCTCGGATGGGTGGGATACGTCATCTGAGGCGACGGTAGCCAATGTGATCGCCCTGGCGCAGGAGTTGCGGGTACGTCTGTACCCGATCGGGTTTGGTGAAGATGTGAATCTGTTCGATCTTATCCAGTTGGCGACGGAAACGGGCGGACATTTCTACCGAGCGCGGCAGGTGCAGGACTATGCGATGCAAGACCTCATGGACTTGCTGGCGCTGGATACGCAGAGCGAGGATGAAAACGCGCCCGGGCGAGTTGCGGCTGAGCTGGCGCGGCAGATCGTGTTGACGTACATCACGCTCATGCCCGGCGCCCACACGTATCAAATACGCGTCGATTATCAAGACGATTTCGGCTTTTTCCAACAGGCCGGCGTGATGATGGGCGGGGATGTGCGGGCCGGCCAGGTCTCACTGAGCACCACGGGCATCTGCGGCGATACGGCGGAGGTGTATGTGCGTGCTGAATACGTGCCTCGGAACACCTCGCAGTTCCGGTTCCGTCTTGTGCCGTCTTCGGGAATTACGCTGACCGCGAACGACATTGAATTGGCAGGCTTGCTCGCCGACGATGGCATCCCGCCGGATGACTGGCGCCTCATCGACGAGGGCAACAACATCTTCTCGGTGGTGACGGATGAGGGGAACTTCCTGCCGTATGGGTCGTTTGGGGACCTGCTGCGAATCACTCTCGAGGGCCTTGCCGGGGATGAGTTGGAACTCGGCATCCGGGTGGATAACAGCGTCTATTTCAATCCGCCTAACACGACCTTCTTCCAGTACCCGCTGACTAATCTCGTGATTGCCGCCGATGCGCCCGATATTGTGGCGGTTGCGCTTGAAGATATTTACATGGTGGAGGACGGTTTCAACCCGGACGCGCCGGGTGCGTTCGACGCGGACGGCGATGGGACACGGGACTTCGACGACCCGGAGCCGCTTAACGCGGAAGTCCCGCCACCGTTTGCCGATCCGGTGGCGATCGATTTCGGCAGCGAAGATACCACCGCGTTAATCGCGCTTACCAACGAACGGTTCGAGAGCCTCGAATGGGTGTTGTCGAACCCGATTACGTGGCTGACCCCCTCCCCCACGTCCGGCAGTCTTCCGGTGGGCGGCGAAGACACGGTAACGCTGATCGCGGACCGTGCCGGGCTGACGACCTCCGGCGTGCACACCGATGCCTTCTCGTTCGAGCTTCGGGCGGCGGGGGGCATGAGCGTGGAACGGATTGAGGTGTGTGTATCGATCACGGTACCGCCGGCGCTTCGCATCACACCGGAGACCGTAACCTTCCCCGCCGTGTGCAGTGAGAGTGTCTTCGACATCGAAAATGTGGGCACGACCCCGTTTGACTGGACGATCGAAGCGGTCAATCCGGCGAATCCCAGCCAGGTGATCCCCCTGCCGGCACTGTTCACGATAGAGCCGGCAATGACCGGCACAACCACGGACGGGGGGGAATCGCCGATCACGATGCGCGTGGACCGCTCGGGGCTTGACCTGGGCGCGTACGATTACATGCTGCGGGTGACCACAACCCCGGACTTCGGGGCGCAGTTCGTTCCGGTTCAGGTGGTAGTGGCGGGCACGCCGATCCTCGAGGTGGACGAAGGGGATGAAGTATGGATGTTGATCGGCGAGGAGACCGCCGAGCTGACGCTGCGGAACACGGGCGACGACGTATTGAACTGGAGCATCGAACTGTTCCATACCCCCGAGGAGGGCCTAAGCCTGCCCATTGAAACACTCCCGATCACCACGGCGCCGTGCGAAGGGACAATCCCGCCCGCGTCGTCCGAGGGCACGATCCCGGCGCCCTCCGTGGTGACGATCACGGTGGACCAGATGAACCTCCTTGACGTGTTGGGAGAGGGTGAACATAGATTCCGGATTTCGATCCCCTGGGGCCGGGATACGACCACCATCTGGCTCTATATCGATTTGGCGCCCATGCCGAGCATCGTGGTGGACCGTGAGACGCTGGATTTTGGCACGGACCCGGACACCCTTGAGCTGCAGTTCGGCGTCGGCAATCCAGGTGCGATGTACTCGAAACTGAACTATGCGTTCGAGGTGCTGGGCGAGGACAATGCAAACACTCCGCTGATCACGAATATCTTTAACGAGGAGGAATCCTCGACGGGTGTGTTGTGGCGAACGGACCCGGTGTACTACCCGACGGATCTCATCACGGTGAGCATCGACCGCAGCGTGCTCGACGAGCGAGTCGAGTATCGCACCATCCGTGTGTACGACACGGAGATCGCGGCCGTCGAACCTGTGGATGTCACGGTGCGGGTCGAGCAAACGCCGTTGACCATTGAAGGGGCTATCAACCGGAGCCGCCCGCCGTTCGTGATGCGTTTTGTCTTCTTGCTGCGCGACATGCTCGGCCAGGCCATCCCGACAACGATGGAGGAGGACCTCGCAAAGCTCGACTTCTTCGTGGAGGAAGACGGCGTACAGTTGGACCCGAACGAAACCAACCACTTTATCACGGGCCCCGAGAACCTCAAGTGCAACCTGGTGCTGTTGCTGGACTTCACCGGGAGTATGTACAAGGCCGGGGTGGATGATGAGGCGAGTCCACTGGAGCCGGGCCAAGCCATCGAGCAAATGGTCGAGGCGGCCAAGGGATTCATCGACGACTTGCCCGATGGGTATCGGGTCTCGATCATGGAATATCACGATCGGCAGCAAGGCAACCGGCTCATCCATGCTTTCAGCACGGATAAGGAGTCTCTGAAACACGCACTGGATGCGTTCTCCTTGCCTGCGCAGGACCATGGCGCATCGGAAATCCTCGACGCGCTTGTAAATGCGTGCAACCTGCTCATCGCCGAGGACCCGCTTGAAACCATTCCGTTCGATGATGCGGATGTGCGTGCGGTGGTATTCGTCTCCGATGGCTGGGACACCTCGTCGGTCAGTACGGTCACAGACACGGTGCAACACGCCAAGGATTCGCGTGTGCGTTATTATCCGGTGGGGTTCAGTGGTGGAGAAAACGTGAATAACGGCGCGCTGGTCGAGCTGGCCACGGGAACAGGCGGCCACGTGTATTACGCACCAAGCGTGGAAAGCCTGGAGGAATTGCTGGCCAATGAAATGGGGCTGGCGCTCAGCGATGATGAGGACAACGTAGACGGGCTCGAAGCTACGTTTAAGCTCTGTAACGTGGGCACTCAGGCGCTTCCGTGGACCCTCGAGTACGACGCCGACTCGTGGCTCTCGGTGGACCTGCCCCACTCGGGCGCCGTGTTACCGGGCGAGTGCCACCGGGTTTCGCTGGAGGTGGATGACACGGGCCTGGGGGCGGGTACTCACAGCGAGGACATCCAGATAACGTCCCAGACAACGTTGACGCGCGGGGGCACGACGGAAACGGTCACCCTCAACGCCACGGTGACCGTGACCCTGAAGGTCGAGGTCGGCGAGCCCTCGGAACTGTCGCTGAGTCTCTCGGATGAGCACGGGCGCATCTGGCGGGAGCTCCGCAACCAACTGGTATTGACTTACATTTCGCTGGTTCAGGAGGGCACGCACGCGTACCTGGTCCGCGCCGACTACATGCCAGAAGGCCCGGAAGGGGACGTTTATTCCGGAGAGTTCGAGGAAGACGGCGTGTACTGGTTCGGTGATGTGCGGCAAGGGCAGATTTCGCTGTGGACCACCGGCATCAATTGGGACGCGACTGCTGGCGAGTACAGGGCAAAGGCCTATGTCCGGACGGACTATGTGCCCCGTAATATCAGCCAGTTCAAGTTCCGGTTCTTCGTCACTTTCACGGCGCCGGATGATGTGCCCGAGGCGACGCTGGTGGAGATTCTGGCGGAATTGCCCGACATCGCCGAGGCGACTGTCGAGCTTGCGCCGGACGGGTTAATCACGGATTGGCGGCTGATTCCGCAGGGCGATGGCGCCTATACGGTGCTCACGGAACAGAGCAACGCGTTACAGTATGGCGCGTTTGGCAACCTGTTGACACTGACGTTCGAGGACCTGAACAGCTTTGTGGATGCCTTTACAGGGCTGACGGATGAGGCCTACTTTGAACTGGGCTTCCGGGTGGACAACGGACTGTATTACTGCCCAGCGGTGCCGCCGAGCACACCGTCCACAACGAAGTACTTCGTGTATCCGGGCGCCTACCTCAATCAGGGGCGGCGCCTGATCATCGGGATGGGCTCGGATATAGCCACACCCGCCGCCAACCCGCTGGACCTGACGGTGACCGGCTTCGATCCGGAAGCCCCGTTTGCCTGGGATGATGATGAAGATGGTGTGACAGACTTCGACGATCCGGACCCGTTCGACGGTGAAGTCCCGACGCCATTCCTCGCGCCGCATACGCTCACCATCGGCGCCACGACGGATACCGCCGCTTTTACAATTCGTAATAACCGGCTTGACACGTTCAGTTGGTCGATTCAAGACCCGATAGAGGACCCGCTGCCCGAGTGGGTGACGCAGATTGATCCAATGGGAGCCACGTTGCCACCCGGCGACGAAATTGAAGTGATAGTGACGGTGGATCGCGGTGGGCTAACGCCGGGTTTGTATGACGGCAGGATCGCCATTTTGACCGATTTGGCGGACTTCGGCAGAGAAACGAAAGACACCGTAACGCTATATATGACCGTTTCTGGAGAAT
>CAYRLQ010000216.1:0-7410 GCA_964425145.1 uncultured Nitrospiraceae bacterium
TGCAGCGTCTTTTTCCACGGGAACTCCCTCACCCGGCCATCGCCCAGCACGGTGCAGAGACCGTCGTAGAGTACGTCCATGCCGAAGTGTGGGCGGCCGGGCGTGACGACCATGAGCACGCGGGGCGGATGCGCGGCGAGCGTCCAGTCGACCGTTTCGGGCTCTGTGCTGCTGCGCGGTTTCGGAGCCGGCCAGGCCTCGATCAGCCGCTGCGTCTGCTCATCGGGCGCAACGTATTGCACAGACCGCAGCAGCCGCAGTGCCATGGCGTCATCGCCGACACGATGCCAAAGTTCCGCCTGCGTGTGATAGGCTTCGCGAAAGTCTGGAATGCGGGAAACCACGCGGTAGAACAGTACCTGCGCCATGAAAAAGCGCTCGAGCCCCCGCGCCGGCGGGACACCCCGGCTCGCGACGGCCAGGCAATACTGCATGTCCGCATACACCGTTACTGCGACGTCCGGCTTGGAAAGATACGTCTCGGGGATTAGTTCCAGGACCTCATAACACCACTCAGGATGGCCCGCGCGGAACAGTTCGTGCGCGTGGTCAATCGGATTGTACGTTGTGCGCACCGCGACAACCACGTACTCGACCGCGAACACCTTCTCGCGGTCCTCGTGCGACGCCATACGAAACGTCTTGCCGCCGACCTCGGCATTCCCTTCTGCATCCGGTGTAATTGTCCACGCAATCGCGTCGATAGCCGGCCATTGAATGTAGATGCCCAACCCTGCGTGGGCCAAAAACCGCCCGATCTCCTCCGGCGTCGAGCCGAGGCCCGGATCGGCCTTGTAGTAGCGCCGATTCGGCACCCGCAGCAACACATAGCCGTTCGTGGAAAGGAGCCGCTCCAACCGGGCCAGCGCCGCCGCCGGCTCTTTCAGGCACTGGGTCGGGTTGTCAACCAGGACGCAGTCGAAATGCCCATCAGGAAAAGCCAACTGCGCTGAGTCTGGCGCGTCGAGCGTATGAGCCTCCACCCCAGGCCGCGCTTTTAGAACACGCGCAAGCTCCCCACCCGCGTCTCCCACAACAAGGACCTTGCGCGCAAACTGCGGCACATGCGCCGCCAACCCCGAACTCTCCCCTGAATATGCCGCCCCCAATCCCATCGCGCGCTCCATCAACTTTCAGCTATCAGCTCGGCAGGTGTGGACGCTAAATCTGGGTTTGCACGGTCGCGAGGCCCGTTTTGGGCGTGCCTTCGACGAGGTCGATGGTGTCGATATGGAGCATGCCGGTGATGTCGTCCAGGACGGGTTCCAGCGTGGCGAGAGTGTAATCTCGGGCAGTGACCGTGACGCGCCGTACAGGGGCGCTCATGCTCGAGTTGGCCTCGGCCTTGGCCTTGCGGACGGCCTCGAGCACCTCGACGATGGCCGGGTAGAGGTCCTCGTGGCTGGGCCTGGGAACTGCGGCGAACTCCTCGGGCGTGGGCCAGGGACTGATGTGCACCGACTCGCGCATGTCCGGGTCGGCGGTGTAGGACCAGTGCCAGACTTCCTCGGTCAGGAACGGCAGGAAGGGCGCGAACATGCGGACCACCGCCCGGTGCACCAGGCGCAATGTCGACGCGGCCGACAGCCGCCCTTCGGTCAGGTCCTCCTCGTAGATGCGCGGCTTGGCCAGCTCGAGGTAGTTGTCACAGAAGGTTTGCCAGAAGAACTCCTCGATCAGCATGAGCGCCTGGGCGTAGTCGAAGTGCTCGAACGCGGCCGTCGCGCGCTCGATCACCGGGCGCAGTTCGGCGATCACAGCCCGGTCCGTTTCCATAACAACCTTATCGGCGCCGAGTTGCGCCGGGTCGATGTCGCAGAACCGACCGATGGCGAACTTGCTGGCATTGAACAGCTTCGTGCTGAGCCGCTTGCCCACTTTGAACACCTGCTCGTCATAGGCTGTGTCGACGCCTAGCCGGGCGCGGGCCGCCCAGTACCGCACCCCGTCCGCCCCGAACTGGTCCACGAGTGGTTCCGGGGTGACGGCGTTGCCCAGGCTCTTCGACATCTTCTTCCGGTCGGGATCGAGGACCCATCCGCTAATCACGACGTTTTTCCAGGGAATCTGACGCTCGTGCAAATAGGCCTTCGCGATGGTGTAAAAGGCCCACGTGCGGATGATCTCATGGCCTTGCGGGCGCACGTCCATGGGGAACAGCTTCTGGTGACGGTCCTTGTCAAGTACCCACTTCGTGGCGATCTGGGGCGAGAGCGAGCTCGTCGCCCAGGTATCGAGCACGTCCGGGTCTCCCGTGAACCCGCCTGGCCGGCCGCGCTGATCCTCGCTAAACCCTTCGGGCGCGTCCTCCAGCGGGTCGACCGGCAAGTCCTCCGGTTTGGGCAGGATATGCTCGTTGTGGAGCACCTGGCCTGTCTCGTCGATGCGGTACCAGACAGGAATGGGCACGCCGAAATAGCGCTGGCGGCTCAGGCACCAGTCCTGATTCAGTCCCTTCACCCAGTGCTCGTAGCGCACACCCATGAAATCCGGATGCCAGGCGATCTTACGGCCCTGCTCGACCAGCGCCTCCTTTTTGTCGAGGACGCGCGTGAACCACTGCCGGGTCGGGATCAGTTCAAGGGGCCGGTCACCTTTCTCGAAAAACTTGACCGTGTGAGTAATGGGCTCGGCCGGGCGGTCGATGACGCCCTCGGTGCTTTCAGCGATTTCGATGATGGTCTCCTTGGCCTGTTCGACATACTGACCCTGCATCTGGCCATAGACCGCGTTCGCGGCATCCGGTTTGAGGCTTTCCCGGCCCGCCTCGCCAAATCTGACCGGCAACAGACGCCCATCACGTCCGATGACCTGGCGCAAGGGCAGGTTGAACTGCCGCCACCAGTCTACGTCCGTCTGGTCGCCGAAGGTGCAGACCATCACGATACCCGTGCCTTTGCCCGGGTCGGCCTGGGGATCGGGCATGATGGGCACGGGCGTATGGAACAGCGGCGTAACCGCGTTCTTGCCGAACAGGGACTTGTAGCGCTCATCATCCGGGTGGGCCAGCACGGCCACGCAGGCCGGCAATAGTTCCGGCCTGGTCGTCGCAATGACCACATAGTCCCGGTCGCCGTCCTGGATGCCGAAGCGAAGATAATGGAACGCGCTCGAGCGTTCCTTGTCAGCAACTTCGGCCTGGGCGATGGCGGTCTGGAAATCCACGTCCCACATGACCGGGCGTTCGGCCTGATAAATCTCCCCCTTCTCGAGCAGGTCCAGAAAGCTGAACTGGGAGGTCCGGCGGCAGTGCTCATCGATGGTCGCATACTCCTGGGCCCAATCATACGAGAGCCCCAGGCGCGTCCACAGCCGCCGGAAGGCCTCCTCATCTTCCTTCGTCACTTCGTCGCACAACTCGATGAAGTTGGCTCGGCTGACGGGCAGTGGATTTCCCTTGCGGCCCCGTTCGCCCTTGAACGCCGGGTCATAGTGGACGTGGGGCTCGCACTTGACGTTGTAGAGGTTCTGCACCCTGCGTTCCGTGGGCAACCCGTTATCGTCCCACCCGATGGGGAAAAAGATGTTCTTGCCACGCATGCGCTGGAAGCGCACGACGAAATCCTGGTGTGAGTAGCTGAACAGGTGGCCGGCGTGAAGCGCCCCACTGACCGTAGGCGGCGGCGTGTCCACTACGAACGTTTCCTCCCGCGGGCGCGAGGGGTCCCAGGCGTAGATCCCCGTTTCTTTCCAATGGCTCTTCCAGCGTTCTTCCGTTTGCTGGCGCTTGTATTTCTTCGGGAATTCCATTGCCGACTCCTGAGTCAGTTGTCAGCTATCATGGCTTCCGTGCTCGTGCACGTCCTCGTTTTTCGTATTTCGAGCACGAGCACGAGTACGAGCACGTTGCTGATAAGCTGACAGCTATACAATACCCGTGCCTAGAAGGGCCACGTTGAGCACTACGCCGAAGACCACCGGGAAGACCGTGCTCAAGACCGGTCGGGCGAGGAAGATGGCGATAAGAATGCCGAATGGGCCGATTTGCTCCATCGCCCGCTGCCCGACGGGCGGCAGGAATGGATAGAGCACGTGGTGGCCGTCCAGCGGGGGTACAGGGATGAGGTTAAACACCATGAGCACGAGGTTAATCATGATCATGAACAGGGCGACTTGGCACAACGGCGAGGCCGCGAGTTGATCGAGGCTGGTTATGCCCGCAGCCATCACTACCACCCGCAGGATAACTGCGCACAGAAGCGCCAACAGGAAGTTCGAGAGTGGCCCGGCCAGCGCTATGAGAGCGGGGTCACGCCGCATATCGTTCAGGTTACGGGGATTGAACGGGACCGGCTTGGCCCAGCCGAAGAGGAAAGGTACTTTGGTTATGATCATGATTAGAGGCAACACCACCGTCCCGATGGGATCGATGTGGGCCAGGGGATTGAGTGTCATGCGGCCCATAAGCCGCGCCGATGGATCGCCGCATCGGTTCGATATCATCGCGTGGGCCGCCTCGTGGAAGCACAGCGAAAACAAGAGGCAAATGTATTGAAGCAGGGCCTGGCCGATATTTATAGTGCCTGAAAACAAGTTGGGCACCCCACATCCGTAGCTTCCGTGCTCGTGCACGTCCTCGTTTTTCGTATTTCGAGCACGAGCACGTTGAACCCATACTATAATCGATAGCGAAAGCGGCAGTCAAAAGCGAAAAACGGGGACAGACACGTCTCCCTTCGGTCGCTTGTGTCAGTCCCCGTTTTTCGCCATAGGACCTCGCCCATGAACGAGCTGCTCGAGTTGGCCGAACCACTGTTGGCATTTGCGCGAGAGGCCCTGCGCGCCGGACGCCACCGGGACGCGCGCCGCGCCATCGAGGCGGCCCGGGTCTACCTGGGCCTGTACGGCCCCCCGCAGTATGTGAAGTATAACCCCGCCGAGTTCATTAGGACTGAGGCCCAACGCATCATCGATGACACGCATACGCTGGGCCTTGGACCTGTCTCTAATTGCGTCGGCGACCCGCATCAGATGTTCGACTGCCTGCGGCAACTCGTCCGTGGCGCCGTTTTGGAGGACGACTCGGTGCTGGTGATCGAGGTATTCGAAGAGGACGATGCGCCCTGTGTCGCGCTGAGCTTCGATGGGCCGGGACGGTTCTCGCGGGAGGTTCTTGTGGAGGGATTCCTGCCGTTGCCGCTCGAGGAGTTGGGCCAGCGGTGGACCCTGGCCACGCGCGGCGGGCGGATCGATACGGCGCCAAACGGCATCCTGCTTAGGCTCACGGGCGTTCGGATGCCCCCGGAACCTGCAGCAGAACTCGAGCCGCTGCTCGAAGCGCTTGCGAAGGCCGCTGGGCAACTGGTATCGAACTGCGCGGACCCTGCCCGTGGTACAGGGGTCCTCGAGCAATGCCTGGCAATGGCCGGCGGGGAGGAACAGCCCAAAGAGCCCGTCGGTTTGAAAGCCGTGCTGGGCGAGGTCATGGATGAATTCGGCCCGGCGCTTGCCGAACGTGGAATTGTCACGGAAATGATGACCGACCCGAGCACGCCACCCATCCTGATGCAGCGCCAGCCGATGCGCGCCTTCTTCGCGAATGTCTTCCGCTACACCATGGCCATCCTGCCCAACACAGGCGTCGTGGCCCTGTTGACTGAGTACGATGCAAGCGAACGGGCCCTCGGTCTGGTCATCGCGATCCAAGGCCCTAATTGTCTCGACCAGGCGACATTTCACCTCGCCACCATGCGCCGGGCCGTCGTCGAGCTTCATGAGGGCGCGTTCGAGTTCGCGCCCGATACGGGTGGCGTGACCCTTACAGCGACCTTGACGGACCCCGTCGGCTCCGCCTTGGACGCTTGGATACCGGGATTCGAGGCCTTTTCACGCCGCTCCAGGCGGATGTTGCGCTTGCTCAAAGGCGGCGCTCAGACTCCGCCCGAGGAGTTCCTGCTCGGTGGAATTCTCGAAGCAGAACTCGAACGGTGGCTGCTGCCCAAGTTCGCCGGCCCGGCCGCTGTAAACATCGCCCATGACCTGCCTGAAGAAAACCGCGACCTGCCCGGCTCCTCGCCGCCACGACTCGAAAAAGCCCTCGGCCAAATCAAGCGCGGCAAGCCCCGCAAAGGGATCGCCGCCCCGGCCTACGCCGCCGAGGTGCTCTGGGCCTTCCGCCGCGACCGCCGTCATCGAAAAGCCGTAGGCACCGAGGCATTGGGCGAGGACGCGCTAAAGCGGCTATGCCTCGCGCTGCTACAGACCCCGCCGGACTACCTCGTCAGCCTCCGCATCATCGCCCACGCCCTCGCGCCGCAATAGGTAGGGTCACGCTTCTGCGTGACCGAAAAGGCCCGTGGGTTATCCAGTCGAGCAGGAGCTCGACCCTACCCGCTATGGCAAACCCCGATGACCGCACCTCATGAAAGCACAGCCGGGGGCAAACCAAAGTGCGCCAATGTTGGCTGACGTCTAAAAAAGAGGGCCTGACCTCGCGACCCTGACGGCAGACTCTGTCCCTCTTTTGGGGGCTCCGAGGCCCAGCGGCCGCTCAGCGCGAAGTGGGCGGGTTTTCGCGGGGCGTCTCCTGCGTTCCGGGCTTGGTGTCGGATTGCGGCGTGGGCTTGAGCCGTTTGCGAACGTAAAAAAAGGCGCCCACCACGATCGCGCTGATGACTATGAGCACCGGCGTACTCGCCAGGAGGGTATTGGGAAGCATGGACATTTGGTTGAACAAGACGATCCACAAGGCCACGGCGATGAAATTGCCGATGATGACGGACGTAAACGTGACCCAGGTCCGCATGCCGATTAGGTAGCCCAGCACCCCGCCGGCCAAGGCGCCGGTGCTCCAAAACGGGAACAGTACGAACACGATGAGCCCAATCGCGCCCCATGGCTGGACCTTGTTCTTGTGTCTTTCCGCCGTGGCGCGGATGTTCATGATAGTTGTGCCGATGAAACTCATCTCGACCGCACGCCGGTATCCGGCCACGATGAAGGGATAAAGCAACAAGAGAACGATAATGTCCTGGAAAGAACATTGGAAAAGGAGGAACCAGCGCGAGAATCCCAGGTTGATTCCCGTGCTGACGCTCAGCGAGCGGCCCAGCGCCGCTTGGCCCAGGACGAGTTGCCATACCTTGTCGTAAGGCTCGCCCAATAGTATCCCCAGGAGCACTAGAACAATGATCCAGACCGTCAGGCATGCCTGGCCCAACCGCATAATGAGCCGTAACTTCGGACCAAATGCCCGTGCCGGGGGTTCTGAAAGGGACTGCATGGGCTACTACACCTCGCCGAGTGGAACCTGAGACTGACCGAAGGGCCTACATCGGAGATTATACGCCCGGCACCCAAGCGCTTCAATCCCTCGAACTGCACGGCCAGCGGCGCGAAATGGGCATGGAGGCAGGGGGCGGTCGCGCGGGCGGTGGATGACGTGGCCGGATTGGGCGGACTGGGGCCTTG
>CAYRLQ010000217.1:0-7385 GCA_964425145.1 uncultured Nitrospiraceae bacterium
AGAGGCGGGCTTGCCACAAAGGCCATTGGTTCAAGTGATTGCCGCGTCGCTCACTTCGTTCGCTCCTCGCAATGACGCGATGCGATGCCAATTATGACGCTACGTATAGCTACGGTACGCCGACGAACACACTACCACCCCTCATAAAGCGATTTTACACGGACCGCCGAACGCGATCAATACGCGCCAGGAACCGTCCTGGTCATGAACTCGCGATGGTAGTGCCTGTTTTACACAGTTTTTGCGTGTCTTTTTGGAAATTTGTCCCGTGAACAGTTACCGGCTCAATTTAGGCCGTCACCAGTGAGATTGTACGCGAAACGGTCACCAAAGAGACCTTTTTACGAGCCTGGGCTTGCACGCAGAGCCGCAAAGCCCGCAAAGGAGAGGACATTTTACCCGCCAGAGGCGGGCAAGTCTCCGCGTGCTCTGCGTCTCTGCATGAGCCTCTTGTCACTGCTCTCACCTGTAGAGTTCCGGGGTTGTCCGGGTTAGGTGAAAAAGAGGACTCCGGCGGGGGGCTTATGCGTTTCCGCCGGAGTCCTGTGATTGAAGGACGCACCCAAGTTCTCTGGCGCGTCAGTGTTTTCGAGCGCTCTTCAGAGCCTTCCGTTCGAGTTTAGGCAAATAAAGCGGCGTTTGGGTTATGCCCTCCTGTGTCCGCGACGCCGTCGCGCGAGCAACACAGCCATGCCTGCGATGGCGACGGCCAATAGCACGCTCGGCGCCGGCAACGCCAGGAGCAGCTTGGCGCTCCAGATGACCGGCACGAGCGCTAGCCGCACCGCCGCGGCCAGCACCGGGCTCTTGGCCACGATCGTCGCCACCGCCGGGCTCACCCGGTAGTACATGTCGACGAACGCCGCACCGGCCGCATTGTCCAGCAGGTAGGTGTCGCGCAGCGCACGCAAGGTGTCGATCTCAGCAGCCAGCGGCGTACCGTAAGCTGCCGTGGCGATAAAGCACGGCCCGTCATCGCCACCGTCGCCGCCCAACGCCAACAGCGCCAACAACGCCAGCAAACCAACGAGCGGACTGATTTTCAAGCCTTCCTCCGTGTACGTGAAGGCGTCCTTAATCACCACCGGGTCGACATCCACACCCTCAAGCGCCTTCGGATGGACGAGGACGTCGACCGTTCCGGCCTCCGGTGCCTCGGGCGAGAGCACCTCGAGCCTGAACTGACTGGTGCGCGGCTCGTCGATGGTGCCCGCGATGGGCGCGAAGGCCTTGGTCGCGCCGGCGGTACCGAACCCGACCTTGTCGACCGTGTAACCGAGTCCGCCCTTCGCCGAGTACAGGATCACCGTCGTACCACCGGCAACCGGGCCCTCATCCGCACTCGTGGGGTCCAGCACGACATCGGAGAATATACCCTCAGGCAAGAGCGCGCCGACCCTGAGGCTCAACGCGCCGAGGCTGTACAAGCGCGCCGACACCTCCGTGATCGCATCGTCGTCCTCGCTGTCGGCTTCGAGCGCAGGCTCGACCTCATTGGCGAGCAGCATCGAGTGATACGCCACCTCGCCGGCCGTACCCGCCTCCAGGCTCACATAGTCGAAGCCGTAAGCGACGGACCACAGCGACAGGCCGGTCTTGACGTCAGCGATCGTCAGGTCCGTGTCGTCGACCGAGAAGTCGAGCTGGCCCGGATTCTCATCCGACGATTCGTACGCCCAGTCATCGATCTCCGCGTAGGCCATGTCGGCTGCGACCCAACTGGGGTCGAGTTCGGCCGCCTCGTAAAGGTGCACGTCGAACCCCCACACGTCGGCGATAACGGTGTCGTCACCAAGGTCGGCAGTGATGACATCAGTGGACAGGTCCGCGTCAGGCGTCACGCTGGCACGCACGAGGCCGTAAACGTCTGTCTTGTCGGCCACGCTGGGAAGCGTCAGCGTCGCGTCCGGCTCGATGGTGGCGCTGATCGTGGAAGTGGCGTCGCCCAGGAAGGCCGTCATAGTCACGCCGTCCTCCGTCCTGTGTCGGTAGTAGGTGAAGTCCTCTGAACAGGTCAAGGCGGGGTCAGTGGCACTCACGGTAACGGTGACGGTGTCCGCCGTCCCCGTGTCGCTCAATGGCGGCACGACGACCAGGACTTGGGCCGGCGTCCACTTGACGACGTCGGCCTCGACGCCCGCGAACGTCACCTTGGACTCAGCCGTGAACTCACCGCCCGTCACACTCGCAACAACACCGCCAAAGAGCCACGCCCAATTGGGCAGAACGCCGGGTGCTGAGGTGACGAAGAACGCCGTGACGGTCTTGTCGGCGTCCATGGTGACCTCGAGCGGCATATCCCAGCCGCTATCAGCCCCATTGACCGTCCAGTGGCTGAAGACCCAGTCAGCACTAGCAGCCGTGGCCGTGACACTGACCACATCGCCTGCGGGATAAACGTGCTCGCCGGCCGCCGGGTCAATCGTGCCGCTGCCGGCCGGCTCCACGGCGGTTGTTAGGGTGTAGGTAACGCCGCCCCCAAATACGGCCGTGACGGTCTTGTCTTCATTCATGGTCACCAAGAGCGGCATAGCTGAGCCGCTGTCGGCCCCGTTGACCGTCCAGTGACTGAAGGCCCAACCGGCATTCGCCACGGCCATTACCGGCACCACTGCGCCCGCGGCGCAGACATGAACGCCGGCCGTCGGGTCAATGATACCGCTGCCGGGCGGGCTCACGGCGGTTGTTAGGGTGTAGGTATCGCCGCCCACAAATACGGCCGTGACGGCCTTGTCTTCATTCATGGTGACCTCGAGCGGCATAGCTGAGCCGCTGTCGGCCCCGTTGACCGTCCAGTGGCTGAAGGTCCAACCCGCGTTCGCCGCGGCCGTTACCGACACCACTGTGTCCACGGCGTAGTAGTATTCGCCGGCCGGTGGGTCGATGGCGCCGCTGCCAATCGGACTCACGGCGGTTGTCAAGGTAAAGTACTCATCGGTGTACGTATAGGCGTCTGCAAGGTCGGCAAAACACGCCGGATTCGCGAGGTCTTTCACCCGGATGTTGACCGTAGCAGGTCCATCCCACGGCGGCACAATCGCGTAGATGGCGTCCGCTGTCACGACCTGCGGCACCGACGAGTCATCGAAGCTGAGGTCGCCGCGCGCCGTGCTCGTGTAGAAGTACACCGAGTAGGCCGCCGCAGCCTCCGCGACTGTTTCAATGGCGCTGATGACCGGGAACGTACCGACGATCTTCACAGCATTTCCGCCATCGATCGGCCCCAGGCTCGGGATGATTTCGCGCACCTCAAACTCGATGAACATCGCCGTGACAGTTTTGTCCACATCCATGGTAACGTTGAGCGGCATGGCAGAGCCGCCATCGGCCCCGTTGACCGTCCAGTGGTCGAAGGCCCAACCGGCATTGGCCGTGGCCGTTATGGTGACCACCCGGTCTTTGGGGTAGACGTGGGTGCCGGCCGCCGGGTTGATCGTACCACTGCCAATCGGACTCACGGCGGTCGTCAAGGTGCGGGCCTCGTCGATCGATACAAATACGGCGATGACGGTCTTATCTGCATCCATGGTGACCTCGAGCGGCATATCCCAGCCGCTATCAGCCCCATTGACCGTCCAGTGGCTGAAGACCCAGTCGGCATTGGCCGTGGCGCTCACGGACACCTGGGTGTTGGGAGCGTACAATAACACGCCTGACGGGTCGACGGTACCGCTACCCGGGGGCGATACGTCAGTCGTCAAGGTAAAGTAATTCTCCGTGTACTTAAAGCCGTCAGGTAGGCTCGCCGCGCCGCCCGCCGTGATCGCGATCACATCTACACGGTCCGTAGTGGGATACGGCGGGGTGAGGGCGCGAATCTGGGTATCGCTGTCGATCACGAGGTCGGAAGCGGCCGTGGCCGCGCTCACCGAACCGAAATAGACCCCCATGGCCGTAGCCAAGGCGTTGCCGGTGATAGTCACGGGCGTGCCGCCGGCCTTCGGCCCTTGATCAGGGTCAATCGCACTGAGACTGGGCTCCAGCACATATGTGTAGGCGTCTTGAAGCTCGTCGAGCCGCGGTGGGTTGATGGCATCTTCCACACGGATATCGACCGTCCCGGCCTCATGGGCTGGCGCAATGACGTACATCACGTTCGCCCTGACGACGGGCAGCGATATCTTGGCAGCAACCCCAAACGCGGCCCGGGCCTCGTTGAAATACACACCATACGCCGCGTCAGCCTCGGCGATCGTCAGCACCGTGGCCACCGGGAACGCGCCCAGGATTTGGACGCCGTTTCCGCCTGCGATTGGCCCCGCGTCGGGCACTACGCTATCGAGCACAATCTCGAGCGTACTCGGCGCGAAGTATGCCGTCACAGAGGTGTCGCCTTCTACTATCGTGACCTCCAAGGGCATCACTGTGCCCATATCGACCCCGTCAACCTCCCAGTGGTCAAACTGCCGACCGGCGATCGGTCCCGCTGTTATGGACACCACTTCGTCCACCGGATAGCTGTAGGTCCCTGGGAGCGGTGAAGTCAACCCCGAACCCAGCGGCTCGACGGCGATGATCAGCCTGCCCTGGGCTTCGTACGTGAACGCACCAGGTGCTATGTCGCTGCCGTAGGGGCCCGCGTCGACCGTGACATCCACGGTCCCCGCGCTATGCGCCGCCGTCGTGACGACAATCCGGGTGTCCCCGGTTAGTTCGATGGTGGCTTCTGTAGTGTCGAACAGGACCTGCGTCACCGTGCCCAGCGCGGTCCCGGTAATGGTCACGATATCGCCGCCCCCGGTCGACCCGGTTCTCGGGTCGATATTGACGATGTCCGGCGGGGGCACATATGTATACGCATCTTCGAGGTAGATGGACTGTGCCGCGTTGATCGCATCGGCCACACGGATGTCGACCGTCCCGGCCGCATGAGCCGGCGCCTTCACATATATCGTGTCCGCTGTGATGACATCCGGTACGTCGTCATACGCCGCCAGGTTCCCGCCGAAGAACACGTTATACGCATCCGCCGCCGCGTCGATCGGGAACGCGCCCAGAACCATGACAGAGTTACCCCCCGCGACGGGCCCTATGGTGGGGTTCACGCCGGTCAGTTCCAGCGGCGGACTGAACGGCGCGAACAACGACAGCGAGGTCAGCGCTACGGTCATGCTGCCGCCCCCGATCGTATCCCAGGGGTTCTCGTCACTCCACTCGTCGGCGTCGGACACGCTGAACACGAGTGGCTCCGACGTGCTGACATCAGTCGGATAGGACAAGAACCGCGCCCCCGTGCCATCTGTGGCATCGATGCCTTCCATGGTAAGTACGACAGGAAATTCCCCGGGCAATTGCGCGATTTCCTGGAAATCCTCCGGTCGCCCGTCATCAGCCCGGTTATAAACGATGCTGATCTCGACGTACTGGGCAAAGGTGCCTGCGGCGACCCCGAGCACTCCTCCAGGCTGCTTGTCGGTTATCGCATCCGCAAGTCCGCCCACGTCCACATCACCGAGCACTTGGCTCACGTCCTCGCCAAGACTGACGATGATGAATGCATCGTCTTCCGCAGGAATATCCAGTTGCTCCCGTGAGGGCGCCATGACCTGGACATTCTCAAATCCCAGCACCGGGCCATCGAGATCATACATACCCTTCGCTGCGCCCATGTTCAGATTCGCCACGAGAACCAGCGCGTTCGAGGGGTTCCGGCTGGTCCAAATCTCGCCCGGCCCCACGGCATACGTGAGATGGTCCGGAATACCGTTCAGATCGTCATCGCCCCAACCCGGGGGCACAGACTGAATGTAGAACCGGTGGACAGTCATCAGGTTTTCACCGCAAAGCCAGTTGAGCGGGGGGTCGCCTCCTCCCAAATCCCACGGCTCCGCGAAGGCGTAGACCCAGTGGGCCTCACCCCAGCCATCCAAAGTCAGCTTAGTGAACTCCAGGCTCATCGGATACGGCAGCGTATACGGCGGGTCGAACAGGATGTCGCCGTAGTACCCCCTCCATGCATACGCCCCGCCCATGGAAGGCTCGAGCATGCCATCGATGCCCAGCGCAATATACTCCGCGCTGTCTGAGGTCAGGGGTGGTTCCGCATTTACGCGCAGCCAGACCGCTTCACCGCCCGCCGGTACCATGAAAGTGACACCGTCCGGTGGCGAGGTGATCACAGGCGCCTCCAGGGCTTTCAGGCCTAGCATCGCCCCCAACAAGTCGGCCATGTCGACTTGCCCGTCGTCTGCGGCGTCCACGCTTGGCGCCCGATGCGATGGCACAAAGCCGATCGTAAATGCTAGGATCATCATCATGCTCACAAGCGACGCCAGAATTAGCTTTTTCCTGATTCCCATGGTATCTCTCTCCTTATCCTTTGTTAGCGCCAAGCCCTTTGGGTTAGGTACAACCGCCTACGCGAGCCAAAGGCTCCAGAATGCATCCTTTTCACAGAACTTCCATCCTGCCCCGTACCTGTCTTTATTGATTGACTTATAAGCCCAATACCACACGCGCTATGTGCCACACTACTCCACCTGCAACAATAGCTGCTGTCCACTTGATTCGTTGAATCACCGGGTATAACTCATTAGTCATGTCAGTTATGGGAACTATCAGGTCACGTAGCATAGCAAATGAAGCTAAGGTTGCAGCGTTCGGGTGTGCATCCCGCCAACCCTTCTCGCTAAACTCCTTCTTTACCTGATCTATTATTCCATCAAGTAAAAATGGGTTGCTTTGCTGGTGCGCCGAGGGCGAACCCGGCGCGCGAGCGAATGGCGCGACGGCGATAATTAACAGCACCCCTATGCCCACACCTAACGCGAGAACTTCCTTGATCATTCCTATTAGGTCTGTTTCCTTATCCCCCAAGTCGGCCACATCGACTTGCTCGTCGCTCGCGGCGTGCACGCTTGGCGCCCGATGCGATGGCACAAAACCGATCGTAAATGCTAGGATCATCATGCTCACAAGTGACGCCAGAATTAGCTTTTTCCTGATTCCCATGGTATCTGTCTTCTTATTTGTTAGCGCCAAGCCCTTCGGGTTAGGTACAACCGCCTACGCGAGCCAAAGGCTCCAGAATGCATTCTATTTGTCGTACTTTACATCTATTCCGTTTACAGCACAAGAACCTGCAACGCCACGTGCTTGCTCAAACGCTCCTCTAAGATTCGTCGTACATTTTGACAAGATTGACACGATGAATCATGTAAATCTTGTAAATCCTGTCCAAAAATTTGAAAGAATACTGCACTTGGTTTCCCCACTACACCATATCCAGAGAGGCGTTTTCCACGCTAAGCTAATTCTCCAGTCAGGTAACCCAAATAGAACATTACCCGGTGTCAAAAAACAGTTGCCCGATCAGAAAGCTGCCAATAACCCCCAACACAATAGGTAGCCACTGGTCAACTTGTGGTTTAGGATTGGTCTTTCGC
>CAYRLQ010000218.1:0-7337 GCA_964425145.1 uncultured Nitrospiraceae bacterium
GCGGGTCTCGATTCTCTCACACAGTCCGGCCTTGCGCGCTCGTTTCTCCAGTACGCCAAGCATCCGAGCTTGTACATCGACACATATGACTCTCCCACTCGAACCGGCCATCTCCGCAAGCGGAAGACTGAAGAAACCCATGGCGCATCCAATATCGAGTACTTTCATCCCTTCTCGGACGTATGGGGCCAGCAACCTCCTGGGGTTCTCGAACAACTTCCTGATCGGGCTGGCAAGCAAGTAACCTACCCAGAATGGACAAACGTGTTTCGCCATTGCAACCTTCCCATAAGCATCGTTGCGACCCGCGCCGAACGGCATCCATCAGGCGCGCCATTTGGCGTCGTCTGCATGGAATTGTTCGACAGTCTTTACTTCTTGATGAATCCGTACCTTGCCAAGAGAAGGTCTTCATCTTGGATGAGGCCAATCCCTGGAGCGTAGGTTTTGAACTCCTTCTCCCTGGGTTTCAGGGCGGAGCCTTCCTGTGTTTTCAGACATTTGTCAAAGGTACCTGCCGGGGTTTTGAGCGTCTCGTTGAGACTAATGACCTCGGCTCGGTCCATGGCGATGCCGGGGGCAATCTCCTGAAAATACTTCATCCCCACCTTGGGTGAACCCGACATGATCAGGCCGGGCCTGGCATCTGACGCGCCCGCTCGCCACGCTCCGCTATGGTCAGTCACTTGTCCCTTCTTGTAATCATTCACGTCTTCGCCAAAGTAGAATACGTCTTTCGTATCCTTGCAGATGGCAAAGAAGTTTCTTGAGACCTCGATCAGTTCTCCGTTCTCCCATTCACGTTCCTCAATCACACGAGTCTTGACCCCAGCGACATCCACGGTCTCGTCCAGAACGGTAATGACCAGTTTCTCGTCTTCGCTTGCGAAGGCGAGCTGGAAGCCCGGCTCCAGAATGAAATAGGGATTTCTTCCTTTGGACAGAAGTGTCCTCTTTGACAGGTTGAATTCTTTCTGCCACGGCCGCTTATTGGAATCACGGTCAACTTCTCGTGAAACCACCGCCTTCTTCTCGATAATCGTTCCCTCTGGTGAAACTTCGACTTCGTACAGTTGTCCGCCAGAACGGATATCCACGTCATATTGTCCAACGTCCTTGCCTTCGATTTCCTTCTCAACGCCTACGATGTCTCCCTCGGGAAATGCGTCTTTAAGAGCGTTTCTGACAACGTCTGGCAGCTCGGAGATCGCTAGAGACTGCTTCGCCTCTGTCGGAGAAGTCCTTCTGACAGAACTGGGGTAATCCGCGACCGGCCCCTGTCCATGCGCGCATCCTGCCAACAAAATGATATTTGTGATTCCTAACGCGGCGACTACCATCTTTGCCTTCTTCATGTCTCTCTCCTTTTGTCGAACTATTGATTATATGGTTTCCGTATAAGAACCCGTATCTCGCTTTGCGTCCGCATAAGACCCCTGCCCCGCCGGCGTGCAAGGGCTTTACTTGCAAAGGTTTAGCGGCCATTTGTGTTCCCGTCCGGTGTCTTATATGGTTTTCCGCATAACACCCCATCTCTCTGCCAATTACGGTGAGTCCACCCGGCTCAGGACACCTTAGTTCTCACATTATTGTGCCCCGGTGGCAGCCGGCCCGCCGGTAGAGCACGTCTCCTCACTGAAACGCTTGGGCGTATGTATCTTTGAATAGCGGTCGCTACTTTTTATCCGGTTATACACCCCCGTAGGCTGGCTGTCAACGGCGCTCACTGTGACAGATCGTGCGACTCGCCCGTTTCGGTACGTCATAAGTCCTTATCTGGCAAGGCGTAAGGAAGAAGCGGCCCCCAACCCATGTTTGGGCGCGCGGGTTCCAAGAGAAGCCCGACCCAAGAAGTCCGGGGGTGGGCTTGCACGTAACACCCTCAAGCCATGGGAATGGCTTGAGGGTGCCACACCAGGACCAATTGGGTGACCGAGAGATTGAGAGATTTCATGGTTGATTTGCTAGGGCACGGGGTCGGTCGGGCTCTCTGATTCAGATCAACTCGGTCTTGCCGGGGATGGCCACGGGGGGCACGGGTAGATCGCCCATTTCGTACTTGGCGGGGCGTAGGTCGAGTTTGGAGGCTTTCATGGCCCATTTCCAGGAGATCTTGCGGCCTGTGTAAGCGGACATGCGCCCCATGATGGCCGCCATGGTGCTCTCGGCGACGGCGCGTCCCTCGTTGAGCGGCTCGCCGGCGCGGATGCTGGCGATAAGGTCGGCGTGTTCTTGCTCGTATGGGTTGGGCACATCGCCTTCGTGTTTGAACGGCTTCGCGCCCGAGATCAGCCCTCGAGGATTACACACCCCTTCCGTCCCCACGAGACGTTCCTCGACCCGCTGCGAGGTCTCTTTCATCTGACGGCACATGCTCGAAACCCGCGCGCCGTTTGGATACTCGAACTCGACGGCGAAGTGGTCGTAGATGTGTCCGAATTCGGGGCCGGTGCGTTGCTGCCGGCCGCCCATGCCAATCGCTGAGACCGGATGGGCCTGGAAGGCCCAGTTGATCACGTCGATGTTGTGCACGTGCTGCTCGACGATGTGGTCGCCACTGAGCCATGTGAAATAGTTCCAGTTGCGGAGTTGCCATTCCATGTCGGACATGCCGGGCCGGCGCTTCACGGGCGTGTAATAGTCGTAGTCGCCGATCCAGTAGCACTGGGCGCCCACTATCTCCCCAATGGCGCCGTCGTGAACACGTTTTAGGGTCGCGACGTAGTCGGCCTGATGGCGCCGCTGCGTCCCCGCGACAAGCCCCAGTCGCTTCTCCGCGGCCAACTCGGACGAGGCGATGATCGACCGCACGCCGACCGGGTCCACCGCCACGGGCTTTTCCATGAATACGTGTTTGCCCGCTTCCACGGCGGCCTTGAGGTGCTGCGGCCGGAACCCTGGCGGCGTTGCCAGGATCACGAGGTCCACGTCGCAGGCGATGACCTTCTCGAACGCATCAAATCCCAGAAAGCAGGTCTCATCCGTCACGGCCATCTTGTCGGCCAGGCCTTCGAAGCTTTTTCGTGCGCCCTTGATTTTGCGCTCAAACAGGTCGCCCAGCGCCACCAGCTCGACGTTGGGCGAAGAGTTGAGGCAGTCCTTCGCAGCGCCTACGCCGCGCCGGCCACAGCCAATCAGCCCAATGCGGAGTTTATCCGACCCCGCCGCATAGGCATGGTAGGGCCCTGACATGAGCGCTGCCACCGACATGGCCGCTGAGGTCTTCATGAAATCCCGGCGTGAGGCGCTCCGTGCGCGCGTTTCAGTTCCCTGCAATCTTTCCCTGTCTCCCATCGTATGCTCCTTTCCTTACATGTGGCTGACCGCCGGTAACCCGCCTCGCTTGCAAAACCTCGCCCCCGTTTATAACCGCAATTGCAGCCAAAAGCAAGGTGCGCTGCCAAAACGCCGCCCAGTTGACATACCGTGCGGCGGTTTGGATACTATCCGTAAGTTCGGTCACGTATTTTTTGACAGGATTCACATGATTTACAAGATTCTGTTCCTCTATCTTGTGAATCTTGTCAATCCTGTCAAAATGGTGCGCAAGAATTGCACCCCGCGCTCTTGGGTGCTAGCATGGACTGGGTTAAGTGAGAGAACACCACATTATGGTCAACCTCGGAAAAGTTAAGAGTCCATCCGCATGGCCCGCGACCCGCGCGAAGATCGAGTCGGCCGTCTTGGATGTCTTGGAATCTGTGCCGAAGGAACGCACCGAGCTGCAAGTCAAGATCATCGACGAGATGCAGTTCTCGGGCTATGTGCGACGGCGCGTCAATTACTTCGTGGACCCGTGGGAGCGCGTTACGGCGTGGCAGTTTGTGCCGGATGGCCGCGATGAATTGCCCGCCATATTGTGTTGCCACAGGACGGTTCCGCAGGGCAAAGATGAGGCGGCCGGGATCGATGGCGACCCGTTGCTGGCTTTTGCCCAGCATTACGCGGAGAAAGGGTACGTCACCCTGGCGCCCGACTGCATCACGGCCGGCGGCCGCGTATCGAGCGGTCTCGATCCCTTCGATACCAAGAACTTCTATAAGGATAATCCGAAGATGTCGGCCATGGGCAAGATGCTCTCGGATCATCTTCATGCAGTCGACGCCCTATGCGACTCGAAACGGGTGGACGCCGCCCGCATTGGGGTGATCGGCCATGGTCTCGGGGCCCACAATGCATTGCTCCTGGCGGCGTTTGACGAACGGATACAGGCGTGTGTGGCCAGTTGCGGATTCAGCCGATTTGCTCAAGACGACCACCCCGAGCGCTGGGCACGTGACAAAGGGTTCGTCTATATGCCCAAGCTTAAGAAAGCCATCAAGCAGCGGCAGTTCCCGTTCGACTGGGAGCACATCCTGGCCTTGATCGCGCCGAGCCCCACGCTCCTGATTGCCGCGCTGAACGATTCGTGCTTCTCCAACACCGCCAGTTGCGAGAGCGCCATTGAGAAAGTCAGGGACGTGTACCAGTCGCTGGGCGCGTCCGAAGCCATTGGGAGCTTTGTGCACAACGATGGGCATCGAATGACCACGGAAAGTCTTGAGGTCGCCGACGACTGGCTTGACCGGTGGTTATGACAGTTATCCGTTATCCCCCCTGACAACTGATAGCCGCGGCTGGGTGAGGCATACCTCCAGGGGGACAACGAAAGGACTTTGTGGAACCGTTCAGCGAAGCCCTGCAGGGTACACAATTCACCGGTCTTGACTGGGGCATTGTAGCTCTATACCTCGTCTTGTCGGTAGCCATCGGGCTGATCGCGAATCGGTACGTCGCCAACATGGCAGACTATGTCGTTGCGGGCCGCGGGGTTAGAACCGCGCTCGGCATCGCCACGCTCACCGGCACGGAACTGGGCCTGGTCACGGTCATGTACAGTGCCCAAAAGGGGTTCACCGGGGGCTTCGCCGCATTCCATATCGGCTTGGCCGCGTGCGTGGTCGCGTTTTTCGTCGGGCTGACGGGATTCATCATCGTCCCCCTGCGCCGGCACAAAGTGTTGACCATTCCGGAGTTTTATGGCAAGCGGTTCGGTCGGCGTACGCAAATCCTGGGCGGGCTGGTGCTGGCCTTTGGCGGCATCCTCAACATGGGCATGTTCCTTAAGGCCGGCTCGATGTTTATCGTCGGCATCACGGGTCTTCAAAATGAAGCCGCCCTTGCCATCGTCATGATAGTCCTCCTTGGCCTTGTCTTGCTCTACACGGTGCTCGGCGGCATGGTTTCGGTAATCCTGACCGATTACGTACAATTCGTCGTGCTGTCGTTCGGGTTGCTCTTAGCAACCGGCTTTGCCATCTATAAGATGGGTTGGGACCACATCTTTGCCAGCATGGTCACACTCAAGGGGGAAGCCGGGTTCAATCCGCTCCTGGCCGAGAGCTCGTTCGGGGGCGATTATGTCGCATGGATGCTGTTCATCGGGTTGGTCAATTGCGCCCTGTGGCCCACGTCTGTGGCGCGTGCGCTGGCCTGCGCAAGTGAGGGCATCGTCCGCAAACAGTTCATGTGGGCCTCGCTGTCGTATATGATTCGCAACATTATCCCATACTTCTGGGGTATCTGCGCCTTTGTGTTCATCATGGAGTCCCCGATGCTCACAGGGGCTTTCTTTCCAGTGGCCGGTGTCGCTGAAGGGGTTGACACGCTCTACGCCATGCCGATCTTTCTCGGCCGGCTCCTCCCCGTGGGCCTCATCGGCATTATCACGGCGGCCATGGTCGCCGCGTTCATGTCGACCCACGACAGTTACCTGCTCTGCTGGAGTTCCGTTCTGACCAACGATATCGTGATTCCGCTCGCTGGTGAACGGCTCTCCGAGCGGACTAAGGTTATGATAACGCGCGGGTTCGTCTTGCTCATCGGTATCATTATTCTACTGGTCAGTTTCCTGTTCCCATTGCGCGAGGACCTCTGGGATTACATGGCCGTGACGGGCGCTATCTATACAACCGGGGCGTTTGCTTTGCTGGGCTGCGGGCTCTACTGGAAACGCGCCAGCTCGACCGGCGCAGTACTGGCTCTTATTACCGGTTCATCGGCCGTTTTCGGCCTCGGCGCGGTCCAGGTTTTCGTCCTGCAGCATCTGTTGAGGTTCTCCCAGGAGCGCACTGAGGCCATCGCGGGCCAGTTGACCGGCGCTCGCGTCGGGCTGGCGGCGATTGTCTTGTCCACGGCTGCCATGGTGCTCGGGTCGTTGCTCTTCCCTGATACGAACCGCACACAAGGAGACGAAACGTGGGTTTCTGGATAGTGTTGTGGAAGCTTGTCTTTGTCTTTGGCGTGGGCGCCTTTGGCCTTATGGCCCTTTGGGTGACTGTTCAAGGCGCGCGGGACATCAAGTTCTTACTGGACACCCTGCGCGGAGAACATTAACGGTTAACGGTTATCAGTTGTCAGCCGTCAACTGATAACCGATAACTGATCTGGAGTACCGATGGAAACAGGTGTTGCGGAGAGAATTCAACGGCTGACCGACAATATTGAGCGGGTGATTTTCGGCAAACGCGATGTAGTCAAACTATGCGTGACCGGTCTGCTGGCCCGTGGACATATCCTTATTGAAGATATCCCTGGCATTGGCAAGACCACTCTTGCCCAAGGGCTTGCGCGGTCGATCGATTGTTCGTTCAGCCGCATCCAGTTCACCAGCGATATGCTTCCCTCGGACATCCTGGGCGTGTCGGTCCTGGACCCTCGAAGTCTCCAGTTCGAGTTTCGTCCGGGGCCCGTCTTCGCCAGCGTTGTGCTGGCCGACGAGATCAACCGCACCCCGCCGAAGACGCAAAGCGCGCTGCTCGAGGCCATGAGCGAGTTCCAGGCATCCGTTGATGGCACGACCTATCCCATGCCCGATCCGTTTATGGTGATCGCCACGCAAAACCCCATCGAGTATGAGGGCACGTACACATTGCCGGAGTCCCAGCTTGACCGGTTTATGCTCCGGGTCGACATGGGCTATCCGCCGGGCGAGGACGAACTGCGCATCATGCGCCGGCGCAACCCTGGCAAAGCCCTGGCCGAGTTGACCCCTGTGCTGAGCGCAGCAGAAGTGCTCGAACTACAGGAGCGGGTCGGCGAAGTCCGCGTCGACGAGAGCATCGCAGCGTACATCCTGGCCATTGTGCAGGCGACGCGCAACCACGAGCACATTCAACTCGGCGCAAGCCCGCGCGGGTCCGTCGCGCTCTACGAAACGGCCCAGGCGCGCGCACTCATCGAGGGACGGGACTACATTACGCCGGGCGACGTCAAACAGATGGCCGTACCGGTCCTGTCGCACCGGCTGATAGTCAAGTCCCGCACCGCCGATCTGGTCGCCGCGGCCGAGGAACGCG
>CAYRLQ010000219.1:0-7316 GCA_964425145.1 uncultured Nitrospiraceae bacterium
ATGGCGTTCGCTGCCGCCGGTTGACCACCCAGTTCGCCCGCGAGGAGCTGGGCGCCGCGTCGCGATTCGTGTTTGGCCTTCACGAATACCAGACAGGCCTCCCCCTGCTCGACAAAGGCGCGCACATTCTCCACGAGCGTATCCCAGGGCGATTCCCCCTCAGCCAGCGTCTCCTCGCCCTCGTGATATTCGTTGTACGTGCGGTAGCGAAACACACCACCGTGCAGCACACCGTAGCGCAGTTCCACGGGGCGGCGCTCACATGTCACCAAGGTGGCTTGTAACCACTGGGCTAGTTTCGACGCCTCGCCAATCACTGCCGAGAGCCCGAGCAGGCGCGGTGTGGGCACGACGCAGGCGTCGTCCCGGCGTCGCGCCCGGGTCTGCAAAATGCGCGTTAGCAACACCTCGGCCATGGCCCCCCGCTCAGGATCAGACAGGATCTCGAGCTCATCGGCCACGACCAGCGCGACCTCTTCGAGCCGCTCGGGACGCCGCACCAGCAACTGCGACAGCTTCTCGTACACGGCCACCGCAATGGAGAAGTTCCCGTCCTCGAGCCGGCGGTCGAACTCGCGGCGGTCCCGCGTCGAGACGATGACCTTGAGGCCATAGGGTGCGTACTTTTCGGAAAAATCTCGGTATTTTTCCTCGGCCAGCGCCTTGAGCGGAACCAGGTACACGACCTTCTTACGGCGCAGCGCCGCGTGGATCGCCGCCATCTCCCCGATAAATGTCTTGCCGGAACTCGTTGGCGCCTGAACGAGTAAGTTGTCATCGCCAAACAGCCCGTGCCGCTTCACCGCCAACTCTTGCACCGGCAGCAGCACATCACTCTCACGTTCCAGCCACAGCGCGAGAATCTCCGGTGGAATGTCGTACCGAATCAGGTCATTCATCTTCATAATGAGGCCATCCCTAAAAGCGCTGCCGGCGCTAGGTACGTCCACGGCATTGTTGATCAGTATACTGAAAAGATTATCAGTTGTCAAGGAAAAAATACACCACGCCACCCCTTTTCTCCGGTATAATTGCGTGTAAAATCTTGCTCCTGGCGGCCGGTCATCGTTTTCGCCTTTCGTTATGCCTCACGCGATGCGTTGACAGAGGCGTCCGCTGTGTTAGTCTTGCGACTTACATGAAAGGCGTGGCGCAGAAAGACAAACAGGGGAAGGTTTGTCATGAATAAGCTCGTTAAGACCTGCGTGGTCATCGTTTTCAGCCTGTCCACAAACGCCTTCTGCGCCGTGTGGTACGTTAATAAAGACAACACGTCAGGCATCGAGTTCTCCGGTGTTTTCGCGGGCGCCGAAACCGAACGCAACAAGAACGATTGGGAAGGGCACGTCGCCGGCATCGACGTCGGAAATGCGTTGGCGCAAGGTCTCAGAGAAGCTCATGGAGAGTTTAAATGGACTGGATAACACAACTCTGCCAATGCTTCAACAGAGATGCCGTATATTACACGCAACACGCGAAGATAGAAATGGAAAACGAGGAGTTCGGCCAGATCCTGGACTATGAAGTACACGAGGCAATTTGCGCTGGCGAGTTTGTCGAGGAATATCCAGATGATCAACCCTATCCAAGCGTGCTGGTGCTGGGAATGACAAAGCGAGGACGGCCCTTGCATGTTATCTGCGCATACAATCAAGACGAGGACTGCGCAATTGTCATCACTGTTTATCAACCAGATCCCCAACGCTGGATTGAGTACAGGACAAGGAGGACAACATGAAATGCGTGATTTGTCACAGCGAAGATATCCGCAGCAAACCCCTCTATGAAGAGATTTACCGAGGCGATGACGTTATCCGAGTCCCACTTGAGGTCTTAGTTTGCACCAACTGCGGCGAACGCTATTACGACCGTCAGACGATGCAGCGGCTGGAAAACATCCGAGAAAAGATCAAAGGCCAACAGGTCGACCTCACGGAAATTGGAAAGGTACTCCTCTGTGAAGGCTAACCATGCAGTCGTAACCGCAAAGCCGAATACTCGAGAACCTTGTTATCGCGTCAAAAAGAATATTCTCTGACGGGCTCTATGTGATGCGTTCTGTTAGTCGCGCATACTGACCCTGGAAGGAGGGATGTTCTATGTCAAAATGGATTGTTTCGTTCCTGGTATTCTTTGCGGTATCGACCAACGCCTTCGGGGCCGTGTGGCACGTCGATAAAGACAACACATCCGGCATCGGGGGCGGCACCTCCTGGGCCACTGCGTTCACGACGATTCAAGCGGCCATCGACGACATATACGCCGATGATGAAAGCGAAGGCGAAGAGAGGGTGAAGAATGTTTCGGCGGGACGTTGGCACCGCCCGGGCCAGGGCGGTTGGCCGACCGGGCCGGGGATATGCTCCTTCTGGCCCTCGTCCTGGCGGTGCTGGCCGTTATGGGCCAACGAACCCGTCACGAATCGATTTCACGAGCTTACATGAGCCAGTGCGGGCAGCGCCGCGCCTGGCGAGAAGTCCTGTGAGGGACTATAAGGTCCAGCCCTCCCGGTATTGAACGTGGCGGTATTCATTCGCCTCAGGCACGTTGGTACAGTTCATGTTCGGCCCGTCCCACTTCAATTTCTGGCCCGTGCGAATGGCGAGATTGCCGAGCAAAACGACTTCGGTCAGAGGGCCTGCGTAGTCGAAATTTGCGCCGGCCGGCCTGCCGCCTTTGCAGGCTTCAATCCACTCTTTGTAATGACCGATCGACCTGGGAATGGACTCCTCAGGCCGTTCGTATGCTTTCATTTTCGATTCAGGTATCAGGCGTGGGTCTTGTGCGTTCTCATCTGCGGCCATTATGGTGCCTTTGTCCCCCACAAACAGGACGCCGCCGTTCTGATTGCCCATGCGCCGTCCCTCCTCGAGCTCTTTTGGCCTGGGTGGCTTGAGGCCGCCGTCGTACCAGGTCAGTTTAACGGGAGGCATATCACCACGGGCAGGGAAGTAGTAGTTAATCATGGAGGCTAACGGCGCAGTCTCGGCATTGACCTCGGTCGAAGAGGCTTCCACGCTCATCGGGTAGCCCAGATTAAGCGCCCAGAAGGGGGCATCCATTATGTGACAGGCCATGTCACCCAACGCGCCGGTGCCGAAATCCCACCAGCCGCGCCATTTGAATGGCACATAGGCCGGATGATAAGGCCGATAGGGCGCCGGGCCGAGCCACAGGTCCCAGTCCAGCGTGGCCGGGATCGGTGGTGTATCCTTAGGCCGATCGACCCCCTGAGCCCACCAGCCGGCAGGCCTGTCGGTCCAGGTATGCACCTCGCGCACCGGGCCGATAGCCCCGTCCCAGATCCATTCGCATATCAAGCGGATACCCTCGTGTGAATGGCCCTGGGTTCCCATCTGCGTGGCCACCTTGGCCTCGCGGGCGGCCTCGGTGAGTTTCCGGGCTTCATAGATTGTGTGAGTGAGTGGTTTTTCGCAGAATACATGCTTGCCCATCTTGATTGCGGTCATGGCGATGATGGCGTGTGAGTGGTCTGGTGTGGCGACCATCACCGCGTCGATGTCTTTCTGTTTGTCCAGCATCACGCGGAAATCCTTGTACCGCTTGGCCTTTGGAAACGCATCGAAGGTCTTCGCCGCGTACTTCTCATCCACGTCGCACAGGGCGACAATGTTCTCGCTCTTGCACTGGTAAATGTCCCTGCGGCCTTGGCCGCCAATTCCTACACCAGCGATGTTGAGCTTCTCGTTGGGCGAGACGGACCGTTTGCCTGCCAGTGCGCTGGTTGCGTAGCCGGCTACCGTCGCGGCGGTTCCCGTCAGGAAGAAGCGTCGTGAAATATTTTTGTGATTCATGCTATGACCTTTCAGTTTTTCACGTCCCTGTTGAAACCTCGTTTACACTTTACGTAACCACTCACGGGTTAAACGGCCAATGGAATCAAGGGTTTTCGTGCCAAGCCCGTAAAAACAGGGCCAGTCCCTGCTCTGGGACTCGCGAGGGCAGCCCCTGCTTCGCTCCGTTTTGACCCGATTTCGCGTGTTTTCTTTAGCACTACAACGCTAGATTCTGCACGACGCGCACGGGTTGGCCCTGTTCGCCGTCGAGCGCTTGGGGGAGGGCGAGACTCCTGTCGAGCCGTCGGGGCGGGTGCGGCTCGACAGGAGTCTCGCCCTCCCCACGTAACCCTTTTGTCTGTTTGAATTTACACGATAGTCGACACTGGAATCCAGCGTTGTAATGTTAGGATTCAGCCTGTGAACCGTTCCCCCTTTAGTTTGCCTTCGGAAGACAAGGTGGTCAGGCGTTTGCCGCCTTGCCATTGACCATAATTTCCTCACCGACGATGTCATACATTGTCATCAGTGAGATCAGCCATGCCAGGGTCGACTCCGCACCCTGGTTGCGGTTGGGGCCGTGCGGCTGCAGCCCGGCGCCGCAGCCCCCCGGCGTGTAGTAGGAAAACGGGGTGGTGGTGTCGTTGTGGCCAAGGCACCAGCGCCGGCAGCGGCCGGCAAGATCGAGCCACCGGCGTTCGCCTGTCGAGCGGTAAGCCTCGGCGCACGCGCCGATCAAGGCCATCACTTCAATTGGTTGCTGGTCGAAGGTTGCCCGCTGGCCGTTGCGCGAGAACTCTGCTTCGTTTCCGAAAACCGAGAGGTGTCCTTCTGGAGCGGTCTGCTGTTCGAGCAGCCAGTGCAGCGCCCTAAGCCCGGTGTCGCGCATCTTGCCGTCGGGAATCCATTGTCCGGACAGGAGTAAGGCGTGGGGCAGTTTACCGTTGGCGTAGGTCAGCGTGTCCTCGCACCAGGGCCACTCCTCGTCCCCGTTACGCAGGAACTGTTCGTGGAGGTGTTTGGCGAGGGTTGTGCGCACACGGCGCACGGTTGCGTCGCCGCCGTAGATTGCCATGTAAGCGTGCAGGCCGATGAGCGTGAAGGCCAGCGCCCGCGGCGCGGTGAAGCTTTCGACAGCCGGCAGCCCGTCCATAAACAGCCGCGTGGCCATATCGCGCACTGGGTCGTTCGGCGCGTATCTGACCGCCTCGCACAGGCCCAAGAGCGCGCGCGCGTGGGCGTCTTCGCTTCCAACGTCTTCGGGCCAGTGGCGGTCATAAGACATGAAGTTGCGAAAGCGGCCAGCTTCGTGGTTGAAGGCATCGTGCAGGAAAGAGAGATAAATATGAATAAGCGGCAGTACGCTTTCGTCCCGCGACATGGCGCGATACATGCTGGCGGCGATGAGGGCCCGCGCGTTGTCGTCGGTGCAATAGCCCTCGCGCCGGTTGGGGGTTGAATAGATGGCGTGCTGCAGGATGCCGGTGTCGTCGGTCATTGTGCGCAGGTGGCGCAGGTTCGGCTCGGGCAGTTCCTCAATGAACTTGGGGAGCCGGGGCTTGGCGGCGGCGGTCTCGGCCGGTAGCGGACGCGCCATGACGAAGCGGTTCTCGAGCGAGCGCTCGAGCAGTGTGACGTGGCTGCGCGCCACCTCCTTCCAGATCATTTGCCGGCAGTGCTGGTAGGCCTGCCGACGGACCTTCGCGCGCATATCGTCATTGAGCAGCAGGTCGTTGATCTCGCGGGCAAAAGCCTCGGAATCATTGAACGGCACGATCCGTCCGCGCCCGTCGGCCAACATTTCTTCGGCGTACCAGTACGGCGTGGAGACCACGGCGGCGCCCGCGCCCATCGCATACGCCAGCGTGCCCGAGACAACCTGCTCGCGTGCCAGGTACGGGGTGCAATAAACATCGGCGGCGCTCAGATAACGACAGAGCACATCGAGTGTGACGAATTGGTTATGGAACAGGACGTTGTCCTCGATGCCGAGGCTGCTAACCATCATCTGGAGGCTGTGACGGTACTGGTCGCTATCGACCTTTTTAATCTGCGGGTGCGTGGCGCCCAGGATGAGGTAGACCGCGTCGGGGTTTTTCTCGACGACTGCGGGCATCGCCTTGAGCAGCACCTCGATACCTTTGCCCGGCCCCAGCAGGCCGAACGTAAGAACCACCTTGCGCCCTGCGACGCCGAACTGCTTCTTCAAGGCATCAGGCTCGCGGAACGGAATGTCCGGAATGCCATGCGGGATGTGGACGACTTGCTCTTGGGGAATGCCGTAGACCTCGGCCAGTATCTGGCGAGCCTTCTCGCTGAGTACGATCAGGTAGTCGCAATACTGGGCAAGGCCGACAATGATATTGCGCTGGCTCTCGTTGGGCTCGAGCAGCACGCTATGGAGTGTGACGATGACCGGCATTCTCAGCGACTTGATCAGGAACAGGATGTGGGCGCCGTCCCGGCCGCCGAAGATACCGTACTCGTGCTGGAGAAGCGCGGCGTCGAACTGGCGGACATTGATGTATTCTGCCGCACGCAGGTAGTCGGACTGAACGTTGGCGCGCACTTGGAACTTGACCCGCTCGGGATAAAGATAGCCCTCGGGAATGTCATCCATCACCACGGCCTCGACCCGGCCTGGCGAGTCGATTTCACCGGCCAGGGCCTCGCTGATGTCGGTGGTGTAGGTGGCGATGCCGCACTTGCGCGGAAGGTAGTTACCAATGACAATCATCGAGTTGAGGGGGCTGGATTTTCTCCCAATTTCCATTTGCGCTCCTCAGAAAGTTAGTTTACTACGAGAACATTGTATTTGACAACACCGCAACCAACCCCGATGTCATGCAGCCTTGCTCAGGAGCCTTTCGAGCAATTTCGGGACCGAGAGGCTGGCGATGGCACATTTAGCGTCCGACATCGCGTAGGGAATGATCAACTGATCCTGGTGAATCATGTATCCGCACGTGTAGACAACGTTGGGAACGTAGCCTTCACGCTCGTATTCATTCGGCGTAAGAATCGGCTTGTCCAGGCGAGCGATTACCTTGGATGGATCGTGCAAGTCAAGCAGATCGACGCCGATGCAGTACTTGCGCATCGGCCCAACGCCGTGGATCAGCAGGAGCCAGCCTACCTCAGTTTCGATGGGCGAGCCGCAATTGCCTATCTTGCTCAACTCCCAGGGCATCTCAGGGCGCTGGATGATATGGGCTTCCTGCCAGAAATGCAGGTGGTCAGAATACATGATGTGCAGGTTGACACCATCCTGGCGCGAGATCATGACGTACTTGCCGTCGATCTTGCGCGGAAACAGCGCCATGCCCTTGTTTTGGACCGCCTTACCGTTGAGCGTAATGATGTTGAACCGAACGAAGTCCTCCGTCTCGATGAGTTGCGGCAGGCTCTGTAAGCCGTTGTAAGCAGTGTAGGTCGCGTAGTAGGTCGTTTGGCCGTCATCATCGGCAAAGCGCACGAAACGGGCATCCTCGATGCCGTTGCGCTCGTTCTCAGAGAGGG
>CAYRLQ010000220.1:0-7305 GCA_964425145.1 uncultured Nitrospiraceae bacterium
ATAGCTGTCCCGAGTCGAGCGAATAGATGTACAGCGCTGTCCCAGAGTCGTCTTTCGCAATCCACGCAAGCTTGTCCCCGGACTGAGTCCACTTGAGATCCTCTGCGCCGTATCGCAGTTCAATGGGTCGTACGATCGGGATAACAGCTACGGGGTCGCTACAACAGCCATAGTCGATCGTCCACTGGGGGACGGGTTCACTAATGAAAGCACTGTGTTTCTCGGCACACCCGTATACTAATAGCCAAGTGCAAAGAAGCGCTAATCGAGGAGTTACATGCGGCAACCAGGCAAAGTGCACTCTTCGCAACCTTTCACAGCACCGGATACACTCATCATCTAGAAGTAGTCCTCAGGATACGTATTTTCGGGATCCTCGTCACACGCGGCATAGCACAGTTTGCGTCCCTCCCCTGCAGCGATTGTGTTCTTTTTCAGGGCCTTAATGCAAGCCATCGGCTTTTTTTTGAAGTAGCATTTCAACATGTTCCAGAGAGTACACCCTTGTTTCTTCAGCACCTTCTTGTATTCCTTATCACACTTGTCCTGACACGTGGTGGCATCATCGCCTGGTTCTAAAGCAAGTGGATCATGGCGGTTGATTACATTCCCTGATACGTAACTGTACACATTCGGGCCGTCGGCCATGCCGAGGGGGTCGCGGGTGAGCCAGCGGGCGAGGCCGGGGGCGTAGTAGCGGAAGGGGGCGTAGTAGAGGTTGGCGGTGGGGTCCCAGTCGTGGCCGGTGAAGAGGTGGGTGGTTGTCTCGCCGGTGTGGGCGTAGACTTGGCCGTAGGGTGTAAACTCGTAGATGGCGTCGGTGTTCTTGCTGTCGTCGAGGAGGCGGCGGGTCGAGCCGAGGTGGTCGCGGAAGTAATAGCGGTAATCGCCGCTGGCCGGGTCACTCCCCGCCACGCAGTGATGGTCTCCCACCGGTAGTAACTCGTTTCAGCATTCATGTATTTGAGCCCGGTGCGTTCCTTCACTTCCTTCATTTGTGCCGCCTCATCGAGCGTCAAGCACGCGGGGCAGGCGCTAATCACGTGTTTGCCGTGTTCCATGCACAGTGTCACGTGGCGCGCGTGGTCGGGGGCGCCGGTAAAGACGGCCACCGCGTCGATCTTTGGGTCGAGGATCAGTTTCTCCAGCGACTCATAGGGCTTTTCGCAGTTATACGTCTTCATGAGCTGCTTGCGGCGCTCAGGGATCAAGTCGCTCACCGCTTCAACGGTGCAGTTGGGGTGCTGGTGCCAGTGGAAAGCGCGCCCAAATCCGCCCCCCACAACGCCAATACGGACCTTCTTTCCCGAGGTGTGTTCCCAGGCGGGAGCGGCAGCGGTAAACTGGTGTAGAACCTCGGCCGCAATCGGCGTTGCCAAGGCAGCGCCGCTCGCCTGCAGAAAGTCCCGGCGAGACATATCGTTCGACTGCGCAACGGCGCCGGAGCTTTGATCTTGGGTGCTCATGACGGGGCCTCCTTCTTGGGCTTGATGCCATTTCATTTACGGATTCTCTCATAACAGTTCTGAAGTTATCAGTTCAAGGAAGGGCGGGTCTGTCCGAGCCGAATTGCTTTCGACCAGGACAAATGCCTCAAAAAGGGCCGTTTGATCTCGGTGGGCAGCGTAATGCAAAATGCTTTTCGATGGGTTTGCATCATGTTTTGCCGGCGCCTACCATCGTCAAGCGTGGAGGGAGGGCAGATGATTAACGTGGGATTCATCGGCTGTGGCCGTATCGCAGACCTGCACGCCTTGGGGTACCAGGACAATCCGCAAGCGCACATCTATGTGGCCTGAAAAACGCGACGAAACGCACATACATGGCTGAGCTACCAGCCAGAAAGCGCATCTTTTACGGCATGGGCGGGCTGACCATGAACCTGCCCGACTTGCTTGTCATGCAATGGCTCGTGGTCCGCTACGTGCCGCCCGATGCCCAACGGCACCTGGTGCCCGCGGCCCTGTTTGGCGCGCTGGTCTTGTGCGGACGCATGACCGAGGGCATCAGCAACCCGATCATCGCCCACTGGAGCGATGGGTTTGAGTCGCGCTGGGGCCGGCGTCTTCCCTTCATTCGCTGCGGCATTGTGCCCTTTGCGCTTGTGTTCTTTCTGATGTTTTCACCACCCATCAGCCACATGCACTGGCTGAACGCGGTCTATGCCTTCGTGATGCTCCAGTGCTATTTCCTGCTGTACAGCACGATCATCACGCCATATCTGGCCCTGCTACCGGAGATCGCGACCGGCTTAAAGGAACGCGTGGACCTCACCACCACACAGTCGGTATTCATCATGGTTGGCACGTTTGTCTTCGCTGGCATGGGCACCATTCTCGAACATTGGGGCTGGGCCGCTTTGGCCGGCTGCGCGGCGGTGCTCATAACGCTGTTTTTCATTCCCGTGTCGACAATGATCCAGGAAAAGCCCCGGCCCGGGGGCTCCGATCACGAGAAACTGGCCTTGCTGCATTCCATCAGGCTGGCGTTGCAGAACCGCCCGTTCCGGTTTGTGATCCTCTCCACGTCGTGCTACTGGTTCGGGCTCAACGGCATGCTCGTGCTCGTGCCGCATTGGGTACTCAGTTTCCTGGGACGCAGTGAAGGCGATGTGACCCTGTTAATGGCGCCGTTTTTGGTCGTGAACCTCATTTTCTTCTTCGTATTCAACGCCTTGGCAGGCAAGTTCGGCAAATACATCATGATGCTCGTGACGTATTTGGGAAGCGCCCTCGCCATGGCGTCCTGGGTCCTGGTGGGTCATCTACCTTGCGGCAGCGACTTCAGCCAGTCCGCTGCAATCATGGCGTTTTTCGGGGTGCCCGTGGCAGGGTTCATGGTATTGCCGTTCGCCGTGCTGTCCGACGTGGTGGATTACGACGAACACCTGACGGGGCGGCGGCGCGAAGCCATCTTCTTCGGTGTGCAGGGCATTGCCCAGAAGGCCATGATCGGATTGTCCGTGGTGACCTTTACCATCGTCCCATATATTCACAGCAACGGCGCCCGGACGCTGCGGGCGGACGGGGAGCTTATGTTTTCAGGCATCTACCAATCCGCGGAAGGCTCGCCAGGCGCAAACACGTCGCCCGAACCGCCTTCGGCTGAAATGGCCCCGGGTACGATTCGGGTTGACACAAGCCCGGACAGCCTCGATGCGCCATGGACACTCACGGGGCCGAAGGGGGTTGTCCACCAGGGTAAGGGGGATGAGACCCTTTCGGGGTTAACCCATGGTAGATACACGATCTCATGGGGCGACGTGCCCGGCTGGGCGACGCCAAAGCATCCTCGCGTACCCACGCCCTTTGGTCTCAAACTCATGGCCCTCCTATGCAGCCTTGCCTGTGTTATATCGTTCCTGCTCTTTATCAAGTATCCCATCCGTGAACGCAACGGCAAAATCAGCCTCCTTGACAGGCCCCTTTGTTGATAGGACGATAGTGAGGCCCGGGTTTCGTAACCGTTCACCGGGTAAGTCCGAGGAAAAATCCCAAAAGACCCGCAAAAACTGAGCAAAACACTGACCGTCCTCGAGAGCTTGCAAGCAGGGATTGTCCCTTTTCTTGTGTACTTTGGTGCTCAGGTGGGGCGGCAGAATGGAGACAGCACCCCAAACAAGCGCGTGAAGATGCCTGCGCTGTCACCCTTGGGGAGGGATATTACGTTGTAACTGTAGCTGGCACGGGGGCGCAACCGACCGTCACGTGGCGGACAGGGGCGCTTTCGAGACAAGAGAAACGGATCGATCGGGTCATAACGGAGTTCGTAATAGCTTATGAATCGCCTCTTGAGAACACCTTGGAAGGGACTGATTAGCGTCTTGTTCATGGCCGGACTCGCCTTGCCGGTTCGCGCCCAGGGGCAAACCCCTACGCGGCCCGGCAGATTGCCCAGTCCCACCGGGATAGGCCGGCGCTTACCGAGTAGCACCGCTGCCCCTGCGCAGAGGCCCACCTCGGCACGTCAACCTACCAGGCCTACGACCCCGTCTACCAGGCTTACAACCCCGCCTACCGGGAAGCCGGCGGCACCGGTACCGAAGGAGGCGGGCCTACCTACTGCGAAACCCACGCGGGCGCCGGCCAAGCGCGCAAAACCCGCGACAACGCCGATTCAGGGCACCGCAGCAAAGACCTCTGTACGCACGGTTGCCCCCGGTGGCGCCGCCGCGGTGAGTGTAAAGGGGGAAGCTTCGTACGAGCCCATTCAGAATAAGCCGATCTTGTATGGGGAAGTACCGGACGTTGGGGAACCTATAACGGTGACCGGACCGATGACTATAGACGAGTTTCTGGAAACGATTTCCTACGCCACCGAGTGGGACATCCTGGTTTCGCAAGAGGCTCAAAAGATCGCTTTGCAGTTCTGGATCGCGGAAGCCACGCCTAAACGCGCCCTCGAAATCCTCAAGTTCCATGACGTTTACTACGAGTTCGACCCTGAAGCCCAGTATCTTTACGTCATGACCACGCAGGAGTACCTCGACAAGGAATACGGGGCTGTCGAACACGAGGAATTCACCGCTCAGTACGTCGACGTAACCTATCTCGAGTCCATGATCTCGTCGCTGTCGTCCAGCAAGGGGCGGATCATTACCGACCCACGCACGACACATATTTATGTCTGGGACACGAAAGATAACCTCGACAAGATGCGCGAAACGGTGCGGGAGATTGACGTGCCCCTCGAGCGCGCCGAGTTTTCCGTGCAACACGCCGATATAGCCGACATCGAGTCGATAATCTCATCGCTGTTGTCTCCCACGGGCACCCTCATCACAGACCCACGCACCGGAAAGATCATAGTGTGGGACATCCCCGATTCACTGAACCGAATGCGCCAGACACTCGGCAAGCTCGACGTGCCCCTCGAGTCGCGCGTGTTCAAATTGCGTCATGTGGACGCCTCAGTTCTGGTCGAAAGCATCGAGATATTGCTCACCGAACGTGGCTTGATTCAGGTTGATCCACGGTTTAACACTTTGATAGTCAGCGACTTGCCGACGCGACAGAGCCTAATCGCCCAGATGATCGAAACACTGGACAAGGAACTCGAAACACGGACCTGGGTGATCAAATACGGCGACCCTGACATCATCGCCGAGGAGGTGGAAGTCCTTCTTCCCGAAGATATGGGCATCATCACGGTGAATGAGGACATTCATCAGATCACCATCACGGCCTTGCCGGAACGGTTGGACGAAATCGACAAGTTGATTAAGACCTGGGACATCAAGCGCAAGCAGGTGCAGATCGAGGCATATTTGCTTACAGCCTCGAGCGACATCGCACGCAGACTCGGCATTGATTGGGCCTATTTCGACTCGAGCGGCGATGCGCCCTTCTCGATTGCCACAGGTGCCGCGGTGCCTAACTATACCGCGCCCGGGACTGGAAGCGGCCAGCGCTTCCAATTGGGTCAATTGCCGCGCGCTATACCGTTGCGCAATTGGGTAACCGGTGACCCTATCACCGATATCAATGGGAATGCGCTTATCGAGGGGTTTGCTGAGAACCGCATCTCCGCCGTCATTGACTATCTCGACGACAAAGGTGTTGTGAATGTCCTGTCACATCCCCGCGTGACCGTGCAGGACGGCGCAGAAGCCATGTTCCAGCGCACCAGCATGGTGCCCTACGTCACATCGACCACGTATGGTTACAGCGGCCAATATTCCCAAGGTGAGGACAGGTATTACCGGCCCTCCAACCGCATCGAGTTCATCGAGGTGGGCACAATCCTCTCGGTCGTACCCCGGATCGCCGAAGATGGCAACATCCTCCTGGATATCGGGGCCGAGGAGAGTACCTATCAAATGCGCGAGGTAGTCGGCGCCTCCGAAACCAGCACCGTACCAGAGAAAATGCAAAACCGAGCTGAAACACAGGTGCTGGTCCACGACAGCCAGACCATCGTCATCGGCGGACTGCGGACCGATAACATCATGGATAGTGTCCAGAGAGTGCCGTTTCTGGGGGACATCCCCTTGCTGGGGCGCGTGTTCCGCAACAGCAAAAAAGAGCACAGGAATCAAGAATTGCTCGTCTTCATCACGACGAGCCTTGTGGATGAGTACACCTGCCCCGAGACCGAGCGCCTCGCCAAGGTCGAAGAGACCATCGGACAGACGGCTCGCCACGACCAGAAGAATATTTGGAAACGGACGGGAGACGAATTCCTTCGCGGCAAGAACGAGATCGGCATTTCCATAGGGCAAAGCGGCCACATCCACTCCGGCGGCGCACCCGCAACGTTAGAGAAACTTCGCGAGAAATTCTTCGCCCTTTCCCTTCCTCAAAATACCACGGTCGTCGTGCGTGAGCATCCCAGGGCGCCTTCACACGTTGCCAGGGAAGTGACCGAGATCGCGCTTGAAGCAGGCCTGAAGGTCGAATTCGACGACAGGCTCATACCGTTTGTACCCGCGTATCGGCAACCTGAACCAGAAGATGTCCATCAATTGGCGCCAGCCGAAGAGAATGGGGAGACACAAATATCGAGCGATGTGGGACAAATGAATGAAACCGTCGCTGAACCTGCCGCGGCGGGTTAGCCCTTGAACGTCCGGGAGTCTGCCGTCTTTGGCACTCGGGGGGCCTTCACAAACTTGCCCGCTTTGATGTACCGCGCGCACACCCGCACACGCCGCACGGCGCCGTTTTCATCGACGATCCGTATGCGCTGGAGGTTCGGCTTCCAGCGGCGCTTCGAGATGCCCGTGACGTTTAGGCCAATACCCCCCTCATTCTTGGCCATACCACGACGCACAACGCGATTGCCCACCTGGGGTCTCTTGCCGCTGTATTGACACACTCTCGCCATCACCCTCTCCTGATGAAAACGCGCACCTGTTTGGCTCGCGCAATAGACCGTGTTATACTGTGAAACTCGAGAACAACTCGCGCGGAGTCTACCACATGGGTCCAACGAATTCAACAAATCCATCCGGTGGCACTGGATATTCTCGCCGGTTTTGTCAGGCTCCAGACGCGGCCCGGAATCGGACAATTGCGTAAGGCCTATGCCATCGTGGTCTTATGCGCCGCGTACAGCGGTTGCGTTCATCTGGGCCACCGCCTCGAGCAAATCGCGTTGCCCCCGGGCGCACCTGAAGTGGGGGAAATCCTGGCCAACCTCGCCGCCAACGACCAGGCGCTGCAAAACTTCCAAGCCACGGGAACCTTCACGCTGATTTCACCGGAACGGCCCGGTGTCGACCGCTTCCGACAGAGCACCGTGACCTTCCGCAAACCGACGGACCTATATGTCGTCGGGCGCAAGGTAGCCTTGCCAAAGCCGTTG
>CAYRLQ010000221.1:0-2095 GCA_964425145.1 uncultured Nitrospiraceae bacterium
TTTTCACGCCCATGCGCTGCGCAATATCTTTGACCCTTGCCACCCGCTTTTCCGCACCGACACGCTTACCGACCACCGTTGCCCATATCCGATTAATAAAGGCCGAAGGCTCCTTGGCATTCTTTGGGTTTGACAACTGGGATTTCGGCAGGTGCGTGCTGGTCGAATGGATCAGCTTCAAACGGCAATGAAGGCTGCCTCCACGCGGGAAAGGTGTCAGTTAGAACGCAAACCGGGCGCTGGCGTAGACATTAGTGTTGTTCTTGAACTGGCCGAAGAAGGACGTGTCCGATTCGCCCGCGAAGATGTTGCCGCCGCACTCGACCGTCCAGCGGTCGTTGACCTTGTACTTGATGTTGGGACGCAGGTAGCCGTCGCCGTCCGACGGGCTGTAGTACGTGAAGAGCGATAACGTCAAGTTCTGGTTCATGAGCAGCTTCGTGAGACGCACGGTGAACACGTGGCGGTCCTTATCCCGGGCGGGCATGAGAAAGATCCGGGTGTTCATGTACGCGTCGTAATCCACCATGTGTTCCAGGTAGTACTGGAAGGCGCCCGTGAACTCCTTGGCGAGTTCTCGTTCGTAGCCGATAAGCAGGCGGAACTCGCTGTTGTTGATAAGCGGGTTGCATCCGGTACGGTCCTGATATGAATCGTAGTAGCCGGCCTCGATGTTGGCCAGGCCTTTGCCTGCTGTGCCGCGCATGCTTGCGCCATATGCGCGTAGCTTGGGGAAGGTGGCCTCCATCGGGATGAAGCGCTGGCCCCCGGGGCTTTTCCAGTAGCCCGCGTACCCGTACAGGGCAAGTTCGTACGACCCGATGTTGCGGTAGAGCCGCACGGCAAGTTCGTCGTCCTCGAACCATGCGTCCGGCTCATCGTCATGTACTTGATCGTGTTCGCCGGAATGGCCCTGGCGCAGCGGGTTCCAATAGCTGATGCGTTCGCCGGTGATGAAGCGATCGGGCTCGAACCGTGGCGTGTAAACGAATTCAACGTTCATAATCTTGTTGAAGTGACCGATTTTGATCGAGTTTGATGGCGCCTTGAGGTACTCGACGTCGCGGCCGATGAAGAACGACTGCCAGTCCTTTGGGAACAGATGGTTGATGAACAGCATATCGCCCGTGCCCCACGTGAGCACCTGCCGGCCTACGCGGATGTCCAGGGAGTCGATGGGCGACCATGTGAGCCTCAACCGGCGCAAGTCCGCGTCGGGTTCTTCCGTCACCCCGTCAAGATAGAGATCGCCCGTGAACTCGAAGCTGAGGCGACGCCACGCCTTGTCCGTCTCGAGTTGGAGACGAGTCTCTGCCAGCGTGGCATCGGCGGGTTGGGCTGAATCGCTTTGAACGCGAACGCCAGCGCGCGTCTCCCAAAATCCGTAGATCGGAAAAGGCAACTTATCACGCAGGCCCGTCTTCTCTTCCGCTTCGGCCTGTGCCTGGGCGGTGGTTTCGCCCTCGAGCCCCTGCGGCAAGGCGGGCTCCTTCTTAGGCTGCTGGCCGGGCGGGAGGGCGGGTACGCCGCTCTCGTCATTTGACTCCAGTCCCGGGGGCAGCGCCGGTTCTTCAGACGGAGCCTTCTCCTCCAATCCCGGCGGCAACGGCGGAGGCTCGTCGGCCTGGGTCGGCATGACAAGCATACAGACGAAGACGCCTATACATGCGCTTCGAATCATCTTGGCAATGGCCCTACTTCAGGTACTCCTTTGGCGGATTGCGCAGACGGCGCTCGGTGAAGATGTCCTCGGTCAGCCCGATATCGTACTTGACTTTGGGGTACTCGATGACGGTGTTGCCGCCGATGCTATTGTCGCTCATTCGGGACTTAGTAACGGTTTTATATCCCTGGATATTGTCGACCGCGAGCACTTCGGATGTGCGATAGACTTCTCCCTTTTTCTCGAAGGTGACCTTCACAGGGATGAAGGTAGCCTTGTGGATCCACATCGTGAAGGAATCGAACTCGGCCTCGCCGGGATTCTTGGGCGTGTTCTTGAGCACGTAGTAGGTGTCGGTAGTCTTGACCAGTTCGTGGGTATCCTCGTCGATGCCGCGGCCAGATACGTCCTCGTAGAAGAAATACGAGCCTA
>CAYRLQ010000221.1:2105-7212 GCA_964425145.1 uncultured Nitrospiraceae bacterium
GGTGCGCTCGTCGGTCGCTGCGATCCGCTTGATCACATCCAAGGCGGGCAAATACAACCAACGATCATCGTCCTTGCCCACGTGCTTGTGCACCATGAATGCGGTGCCGCGCTCATCCGCGGGCGCATGGAAGTAGACGTAGAAGGCTTCCTCCTCGTCCTTCTCATCCTCGTTCATGCGCAAGATCGTGAATTCCTTTACGCGGGTGCGGCCCTGTTTATCCGTAATGGTCATCTTGACCAACACCATGCCGTCCTTACCCTGGTAGTACGCGATGTGGTTCGTCTTCTTCACGATCTCGTCGATAGACAGGGTGTCCTGGGCTAATGCCCCTGTGGCTATGGCCACGAGAACAGCCAGCACAAGAACCGATGTACTTAGTCGAATTGCCATTTGCTTGCTTCCTTTCCTATGTAGAGTGCGGTAGCGAGCTTGCGCACGCCACATACCATTTCTATTCATTCTCTACGCGGCATTTTTCGCGGCGCGACATGAGCGCGCAGGAAAGAGCCAGCACGGGCAGCACGGCCAGGCAGATCCAGGTCAACGTGGTCCAGCCGACGGTCAGGAACTGGTGCACGTTCAGCGCCACGAGCAATACCGCGGTTAGGGTGGAGATGATACAGGTGCCGCCCTGGCATGTCACGCAGCATACTTTGGTCTCTGGATACAGTAGCGGCTCAAGCAATCGCACCAGCGCCGGCAGGATCACAAGTGTCGCCACGCCCGACACAAACAGGATCGCCGCCAGGAAAACACCCACCGTGATGTAAGGCACCAGCGGCGCAAAGAGGAGCGGCGTGAAGCCCACCGCGATCACGATAATATTGCGCGTGATGGCGCGGGCCGGCTCGCCAAAAACGTGGCTACGCGTCTTCTCCCACGTGCCGTAAATATCGTACAGGACGCGGCCGCGGACCAGGAAGTGGATGGCAAAGTCCACCGCCAGCCCCAGCGTCATCGAGGACAGAATAGCCACGGGCATGTCGTAGTCTTTACCGATGATGCCGATGACACCGTAGATCAAGCCGATGGTGACAGTGAGCGGGATCATGGAAAGGAAGCCCCACAGCCCGGATCGGAACAGGATGATCATCATCAACAGAACCACAAGGAAACTGCCCATGAAGGCTTGTAACATGCCGGTGATCATTTTCGCCTGCCACACAACGTTGATGTAGGTCAGGCCGAACCATTGATGTTCGAGCTTGATCGGGCTCTCCTGATCGGCAATTGTGAAAGTGGGCGGATGCGTCTTGACGTACTCGTTGACTGCCTCGACCACCCTGGACATGTCCTTGTTGTCGCCACTCTTGAGTTGCACCCAGAGGCTGGTCGTGCCGAAATCCGGGGCGACAAAGTGCCACAAGTCGCCGGGACGGTGGCTGCTCTGGAATTGCATCAGGCACTGGGCGACGGCCGCGCGCGAGTCCGGAACCCGAAATGCAGCGTCCGACCCGTCGATGAGTTCGCGGTGAACGGTCTTGACGATGTCAGACAAGGAGTTCGATTTGCCTACCACGCCCGTGGCCAGCAAGTGCTCCTGGAGTCCGCTGATGTAACGGAGTACTTCCGGCTCTTTGAAGATCTCGGGGGGCGCCTGCGACGGCTTCGGCGGGGCCGTAGCCTGCGCTGGCTCGGTGGTCACCCCGCCAAGACCGGCGGGCAACTCCGGCTCCGTGGACGCCCCGCCGAGACCCGCCGGCAACTCCGGCTCCGACACCCCACCAAGACCCGCCGGCAACGCAGGTTCCGAAGGCACGACATCGGGTTCCGGCGGCGTGGAGATCGGCTCGGCGTGCTCACGAACAGGCGCCGCGCCTTCTTCGCCGGACCACAGCGCAATGTAGGCCATATACGTGCCGCCGAAATGCTTGTTGAGAACGAAATCGGCCACGCGGATCGGGTGTGACTTCTTGAACCACTTGGTCGGGTTGTCATTGATCTCGATTTTGTTCATGCCATAGGCCGCTATCACGCCGACGACGACGGTGAGTACGACCACCAGCTTGGCATAATGGTACGCCGCGTTGCCCAAAGCCGTAAGCAAACGCCCCATCAGCGTCTTGCCCCCCGCCGCTTCGTCCTCGTGTGCGCCGGCCACACCAAAATTCTCGAGACGGCGATCCGAAAGGAACATGACATAGGCCGGAATGAACGTGATCGTAAGAAACCAAGCCAGCAGGATGCCAAAGGCGACGAAGAGCCCGAAGATCTGGACCGGCGGGATTGGGGCAAGCGCCAAGGACGCAAAACCCGCCATCGTGGTCAACGAGGTATAGAGCATCGGAGTAAAGAGCGTCTCCATCACCTGAATAACCGTCTGTCGGCGATCCTTGGTGTACTGGTAACGCTCGAAGAACTCCGACAAGATATGGATCGAATTAAGCACCGCAATCGGCATAATGAAAATCGGGATCATTGAACTCATGATATGAATGGTGTTCCCCATAACCACCAAAAGCGCCATCGTGCAGATCACCGATACCATGGCGATGATCATCGGCGCGATGATAAGGGTCAGCTTGCGGAAGAACAGCAGCATCAGCAGGAAGATAACGAGCATGGCGAGCGGCGCCGAGATCGCCATCTGGACAAACATCTCGACGCCAAACGTGTCGTTCGCAACTGGCAGCCCGGTAATGAAGAAACGCTCGTCACCGCTAAATTCGGCGATCCGCGTCCGGAGCTTCGAGTAAATCTTGTAGCTGAGATCCTTCGCCGTGATTGGCAAATATATGCACAGCGCCTTGCCATTCTCAGACAAGAGCGTGCCATCAAGAAACGGAATACGACGCGCCTTGTCGCGGATAGCCAGCGCCTCGGCCTCGGTTTCCGGCGGCTTGGACATCAGCCACTCGAACTTGACCACGCCCGGACCGCCCTGCTCAATGTTGTCCACGGTCGAGGGGGCGATAACGTCTGCATCGATGACGCCGGCTTGGGGATCGTCTTGTCCGATTGTCTCGCCCTTCAGGGTCAGCGCATACTTTGTCAGGTCGTAAATGTCGCGCAACGAGTGCGGGTTGAAGACGCCGTTCGGATCGGTCTCGTTGACCACCCCCACCACGATAATGTCGTTCAGTGAAAACAGCCGCTTCATATCGTTGTGGAATACGCGCGCCGCCTCGTCCTTGCTCAGCATATTTTCCGGGTCAGTGTCGACCTTAACGGGGTTGAGCATGGGGAAGGCGGCTGGCCACAGGGACGGGAGGGCTGCCAATAAAGCCAGCCCCAGTGCGACAGCCCCGATCAGGACCACGACAGTCCCGGGATGATCGGTTGAAACACCTACGACCGCGCTACCAAGCTTCATCCCTTAGAACCCCTTCGCGTTCCGACAAATCTGAGCAGTACAAGGCTCCCTGCGATCAGCCTAACAGCCTAAGAACTCGTTCAATGGTCATTGGAGTGTACTCCTATTCCAACGCGTTTGCCCTGAAGATAGTATTTCCTTGGCTTAAATGCCATCAAATGAGCATCCTCCCGGTCAGCCGTTCGTACTCTTCCATCGACTGGGTCATGTGATCTCGTTCGTCGAGCCCGATGCGCCTGAACAAGTCGGCCGTCGTCTCTTGCTTTGGATAGTACTTAAAGTATGGAGAATCGATCGGCTCGTTTTCCCATTCCGGATGCTCCTCGACGAGGTGCATGTACTCGTGTTCTGCATGGGACTCGAACCGGGCGTTCATGTCGAAAGACCATTCCGGTTTCAAACGGTACAAGGTCCGGGTCAAGAGGAGGTAGCCGAATATCATGCAGCGGGGCATGAAACAGGACATGAGCCAGTTCTGTTTTATTCCCTTTTGGCGCATGATGTCTTCGATAAGCATCAAGTGTGACTGCTCATTGTCCTGAGCGCGGCGGCCAAGTTCGATGTGGCGCAGGCTTTGTTCCGACGCGTTCTCTTCGGCGTAGTTCGCTCTAGCGTAACGCCGGCTCAAGCGATGATATGAACCGTTTTCCCAGGCCCAGTAGGGGTATCGGGCCAGGATTTCGATCACCTTAAACTTGGGCAAGGTCCGTTTTGCGCCGTAGATCAAGTCCATCGCAACATACATGCTCTTCAGGATGATGTTCGCTTTCATCACAGGCGTCTGCAACGTCTTTTCCTGCTCCGCTTTCAGGTCCAGTTCCTTGCCCATGGTGTACTCGTATTGCGCCTGCATTACTCCTCCTCCTCTTGCGCAGAAATCCTAGCCTGAGCCGACACCGCCTCCTGCACTGCCACGGTTCGCCCGCAGGCTGAGTACTCATCAAAACGACGTGGCCTGTCGTCTTTGCGCGTTTCAGCTCCCCTCGCTCTCGGCCGTGAAGTACGCCTTGTGGAAGTCCGCGAGGCGAGACCTCAGTTGCTTCACATACTCGAGGTCCGTGGTTTGCTTCGCCTTCATCGAGGCAACCAGCATCTCATGACACAGTCTGAGTTTCTCGAAGTACTTCTTCGCGTCTGTGGTTTCGACCGACTCGATGGGCTTGATCCGCTGCTGCAAAAAATACTTCGTCACGATGTCAGCAAACTCGTCCGCATGCTCCTCTTTGTTGATCGTCCAGCGGATAAGCTGGTTCGCGTTCTGGGCCGGGTCTTCAGAAAGCTCCGTGATCGAGTTCATGGACTTCTCGATCGTGACGATGTGCTCTTCCAGCATGGTGAAACGCACTGGGTCATTGTAGATGCCGCAAGGAATCTGGCAATGTGCAGAGACCTCGGGCACCTGAACCAAGCTCATCACAAGGCCCAAAACGGCCACCAGAAACAACACGGCGATGCCGAACCTGAGCGTTTTCATGACTATTCCCTCCAATTCTGCAATACTACCTTAGTGTTCCCTCGCCTGCAATGCCAATAGCGCCGACCCGGCGGGTAGCGCGACCAGTCCAAGCACCGACCTATGCGCTGTCTTTCACAGCCTCGAGTACAGCCTCGTAATCCGGCTCGTCTGTGGCCTCGGGGACGTATTGCGCGTGAACGACGCATCGGTCCCTGTCGATGACGAAGACCGCGCGGGCCAACAGCCCAAGCTCGCGAATAAACACGCCGTAGGCCTCACCAAACGCGTTGTCCAAAACACTTCACGATCTTTACAGATCGCAAGCCATAAGTTAT
>CAYRLQ010000222.1:0-7191 GCA_964425145.1 uncultured Nitrospiraceae bacterium
CGTCGCTTCTCTCCTCGCAATGACGCAGAAGCACGCGGCGTTATTTATGACGCTCCATATAGCTTGTGCCCGTCGCGGGTCCTCCCCAAGTTCACCACGGCAGGCCTTTTTGTGACGTTTTCTGTGATCACCGATTTTCATTCCGATATTGATGGTAGCTCTTGTTACGTTGTGGATTCGCTGTCAGACCACCGCCGGTTCGGCAAAACGGCCTATTCTTCGAAACGAATGACTCCGAAATACTCGGGCTGGTGAAAGTCGAGTTTCCCCAGGATAGGCGACCAAGTCGCCCAATGTGGGTGTGAATTGTTCTCCGCACACTTGTAGAAGTTCGCATGCCACTCCTGCCCGGCCAAATCGCCCAGGGGCCCGATGTATTCCTCGAGGAGCCAAAACGGGATGTGGTACTCGATATGCCAAACGACCTCATCCTCGATCTCGGGGTCGACGGTTCCGGGCATGGAATGGTAGATTCGGACCTTTGAAGCCATTTCCCAAGGGACACTCCCGGACCTGCGCGGCCCCTCGGACACCCACCCCGGGGCTTCGTGGTAGGAGAGAAGCATCGTACCGCCACAGTTGATCTCAAAATTGAAATAGCCCCGATCCTTTTTCGGTTTGACGAAAAACTCCACGCATGCATCTTCCCAAACCTTGCCGTGATACTGCGTTTCGATGGCGCGCACATACTTGTCCTCGACCCGAAAATGAATGTACAAGCCCGTGTCGTCGAACAAGACCTTCGCAAGAGTCGCCGGGCGGTGCAGACTGCCAACCTTGAAAAAATGGCTGACTTCGAGCGGTTCAACATCCCTCCACGCCGCACCGTCCCACCGCCCTTCCGGGGCCGGCGTTACCAAGGCCTTCCGGACCACGTACTGGGGTTTTTTGACCGATTCCACAGGTTTGTCACCCATATTGCGCACGAGTGACTCGACGAACCGCCGCGCTTTCTTCGCCTCGGCAACGGTCTCGCCAAGACCGCCGGGGGCGAGGCACTCGATGAGCAGCGGGCCGCCGACAAAGCCGCCCTGCTTCAGGCGCGCCAGTACTTTCGCGAAATCCACCTGCCCCGTGCCCGGCGTGACCAATACGTCCTTGGGATGTCGGTAGTCTTTGATGCACATCCCAACTACCAAGCCATCAACCGTGGCGGCGTCGTCCACGGGGTCGAGCTTGCCGTCGGAATAGTAAAAGATGTTGCCGGGGTCATACCAAATGCGGAAGTTCTCATGGCCGACCAGCTCGATGATCTTGCGGCATTGCAGACCCGTGGCGTTGAGGCCACCGTGCGGTTTTATGCTGATGCCGACGCCCTTTTCCGCGGCATAGTCGCAACATTCGGCGATGGCCTTGTAGTACGGCCTGAAGAGGTCCTTGTCACCGACACCGCCCATCATGAGGTTTTCAGCGCCCGCGGCGGCACAGTTGTCAATGAGTTTCCTGAGTCCTTCGATTCCGGCTCCAAGCGATGTGGCAATCGGAATGCCGCCTCCATAGACCGACGGTATCTCCAAGCCGCGGTTTTTACACTCGGCACCCACTTCTTTGGCTTCCTCAAGCGTGGTTTCGACCGAGATCACAAGCCCAGTTTCGGAATTGGTGGTCATCAGGCCGACGTACTTGAAGCCCGCTTCACGAATGGCGTCAAGGGCGACGCGGTAGTCGAGTTTGTCCCAGGGGCGTGTGTAGCATCCGATGGACCATCCCTCCGCGGCCACATCGTTGACTGCGGCATAAGCAAGCTTAGGACTCAGGAGGCCGGCGGTCCCAGTCGCAAATGTCAGATAGAGAAAATCCCGGCGCGTGGTCTCATTTCGTCTTGTTGATCTCATCGCGCAACTCCAAGTACCTCTAGCTTCAGTATCCAGTTGGTCATTTCGTCCCGGAGGGCATATAGATCGCCGCCCGTAGTACCGTTGCCAATGCCACCCAGGCCTTTTGGTCAGTTCTCGCACTCACGGTTATTTCCTTTCGCGGCCAAGTGCCTGGAGCAGTGTGAAAGCGAGGCCGGCGGCACCCATGAGTAATGAAACACCCGATAGCTTGAGTATCCCCGGTTGTCCGGGTGAATTCAAGGTTGCCGAGCCCTTGGCAAGGTCTGGCATGGCCTGGATTTCTCTTTCCCCCAGCCTACATTTGAACTCCCCCGATTACCTGGGGATACTTAGGGCATCGGCCGCTGCGCTTGCAAACCGGCGCCTGCTCGGGGCAAACAAACAGGGCACGTCGTCATGAATTCTATGCTATACTAGACCGGATATCGGTGTGGTCAAGAGCACTTACGGGCTGCTCAGGCGTGGCACTCATCCCGGAGCAACAGAACGGATTAAGTAGAGAAAGATGGACAAATCAGTTCTCTTGAAACTTGGCGTAGGCATTGTGGTCGTGGCCGTTGTGTGCGGATGCGCAGGGCTCGGGAAAGGCCCTAGCGATGCGGAACGCATCAGGGCCGTGCTTGGGGAGCGGCATGGCTAAGGCGGAAGCGACATTCCGACGACGGGATTTTCTTGCGGTGGCGGGCGCAGGCGTGGCGGCGTTGGCATGGCCGGGGCCGGCGTACGCCGCGGCACAGAAGCCCAACATCATTCTCATCAATATTGATGACCTGGGGTGGACGGACCTGGGTTGTTTCGGCAGCCGGTACTACGAGACACTGAACATAGACCGGTTGGCCGCGCAGGGCATGAAGTTCACCAACGCATACGCAGCGTGTGCGGTGTGTTCGCCGACCCGAGCGGCCATCATGACCGGGCGCTATCCAGCACGACTCGGGCTTACGGATTGGATCCATTTCCGGGATGCCGGGCCGGCCGTGGCCGCCGGGAAACATCCGGAGGAGTACGTCGGCGAGCCGGACAGGCCGCTGCTTTGTCCGCCTAACCCGTACTGGATGGACCTCGACGAGGTGACCATCGCCGAGCTCCTGAAACCCCTTGGGTATGCCACGTGCCACATCGGCAAGTGGCATCTGGGGCCGGACGCCTGGTTCCCCGATGAGCAAGGCTTCGACATTAATATCGGCGGGTGCGACTTGGGGCAGCCCCCGAGCTACTATGATCCGTATTTCCGGAAGGGTGACCGCCATCGGCAGCGTATTCCCACGCTCGAGCCGCGTCAGGAAGGGGAATATCTGACGGACCGGGAAGGCGATGAGGGGGTGCGGTTCATTCGCGACCACGCGGAACGGCCGTTCTTCCTGAATTTGTGGCATTACGCGCTCCACACCCCGCTCCAGGGCAAGAAGTCCTTGGTTGAAAAGTACAAGGAAAGAGAGAAAACGAACCACGACAACCCGGTGTATGCGGCCATGATCGAGAGCGTCGACGACGCCGTCGGGGAGATTCTGGGTGTGCTGGATGAATTAGGGCTCGCAGAACGGACCCTGGTTATTTTCACCTCGGACAACGGAGGCTTGTTGGGGCATTCGACGGACAACCACCCGTTGCGCGCGGGGAAGGGGTATCCGTACGAGGGAGGAATCCGCATCCCGCAGATCGTTCGTTGGACAGGAGTGGTGGCAGCCGGGGGCATTTGCCATGAGCCGGTCAGCAGCATCGATTTTCTGCCGACCATCTGTGAAGCCTCGGGTGCGGCGCTTCCCGGCGACCGTCCCATCGACGGCGTAAGCCTCATGCCGCTTGGGACGCAAGAGTGCGGGCTCGATCGAGAGGCCCTGTTCTGGCACTTTCCCCATTACCGGAGCGACGTAGTCCCGTACAGCATCATCCGCGCAGGCAAATGGAAGTTGATCAAGCGATATGAGGGGAAGACCTTCGAGCTTCTTGATCTCGAAAAGGACCTTTCCGAGGAGCGTGATCTTAGCGAATCCATGCCGGAGAAAGTCGCCGAACTCGATGCAAAGCTGACCGCTTGGCTCGAGAATGCCGGCGCGAAGTTGCCGCGAAGAGACCCAGAGTACCAGGGCGACACGAAAACGAGTGTATGACGCTTCTTGCCATGTGGGCTTGGCCTTCGGATGAAAAGGCCGGAAGAGATGGTCAAATGGCGTTCCATTCCGCACTAGACAGTCGCAAACGGCAAGCGCAAGCCGCGAGAGTGGGGGTGGTCTTGCTGGCCCTGTTGGCGTTCGCTCTGACGAAGGGCTCCAGGGCTGACCAGACGGAGGCGGCGCGCGGCGTGCTTGGTCGTGTCTTGCCGGGCCGTCAGGATTCATTTCACCTGGAACTGATCCCGAAGCACGAGGGCCGTGAAGTTTTCGAAATCGAATCCCTGGGCAGCAAGATAGTGCTGCGTGGCTCAACGGGAGTTGCTATCGCATCCGCCTTGAACTGGTATCTGAAGGAATACTGTCATTGCAACGTTTCGCTGTGCGGCAGCCAACTTAGCCTGCCGAAGCTGCTTCCGAGTGTGCCAGAGAAGAGACGCATCATAAACCCGTTCAAGTATCGCTATTGCTTTAACTATTGCTGCTTCAGTTACTCAATGGCCTGGTGGGACTGGAAACAATGGGAACGGGCTATCGACTGGATGGCGCTTCACGGGATCAACATGCCGCTGGCGGTTACGGGACAGGAAGCCACGTGGCAGGCCGTCTATCGAGGCCTGGGGTTGACAGATGAGGAGATTGGCCGATTCTTCGTTGGCCCGGCCTACCTTCCGTTCGGTTGGATGGGATGCATGGACGGTTGGGGAGGACCGCTACCTCAGCATTGGATAGACCGTCACCGCGAGTTGCAACAGGAAATCCTCGCACGTGAACGGGAACTGGGCATGACGCCGGTGTTGCAGGGGTTCACAGGCCATGTTCCGGAAGCGGTGAAGGACAAGTTCCCCAATTCGAAGTTCCAACAGCTTCCGAGTTGGTGTGGATTCACTGGGACCACGTTCGTCGATCCTGGCGATCCTTTATTCCAGCGAATTGGAACTGCGTTCATCGAAGAGCAAATGCGTCAATACGGCACCGACCATCTGTACGCATCGGATACGTTTATCGAAATGTCGCCCCCGAGCGACGATCCGGAGTTTTTGACCCGGATGGGTAAGGCGGTGTACAGCGCGATGGCAAACGGCGACTCCAAGGCGACGTGGGTGATGCAGGGCTGGCTGTTCGTCAACAACCCGAATTTCTGGAAACGGCCTCAAGCCGAAGCACTCTTGGGCGCCGTGCCGAATGACCGGATGTTGGTGCTCGACCTGTTTTGCGAATCCCGACCGGTCTGGGCGAAGACAGAGGCGTTCTACGGGAAGCCTTGGATTTGGTGCATTATTCAAAACTTCGGCAATCAGGTCAGCCTGCACGGGGGACTTCCTCAGATCAGTGAAGGGCTTTCAAGGGCGGCCGTTAGCCATGAACGCCGGAGACTTGTTGGGGCCGGGCTCATAATGGAAGGACTCGGACATAACCCGGTTGTCTACGACCTGATGAGCCAGATGATGTGGTGCCCCGCGCAGCCCGACTTGGGGCAATGGATCCGGGAATATGCCCATCGGCGATATGGCATAAGGCATCCAAAGGCCGAGGAGGCGTGGAGCATCTTACTGCGGACCGTCTACCATGTTCCGAGCCAAGTTGGCTCTATCATTTGCGGCCGTCCGACCTTGGCCTCATCTGCACCGCACGCCGGTAGGTCCTGTCCGTACCAACCCGTCGAGTTGGCGCGTGCCGCCGTCCTTCTGGCTGACTGTGCCTCCGACCTCGACAACGTAGACACCTACCGCTACGACCTTGTACATATCACCCGTCAGGTGCTGGCCAACCTTGCGGCCAGCCGTCAACGCGATATAGCCGCAGCCTACGATAAGAGGGACCGGGAGGCGTTGGCTATCGCGGGCGAGCGCTTTCTGGCTCTCATGGTGGAGATGGATGAACTGCTCGCCACTCGCCAAGAGTTCTTACTGGGTCGGTGGCTGGCTGACGCAAAGCGCTGGGCCACGAGCCCCGCGGAAGAACGTCTCTACGAGTGGAACGCCCGCAACCAGATCACGCTGTGGGGACCACAGGACGGTCCGCTCTACGACTACGCGAATAAGCAGTGGGCAGGTCTGATTTGCGGGTTCTATGTGCCGCGTTGGCAAAGGTTCATCGTCGCTCTCGACCGTTCATTGGCCGAAGGCGTCCCGTTCGATGCCACGGTCTTTGAACAAAGCATCCGGGACTGGGAGGCGGCCTGGACTCATCAGACGGAAAGCTATTCCAACCACCCTCTCGGGGACTCCATAGCCGTGGCGGAGCGCCTGTTGGCGACCCATTTCGACGAGATCGCGAATCCGGACGCGTTGAGCAGGTAGCGTTCCCGTGAGAACTCTGCTGAACCGAGCCGCTTTGCGGTATGTTGGGCGGCTGATAGTGTGGGGATTGAAATAGCGGGTGCTACCGGAACAATGGGGATGGAAACTGACGGAGTCTGAACATTCGGCACTTCCCATGGCCTTACGAGCTGACATCCCGGCTGTCAGTGATTTCGCAAACCCTTTCGCCGTAGGATGTTATGATATGAGAGCAAGTGACCGACTGCTGCACATATGGATAATCCGTCGTTTGTAAGTGCGAGAAGTGCTGATCTCTATCCGCATTCACGAGTTCCCAATTCAGGACGTTTATCGGCGCAACGCCTTTGGCTGTTCCGCGAGGCTTCCTCAAGGACGCCCGGGTCGGCTCCAACGCCGTGGTCCTCAAGGACGTCCCGGCCGAACTGCACTCCAAAGGCCTCGGCCAAGCTGATGGCGATCCTCACGGCCAAATTACGACACGCATAGGCGGGACCTATGGGCCTTGGACCGGCCAACACGTTGGGCTCTCAATAGACACGCAATGCCAACAACGGGTATGAAAACGGTGCCTAGTCGGGTACCCGTGCGAGATTCGTATTGTCAAGAATCTTCAGTGTCAGCGCAAACGGGAGGAATTGGCACTTGGGCCACGAATTCCGCAAATGGCTCCCATTGAAAGCCCATCTGATTTGAAGTACTCTTGGGTCAAGGTTGCACGGGGCTGGTCTCTCGGTGCAGTCTCTGTGCGAAACCATGCGGGAGGTCTTCATGAGGGGCACTCGCCGCGGACCTGGCGTAGCACGGGTGCACTTGTGTCTGGCGAATTCCCATACCGGGCAGATCACAGGAAGGGGAGACCATGATTAACATGAGAAATCTCGCGGTTTTGGCATTCGGCTTGGTCGCTTTTGTGGGACAGGCGATCGAGGCGGCTGCGGAAGTGGTATTGGTCGAAAA
>CAYRLQ010000223.1:0-7189 GCA_964425145.1 uncultured Nitrospiraceae bacterium
CCGCCCCCCCCCCCCCCCCCCCCTCCTCCCCCCCCCCCCCCCCGCCCCGGCAGCCTTCGATGATCTTGGGCAGTTTCTTCAACTGCACGCGGCCGATGGCGGCGCTGAGGTCGTTGAGATTGAGATTGAGCGCGCAGGTGACGTTCGAGGTGGCATCATCCAAGCCGAACGGCTTGCCACGGTCCGATGCGCGCCTGGCCCGCCAGTAAAGGTCTTCATTTTTGGTGAACACCACGCCCCCTTGTCCGCCCGTGGCATGGTGTTTTCCGGACATGGTCGAGAAGGCGGCGATATGTCGTTCCGACATATCGCCAATTGTCCCGACATAGCGGCCCTTGTAGGTTGCGCCATGCGCCTGAGCGCAGTCCTCGATCACGGGAATGCCTTGCGACCGGGCGATCTCCATGACCGGGTCCATATCGATGGGTAGACCGGCGATGTGGGCCACGAGGATCGCGCTGGTCCGTTCCGTGATGCGCGCCGCGATCTGTTCCGGCCCCACGTTGTAACTCCCTGGGGCATTGTCGGCGAGGATCGGGATGCAATTTATCAGCGGCACGGGCATGACGCCCCCCATGTCCGTCACCGGCGGCACGATGACCTCGGTGAACGGCTCGAGGGCCAAGGCCTGAAGCGCCACGTAGACAGCAGTCGTGCCCGAGTTCACCGCGTCGGCATAACCGCCGCCCAGAAAGCCCGCAAACTCTTTGCAATAGGCCTCTTCCTCTTCGCCGTTGTAACTAAAGGCCTCGCCCGAAGCGATGGACCTATCGAACAACGCGACAGCGGCCAGTTTCTCTTCTTCAGCGAACAGGCGCCGCGCAGGCCACGGCTCGGTTCGGACCTTTTGACCACCATTGATGGCGAGTTGACTCGGAACATTCGCACTCATCGCTCCATCCATCCTTACCCGTTTCAGCCTTCTTTACGAAGCCGGACACAAACTTGATGAAAGATTGAAGCACAAAAGCAGACAAAACGCAAAGAAAGGCAGCCTGGACAGGGTCAATCGGGAGGCTGTAATGAGGCGACTATTTCCGTTAGAATACCCGCCAATGCTGAAAACATCCGGAAACAGGTTTGGGCACATCCTGACGGCAAGAAGGGGTGCTGCTCTGATATTACCGGTTGTGTAAGAAAAGGGGATATGGAGATGACGGAGATTTGGGGATGACTTTTGATAACGACCCGCTTACGAAACGAATTATTAACGCAATTATCAGCATCCACCAGGAACTTGGACCTGGATTCCTGGAAAAGATATACAGAAGAAGATTAACGCAAAGGGACCGTGGCTGAAACGAGGGAACTTCTATGCAACTCACCGACATTCTTCCCCCTATCCCGCGTGTCAGGCGTCTGGTGGTTTCGGCTCCAGATGTTGCAGACGAGACGGTGGACTTTTGGATTTGGTATCGCTCTTTCCAGGGCCTGATCAATCGGGAGGAGCCTCATCTGTACTTGGTCCAGGGTGATGTCTCGCGGCGGCAGGGCAAATCGCAAAGTCTGTACGAAGAGCATTGGCTGGACTATTACGTCAAGGCTTTCGGCCTGAGGGCTGAATCCTCGGACGACGTTGATCAGGTCATCGAGACGTACAAACACCTCGTGAACGGCTACGTGGTCTATGACAACGAGTGTGTGATTCAGACGCAGAACCTGGCCATTACGCGTGCCGGCCTGGAAGGACTGCTGCCCGTTGCTCCTGACCAGGAACACTGGATGACACGCCACGGCATCGCCAAGCGAGACGACCTGCGCGGCAAGTTTGGCCACAATACCGAAGCGGCGGAGTGGGCTATCGACAACCTGTGGCCGCACTGCTGCAAGCGTCTGTACGCCAACTTCTGCATTCACAGGCCCTTTAGGGATGCCATGGGCCATACCCTGGAAGACTTTGTCGTCTACCATAAAGGCTTTGCCCTGGACCTGCCGCTGAGCCGCCAGTCACGCAGAACGCTCTACTTGTATCGGCGCATGCTTGAATCGGCTGATGCGCCGGGTGTCCAGATGAACTGGCACTGCATATGCGACCAGGAGAAGGAATACGTGGCCGAGGCGGCGATACGCGGATTCTTCACGCTATGCAGCGTCAGCACGCCGAACCTGACGATCCATGGAGGCGTGGGGGACCCGGACGCTACGTACACGCAGCCGTTGCCGCGTTCCGACACGTGCCGTGCGCAACCGGAGCAGGTGTATGTCTGCTTCTACGTCAGCGACGGCGACGCGACCTGGGCCATGAACAATCTGCACTCGGGCAACTGGCTGGCCACGCAGCGCGGCCGGTTCAAGCTGGGCTGGGGGCTGCTTCCGTTCATGGTCAAGCTCATGCCGGGCATGCTTCGGTACTACCATGAGACACGCAGACCCAAGGATTGTTTCTGGGGGCCCTCCTCGGGCGCCGGGTATACGTACACCCACCTGTGGCCCGAGCATCTCGTCGACGACTACCTAAGCGAGACGCGCCGGCTGCTGGACCAGACGGGACAGCACGGCTGCAACATGGTGAACTGGCTCTTGCGCGACTGGTGGCGAGAGGTCGAGGACGATCGGGCCGTGAGCCGTGAGCAGAAAGCATTACAGCCCGGGCCCGGTCTCATTTGCGGGCTTGGTGGGTCTCCCTACGCCAAGAGCTACCCTCGGGGCCCGATTCCGAAGCTACACTCGGTCCACATCGCCAATGTCGGACGTGACAACGCGGGCGATATTGTGCGTTTTGCGAGAGAATGCCCGACGCGGCCCGCATTTCTGTTCCTGTTCGCCCAGATTGCGGAAGGGATTTGGGACCAGCTTGACGCCGACATGGACGAGTTGGCCAGGCATCGCGAAATACAGGTCCTGGGCATGGACGAGTTCTTCCTGACTTTGCAGGACGCCGTAGGCCGCGGCATGGTTGGAGAGACGCTTTACGAGAAGACCGATGCCCTTGCCGAAACATGGTTAAAAGCACCGGGGCGCCACCGCCTGCCGCTCTGTGAGCGCGTGGCTGCGGAGCTGGCCCGCGTCGCCCATGCCGCGCCGGCGGAACGGCGGCTGCTGCTGGCCGAAGGGGCTTGGAGCGATCTGGTCTCACGCGAAATCGAGCACGTGGCACAAGACCGCGGCGCATTCCTGACGCGCTACAAAGGCCGGCCCGCTCCCACTGCCGAGGAGGAGGCGGACACCCTTCTCTATGCCGCATTCACGGTCGCCTGGACGCTTGTGCGGGCAGCCATCGAGGCACAGGGGCTCTACGCCAATCACCGGACGCAGTGTCTGGAAGACTTTAAGCGGACCTGCGGCGACGGGCTTGATACAACCCCAATCGAGCAACTATTTGCCGCATGGGATGAGTGGGAGAGGGGCGCTCCGGGCGTCGAGGCCGTGGCCGCCTGGTGCGACGGTGTAGCAGCAGCCGCATCGATCCTCGCCAGGCGGCTGGGCGCTCAGGAACAGGAGGCATTCTCCGGTTGGCCCCCGCCAACTATCTGACTGACAGCGAGCAAAAGAGGGAGTGCCCCCCCGCGCGAAGCGAGTCCACGCGCAGACGGGACTGTGCCCCTTCTTGCGGACGGCGAGCAACGAACCGATTGGGCCAGCCTACTTGTTCCTGCGGATGATGAAGGCGCCGCCGAGGGCCATCGCGCCGACCAAGAAGCCCAGGCCAAGTGACCCGGCTACGGGCGCTTCGTCCGCAGCCCACACGATCAGGGTCGCCGGGTTGGAGAAGAAGACGGCCTTGCTTTCGTCTGTGGCCCGCAACTTATATTCGCCGGCATCATCCATCGCAACCGTGTCGATTATGAGCGTATCCTCAGTCGCGTCCGGCACTGCTTCGCCATTCTTGAACCACTGGTAGGCCACATCGCCGACGGCGAACGAGAACTGTGCACTAAACCTGTGAGAACTACCTTCCACCACGATGCCACCGAACGGATGCGTCGTAAAGGCAGGCTCCGGCGGGCCGAGGATACCGATGCCGAGCCGACCATTGTCGTGGATTTGCTCGACTTCTCCAGGGGTCAGAATCCGGCGCCAGATGCCGACATCATCAATCGCTCCGGTGAACCAGCTTGCCCAGACCGTGCCCAGTGTCCCGTCGCTGGCTACGGCGGTGGGCAGCCCGGAATCGATGTTCCCGATCGATGAAAGAGAGACACTACTGACCGGCTGTCCGTCGTAATACAATTCCGCATTGCCGTCCCGATCATGTGTGACTGCCAGGTGATGCCATTGGCCGTCGTTGATCTGGTCGGCCGGTCCGTCGTAATCCGCGCGATTGGAGCCGTCGCCGATATTCCATTGCCAGCGTCCATTACCACCGGCGGAGATGACCCAACCCTCGTTGCCCCCGCTATCCCAGTCCTTGTTCGAGATGATCGAAGGGTCGTCTTCCGATCCGCCAATGCTCGTATTGTCCGGGAATCCCGTCGAGTTCTTGACCCAGACAGAGACGGAGAAATCCTGGGACGCCCCGAAATTGAAGTCCGCGGCAGTGCCCAGGCTGACATACTGATGGGGGCTGGCGGGATCGGTGAACTCGAGGCAGGTTCCGATTTGTCCAATCACCGATGATGGCGAGCCATTCAAGGTGCCATCATTGCCCTGCGCCGACGCGTCAAGCGTATCGCCGTCCAGCTTCAAATTCAGAACCAGGTCCGTCGTCAGGTCGCCGGAGGCCATCTGAGCGGTCAGCACAAAGATGCTGCACCCGACGAGATACCGTACAGGATTCGTTGAGATGTTCATAGCCATTCCTCCCCAATTGGATTTAAGGACATTCGGGAAACGTTCTTGCTACCGCCTCCTGGGACCCCTACTATTAGAATTCCAAGCCAGGTGACGTAAGACGCGTGCGAGTTTATAGCACCTAGTATAACCAAAAGATTGCGTTTGTCAAGCACAACAGAGGCCAAGACGCTTGACAGTGAGGGACTGCCATGGTAGACTTTGGCTGGACGGCCATGCGGTACGTGTAGGGGTTTATTAATTCAGACTTATGAGTATACTTACCGTGGCGCGGCGTTAGCTAGGGGCGGCACATTGGGCAGGGCTGCCGAAGGGGAACGGGCATCCAGTAGGTCGCTCATTCGGCCAAAAGCACTTACTCCAGTTCGGGCACGTTCTGGGCTGCGCTATGGTCAGAGGCCGATCCCGACTCAAACCACTTCATCGAGGGTTCCGGAAAAATGGGCACAGTCCCATCTCGACGAGAGTCTCTGTTTTTCCGACCCTATTTCATCAATCGTTCCATAAATCTGCTGCATTTCAACCTGTTGGTGCGCGGGTGGACAACGTCGGAGGTACAGTCAGATGAACATCAGTCCGAGGCCTATTGCTGGTTTCTCACGGCCATTGCGCAACATCAGCATGGTGTTGCTGGCGCTGTGTTTTCTCCTGGCGCCGAGGGTGCAAGCCCAGCAGGTGGTGGAATTCAGTGATCCGGGGCTGGAGAGCGCCATCCGAGATGCCATCGGGCAACCGGAGGGCGATGTCCTCGATAGTGATCTAGCCAACCTCGCCTATCTATACAGAACGTCATAAATAATGCCGCATATTGACGGAAAATTGCACGAGCGCTGCCCTCGCGTCATTGCGAGCGTAGCGAAGCAATCACTTGCCACAAAGGCCATTGGTTGAAGTGATTGCCGCGTCGCTCACTTCGCTCGCTCCTCGCAATGACGCGATGCGATGCGGTGCCAATTATGACGCTACGCATAGATGCGTCCTGGTGGGCTATCACCAACCTGACCGGACTCGAGCATTGCACCGGCCTGATCGAGCTTGTTCTGTGGGGGAATAACATCAGCGACCTCAGCCCGCTGGCGGGATTGACTAACCTCGAGTACCTCGACCTGGACGAGAATCAAATCAGCGACCCCAGCGCATTGGCGGAGCTGGCTAACCTTCAATGCCTCTACCCCGCATGCCTCACAAGAGGTGCCAACTCTCTCCGTCATTGCGAGCGAAGCGCGGCAATCTCTTGTGCCGCCAAGCACTTACGTACACGAGATTGCCGCGTCGCTCCGCTCCTCGCAATGACGGGAAGAAACAGTGTGTTCGCGTGGAAACGGCCGGTATTGGCGCGTAAGCCACGACTCTTGTTGTGCTTGCAAAAAATCCGCGCCGCAGCCTGTGAGAAATCCGGGCTACCTGAACTTTAACCAAATCAGCGGCCTCGGACCGCTGGCCGGCCTGACGAACCTCGGTGTGTTATGCCTATGAGATAATCAGATCAGCAATGTCGGCCCGCTGGCCGGACTTACCAACCTAATGTTCCTCGGTCTAGCGGCCAACCTTGTCGAGGACGTTGGCCCGCTGGCGAGTCTGACAAACCTGGTGTTCCTCAATCTCGACGGCAACCAAATCACCGACGTCAGTCCATTGTCAGCACTGACAAACCTCCGCGGGCTCAACCTGAACTTCAACCAAATCAGTGACATTGACCCGCTGGCGAGCCTAACGGCCCTCGAGTTGCTCGGCCTCTGGGATAACCAAATCAGCGACATCGATGCGCTGTCGGCATTGCTTAACCTCGAGTATCTCGACCTCGACGGCAACCAGGTCGGCGATATCAGCGCCCTGGTGGCCAATTCAGGGATCAATGAGGGTGACGAGGTTTACCTTTGTGGCAACCCCTTGAGTGAGTACGCGCAGAACACCGACATCCCCGCACTTCAGGACCGGGGTGTGTACATCGCCTACGACGTTTTGTTCAGCCTGAGCGTGGATGTTGAGGGCAGCGGCCGCGTAAGGCCAGTTCGGCGATAGTTTCGGTTGGTACATCGATGTTGAGAAGGACAGCGGGACACTCACTGTCAAAGACGATTCCGTCCTCGCAATCACGCCCTCGAGCCCCGCGGTGGAGCCGGAGAGCGGGACTATCTCGCTGACCGTGTCGAACGAGGGCGAAGGTACAATGGCCTGGTCGGCCGCAGTCACCGCGGGCCAGGACTGGCTGGCGATCATTTCCGACCCGAACGGTACGAACGACGGCACGATCGAGATCGAGTACAGCGCGAATACATCCGTAAACGCCCGGGAAGGTACCGTCACGGTCACGGCGGCGGAGGCCCAGAACAGTCCGGCCGCCGTAACCATTACTCAAGCTGGTGGAGCTCCAGGCGAGGGCGAGGGTGAGGGTGAGGGTGAGGGCGAGGGCGAGGGCGAAGGGGAGGGTGAGGGTGAGGGTGAAGGCGAGGGCGAG
>CAYRLQ010000224.1:0-7170 GCA_964425145.1 uncultured Nitrospiraceae bacterium
GTGTGCAAAGGCGTCGCTGATTACCTTGAAGTCTCCGTGTTTTGGACCCGCGTGATCGCCGCTGTACTAGTCCTTTTATCGAGCATTTGGCTGGGAATCGCAGTCTACGTGCTCGCCGCGCTGCTGATGAAGCCCGAGCCGGTCGTGCCATTTAAGGAAGAACTCGACCGGGAGTTCTATGATTCGTACGTCAACTCGAGGTCCATGGCGCTGCACCGGCTCAAGCGCACGTTCAACAGCCTCGACCGCCGCATACGCCGCATGGAAGACATCGTCACGGCGCGTGACTATGAGTGGGAGCGCCGGTTGAACGAGTAGGCCACCCGGCCAGCAAATTGATGTTGACACGAGTGTGCTCGAAGTGCAAGAATAACTGTTGGTAGGAGCGGTAAGCTCCTGTTCAAGTACCGGGTTCGAGGTCTTTGTCCGGGGCGTCAGAACTGGCTTAAAGGCCATAATCCTGTTTTCAGGAGCGCTTACCTCCATGAGCTACCGCTCCTACTGCAATATCAGGCCTAAAACGCCTCGCCCCGGGCGTGTTGGTCCGCGAGTTCGTTGATCACGTCCTTGTCGAGTTTCGGGAACAGGACGGTGGGTTTCTGGATGGGACTGCCCGCGGGCAGAGGTCGTTTGGCAGCATTCCAGCCGTCTTCACCACCCTCGGGCCCGCCCTGGGGAAGGGGAACGCCGATGATTTCGGCGAGCCGCGCCGCGCCGTCGGGCATGAACGGCGCCATGGTCGTGCAAAGTGCGCGGACGACCTGGCAGCACACGTAGAGCGTGGTGCCGGTACGTTCCATGTCAGTCTTGCGCGTGACCCAAGGCTGCTTGACGTCGAAGTATTGGTTGGCTCTGCGACCGATGTCGATAAAGCGCTCGAGGGCCAAGCGGAACCGGAACTGCTCGAGGGCCTCGCCGACGGCCTCTACCTGCTCCGGCAAGAGGGCCAGCAGGGTATCGTCTTCACCGTCCAAGTCGCCCGGCGTGGGGACCTGGCCGTCGAAGTTCTTGACCGTCATGGTCAGCGCGCGATGGACAAAGTTGCCCACCACGTCGCACAATTCACCGTTGTAGCGGTTCATGAACTCATCCCAATCGAAGGAGGCGTCCTTCGTCTCGGGCATGATGGCGCACAGGTAGTACCGGATGGCGTCGCGGCTGAACTTCGATACGAACCAGCGCACGGTGATCATGTTGCCCTTCGATTTCGAGCCCTTTTCGGCTTTGCCGGTGTCCCGGTTGAGGATGTTGAGGTATTCGTTGCCGACGACGTTGTCCGCCAGCACGAAGTCGCCCTGCCCCATGAGATAGGTGGGGAACATGACCGCGTGGAACGGGACATTGTCTTTGCCGATGAAGTGGACGAGCCGGGTGTCGGGCGCTTTCCACCAGGGCTGCCATGCCTGTTCGTCACCGTAGCTGTCGATACCCCATTGGCGCGTGTTGCTGACGTAACCGATGGCGTTGTCGAACCAGACGTAGAATCGCTTGCCTTGGGCGTCGGGGTCATCGAGGGGGATCGGCACGCCCCAATCGGTGTCGCGGGTGATGCAGCGCGACCGCAAGTCGTTCACCCAGCTATACGCGATGCCCTTGACGTTGGCGCGCCATTCCGGATGTGAATCGAGCCACGCCTTGAGCCGGTCCTTGAAATCCCCCAGCTTCAGGAACCAATGCGCCGACTGCCGCAGGATGGGCCCCGAGTCGTCGCCGGGGATGTTGGCCCGCGGGTTGATGAGGTCGTGTGCGGAATACTGGGCGCCGCAATTCTCGCACTCGTCGCCCGTAGCTTCCTTGAACCCGCACTTCGGACACGTGCCTTGGACGTACCGGTCCGGCAGGAAGCGGTCGGATTGCTCCGAGTACCACAACTCCATGTCATGCTTCTCGATGTGGCCGCCATCGTAGAGGTTCTTGAAGAACGTGTGCGTCGTCTCGGTGTGGAGCGGCCACGACGTGCGCCCGTAGATGTCGTACGAGATACCCAGCGCCTCGAAGGCCTCTGCGTTCGCAGCGTGATACTTGTCGATCACGTCCTGCGGCGAGACACCCTCCTTGAGCGCGGTCAGCGTGATGGGCACGCCGTACTCGTCTGAGCCGCCGATGTAAAGCACCTTCTCACCGCGCAGGCGCATGTAGCGCACGTAAATGTCCGCCGGGAGATACGCACCCGCGATATGGCCCAAATGGATGTGGCCGTTCGCATATGGCAACGCACTGGTCACGGTCGTTCGCGCAAAGTCCTTCGTGTCAGCCATGAATTTCACCGCGCGTTTTCAGCATAATGAGACACTTTTAACGATAGCTTACCAAACTACAGGGGAAGAACGGTAGCGCGTATGAGATGCAAGGACAGAATGGTTAGAGTTCCTGTCCTTCACGGAGAATGAGGATACTGAATCCTTCTTGGGTAAAGTGGTGGTCGTTTGTGAGGACTTTTTCGATGCCCCGTTGTTTCATGGCCACCATCGAATTACAGTCCGTAAGCGAGTAACCCTTATCGGGGCGGCTCTCGTAAAACTCGAGGGCGCGTAGAAAGCTATCTCGCGTTTGCGGAACCACGTCGACATTGGCGTTGGCCAGGATCTCGCGTACCATTCTCGCGGCGATCTCTCTGAGGCGGGGCACGGCGCTCAAGTGCCCCAAGAACTCGTTGAGAACCTCGTCCGACGTCACGATACGAACGTGACCAAGTGATTTCCTGGCCCGTTCAGCAGCCTCTTTGTAGGGATCTTTAGGCCGCGTTCGCGCGACCCAATACAACGTGTCAGCGAAAACGGCGCCGATCATTCTTCAGTCCCGTAAAGGTAGTAGTCCAGCCTTTCGGTCAAGTCGGGCGGGAGCTTATCCCATTCTTCCTCCGGGACCTCGGAGGCGAGCTTGGCCAACACGTCTTCAATTGCCGGCGCCTCAGGATCGTAGGGGACGTAATCCACAGGTCTGACCTGCAACTCGTCGACCTTGCTGACGCGTAACACCTTGCCTTCAGGCGAGCATTCGGCCTTGCCTTCGACGACTAATCGACATACCTTGTGGTCCTTGAGCGCCGACGTAACCGTCTCCTCTTGCTCCGGCGAAAAGGAGACTTTGACCTGCGTGCCGTCGTCTAAGCGCATTTGAAAACGGCCTTGCCGAACATCCGCTTCGAAGACCTCGCCGGTCATTTCGAGCGTGCTCTCGTGCTGTGTTTCCACAAAAGATTCAAGGCGAGGCGAGGTCAATGATGTTACGTGAGCGGGCTCGGTACCCACAGGCTCTATTTCTATGACTTCACCTTCCCCCAAATCACCCGACCACCTGGCGTAGCCACCTACTTGCTCCTTTGGAAACCTCTCAGGCAGTCGCTCGTTCCTTTCTACTGCGCGGAACAGCTGATGTGTCACCACAACCGCCTCGTTGATTGGATCGAACTCCGGTTCTGCGAACTCCTGTTGCTCCTCGTCGACGCGTACTTCCAAAGGCGCAACGGCGCTACCCCCTTCGATCTTGCGCAGGCACAAGCGAGTACGGGCCTCGAACCCTTTTGGAAGCCGTTGGGCGCCAGGATTTGCCGCACGCCAGAGAGATTTGGCCATATCGGTGAACATCTTCTGCAACTCGCCTAGTTTGGTCAGTGCGCTTACGTCGAGGGCGTGATCGCGGAAACGCTCACCCCTAAAAGTGATTCGAACGACTTCTTTCCATCGAGCACTCATTCTTATGCCTCCTGCCTTGAACTCTCAAATCATACTAGGTGCATCGAACGTCTCGCAAACCTAGCGGACAATTACAACGCAGGCTCAATCGGACGGCCCGATCATTTTTCGCGGGTCGACGGCCTCGCGGAACTCTTCCTCGGTTAGCAGGCCCAGACGCACCGCCTCCTCGAGCAGCGTCGTGCCGTTGGCGTAGGCGGCCTTGGCGATCTTTGCCGCGTTGTTGTAGCCAACCTTCTTGTTGAGCGCCGTGACCAGCATCAGCGAGTTATGCAGGTGCTCCTCGATGCGCTCCGTGTTGGGCTCGATACCTTCGACGCAGCGTTCGGCGAAGGACTCCGCCGCATCAGCCAGCAACCGGATGGATTGAAGCAGGTTGTGGATGATGACCGGCTTGCACACGTTTAACTCGAAGTTGCCCGATGCGCCTGCGATGCCGATCGTGGCGTCGTTGCCGATGACCTGCATGCAGACCATCACCAGCGCCTCGCACTGCGTCGGGTTGACCTTGCCGGGCATGATCGAGGAGCCCGGCTCGTTGGCCGGCAACGTGATCTCGCCCAGGCCGCAACGGGGCCCGCTGGCGAGCCAGCGGATGTCGTTAGCGATCTTCATGAGGCCGCCCGCGATGGTTTTGAGCGCGCCGGACGTGAACACGAGCGCGTCGTGGGCCGCCAGTGCCTCGAATTTGTTCTCGGCCGGCTCAAATGGGTGTTGACTCAGCTCAGCGATCTTTTCGACCGCCTTGTCGGCGTAACCCTTTTTCGTGTTTAGTCCGGTACCCACTGCGGTTCCGCCCAACGCCAGCTCCGTCAATTCCATCAAACAGGTTACCAGCCGTGGGAGGCCCTTCTTTACCTGTCGGCCATAGCCGGAGAACTCCTGCGCCAGTGTCAACGGCGTCGCATCCATCAGGTGCGTCCGCCCAATCTTGACGATCTCCGCGAACTCCTGCGCCTTACATTCGAGCCTGTCGCGTAGCTTCTCGAGCGCAGGGATCAGGCGCCTTGAGATGGCCCCGGCCGCGGCGATATGCATCGCCGTAGGGAACACGTCGTTCGAGGACTGCGACATGTTCACGTGATCGTTGGGATGGACGGGCGACTTGGCGCCCAGCTCCGCGCCAAGGAGCTCGTTGGCGCGGTTGGCGATGACCTCGTTCGCATTCATGTTGGTTTGGGTGCCGCTGCCTGATTGCCACACTACCAGCGGGAAATGATCGTCGAGTTTCCCCTCGATGACCTCCGCCGCCGCTTGACAGATCGCCCCACACAGGTCGTCCGGCAGCAGGCCCAACTCGTTGTTAGTGAGCGCCGCTGCCTTCTTCACAATACCCAGCGCACGAACGACTTCACGGGGCATCAGCTCCGAGCCGATCGGGAAGTTCGTCAGCGCCCGCGCCGTCTGGCACCCGTAATACTTGTCCCGCGGCACCCGCATCTCGCCCAAGGTGTCTTTTTCGATACGATAATCCACCGTTTCCTCCTCCCTGTCCCGTCACTGCGCACAGGGGTCGGCTGGGAAGGTATGATACGGCAGCTCAAATGGACAGGTCAATGCGCGGTGTGAACGGTTACCGAGAATTTTCTTGACAGGCGTTAGGTTTTGGGGTATATTTTATCTGAATTAGTTTTCAGTCATCTGCTGGGCTCGAATAAGGTGAGCCGCGTCTGTGCTACGGAGGGCTAGGTCAGGACTTGGGCTTGCAGTGGATGCCTGGTGGGGGCATGGCACGCGTCGTTGAGGAGCGGGCATCGCCCTTCATCAACCACGCCCTCGAACATTTTTGGAAGGGGTTTGGAGGGACTTTTTTCAAGGAAGTTTTCCGAACAGGCCATGGAGCGAAGAATCTTACATATCGATATGGACGCGTTTTTCGCGGCGGTGGAGCAGGTGTTGAACCCGGCGCTGAAGGGCAAGGCGCTAATTGTCGGTGGGGGCGCGAAGGACTCGCGGGGGGTGGTGTGTACTGCGTCGTATGAGGCGCGGAAGTATGGTGTGCACTCGGCGATGCCACTGGCTCAGGCGCGGCGGCTGTGTCCGCATGGCATTTTCATGCGGGGGAGCTTCGAGCGCTATCGGGCCGCGTCCGAGCAGGTTCGGGCGATTCTCGAGACTGTCTCACCGCAGGTCGAGTGTGCCTCTATCGACGAGGCTTACGTCGATGTGTCCGGTTCCCAGCGGCTGTTCGGGGGCGACGACGCCATCGCGGAGCATGTCAAATCCCGGATTTACGAAGCGACTCAACTGCCATGTACCGTGGCCATCGCGCCGAACAAGCTGGTGGCCAAGGTGGCCTGCGGCGAGGCCAAACCGGACGGTTACTTGCGCATTCCGACGGGAGAGGAGGGCGCCTTTCTACGCCCGTTGCCGGTGCGCAAGCTGCTGGGGGCAGGTCCGCGCACTTGCGCAATTCTCGAATCCATCGGGGCGATGACCATCGGGTGTCTGGCGGACCTGCCGCACGATACGCTCCTGCGGACCTTCGGCCAAGTGGGCTACGCCCTGCAGCAGGCCGCGCGAGGCATTTCCACGGCGGCTGTCGAATCGGGCTCGCGGCCCAAGTCCATCAGCCGCGAGACGACCTTCCAGCAGGACCTCCTGGATTGGAACCGCATCGAGCCGATCCTGGCTTACCTCGCCGAGCGCGCCACGTACGCCCTGCGCGAAAAGGGCATGGAGACCAAATGCGTCACGCTGAAAGTCCGATATTCCGATTTTGAAACCTACACGTTCGCCCGGACGCTTCGGGAGGCGACGTGCCTCGACAACGACATTATAAAGACGCTCGGGAAGCTCGTCCCGAAGGCCCAAATGCGCCGAGCGCGGGTCCGGTTGATTGGCGTGGCGCTCACGTCGCTTACCTACAACCAGCACCAGATGTTTCTGTTTGGCCGGGAACGTGTGGAGAAATGGGCGCGCGTCCTCGAGGGCGTGGACCGGCTCCGTTCGCGGCACGGGTTCGAGCTCATCCGGTTGGGCAGGTCCATGGAACTGGGGCGGGAGGTCCGGCTCGCGACGCCCTCGCTCTCGCGCTGAATAGGAGTGAATTGAAAGGAGAGGCCATACCATGTTTGAGACACTGGAAATGGCGCCAGCGGATGCAATCCTCGGCCTGACGGAAGCGTTTAAGAAGGACCCGGACCCGGCAAAGATCAACCTGGGCGTCGGCGTATACAAGGATGCGGGGAACAACACGCCGATATTCGATTCGGTCAAACGCGCCGAGGAGCGCATCCTTGCGCGAGAATCCACGAAAAACTATTTGCCCATTCCCGGCTCGGCCGAATACGGGGTCGTGGTGCAGGAGCTGCTTTTCGGCGCGGGACACGAGATTATTACAGGCAGGCGGGCGGCCACGGCGCACACGCCAGGCGGCACGGGGGCGTTGCGCGTGGCGGGGGATTTCATCAGGACCCGGTTTCCGGGCGCGCGCATCTGGTTGAGCGAGCCGAGCTGGGCGAACCATGCCAAC
>CAYRLQ010000225.1:0-7152 GCA_964425145.1 uncultured Nitrospiraceae bacterium
GCCGATCACGGTCGAGTCGACGGCGGGAGACGCCGGCCATTGAGATACAATAGCCAGCGCCAAGATGACCAGTATGACACCGACCGCGGTCGGCAGGAACCTGGCAACCATATGCCAGCGATTAACGGGATGTTTCGCGCGCCAGTTGATGGCCCGGACGTCCATTCTGTCGCGTTCCATCTCGGGCAGATGCTCAAATACACTTGAGACTAAACTGCGTGCGAGACGATCCTCGGAAAAGACTTCAAAAAGGTTCGCGCAGGTCCGCTGGTGCCTGCGCAGCAGAGCAGCGCACGCGCGACAATCCGCAACGTGTTGCTCCAGAATAACCCTGTCCGACTGCCCCAATTCCCCGTCAATATAAGCCTGGAGCAAATTCTCTATTTGCGTGCACGATGCCACTTACCCTCTCCCTCCCGCTCGTCTAGATCGGCCAGTAACTCCCGCAACTGCCTCCCCGCGCGGTGCAATATGCCGCGAATTTCGTCGACCGATTCCCCTGTGAATTCACTAATCTCCGCGTAACTGAGTTCTTGCAAATACCGCAACACTACGGGCAACCTGTAGCGTTCTGACAACGAATCGATCGCCAGTTGCACCCGTTCGTATCGTTCACTCCGTTCGAGGTTCCCTCGGGGTCCCTCTCGGGCATCCTCAATTGAAACCGTGCGCCGAAACGGCAACGGGGTTTCATTCCGAATGCGTTTATGGTGCCGGCGGAGCCAGTTGGCGGCGGTTCGGCACGTCATGGTCTTCAGCCAGGGCCCGAACCGCTCAGGGTCCTTGAGCCGGGGCAGCGTTCGGTAGGCGTTAAGGAACGCCTCCTGAGCAATATCCTCGGCCGCGCCGTACCGGCCTGCGTAATAATAGGCCGTGGCGTACACGGCGCCCTGATAACGTTCCACGAGCTCGCCGTACGCATCGGCATCACCCTCGAGACACCGGAAAACCAGCTGCGCATCTTCAAATCGCATCGCCGCTCCTTCCCCGTGCAGCCTGATGATCGCGGTGCGTAATTAAACTGTTACCTTTATTAATAAAGAGTGGTAAAAGGGCGGTAAAAGTTCACGATACGATCCATCATGGAACACCCCGCGATCCATTAGCCCGGATTTCTCACAGGCTGCGGCGCGGATTTTTTGCAAGCACAACAAGAGTCGTGGCTTACGCGCCAATACCGGCCGTTTCCACGCGAACACACTGTTTCTTCCCGTCATTGCGAGGAGCGGAGCGACGCGGCAATCTCGTGTACGTAAGTGCTTGGCGGCACAAGAGATTGCCGCGCTTCGCTCGCAATGACGGAGAGAGTTGGCACTTCTTGTGAGGCATGCGGGTTAGTTCACCATTTCATAAGTTCGGTCATTTTTGGAGCAGGGTGGAGAGGCAGGCAGTCATGTCTCGCATGCCGTCTGCCCCCCCGTCAAACCGGACGTGCGGTTTTACCGTTACATACCCGTCAAGTCCTTTCCGCAATAGAAACTATCTACGAAGGATTTTGCTAATGATGTTCCTTGTGGTCGGTGGCCGGGGTGTGCTCGTGGTAGTGGCCCATGGCGTGCATCCGGTTGTGGAGCTTGCGGTGTGCCGACGTGAGCAGCATGCGCATCCGCTTGTAGGCCGCGGTTTCGGCCCGGGTGCCCAGGGTGTCGAGATAGGCCAGCGCGCCCTCGATTTGCTCGAGGATGGTGACCGCATCGGCCGCTGCGAAGAACTCCGAGCCTTTGACCCCTACCATGACCGCGGAGGAATGGGCCGTGATGATCTCGGGCTTGTCGGCATAGTGGCCCCGGATAAGGATCGCGGTCCATGAACTCTTGTCGATCCTGACAGACCAGTGTCCCTCGTCCTGCCATTTCTTGAGCCGCTTGCTCTCTCGAATCTCGCCGTTGACGATCAGGTCGACCCACGTTTCGACGCTGAACTTGCCCCAGGTCACGTCGACCGTGCCGCCCCGTGGTTTCATGTTGATTCGCGTCCCCGGGGGTTGGCCTTCGAGCGCGAACTCGAGCAGGGGGCCGTAGGTCACAAAGGTATGGCCGGAGCGTACAGCGTTCATCCAGGCCCCGTAATCGAATTCGCGTCCGTCGGGGATGCGCGCGTAGGTCCGCACAGTGCCGACCGCCGTACTGGCCGTCATCTTGTCCGTACCGCCCACGGCCGGCACCAGGTAGCCGCAGTTGAGGTAGCGATACCAGTCGGACAGCGAGTAGGGATCGATCCCGGCGTAGAGGTTGTCCCAGGCCGTCATCTCGACCGCGTCGATGCTGCCGTCGACGATGCTCGCGGCGTATTCGGCGCGCGGATTCGGGAAGTGTGGCAAGACGACCAGCCCGCCCTGCCTCCTGCACTGGCGGGCCCACTCCGTCAGCAACGCGCCCACCGGATCGCCCAGGGCCGCTTCCTCCGGCCCGCCGGTCGTCATTGGGGCGATGATGTCCCCCTTGTATCCCAGCAGCGAGATATGCCCGAGCGTGAACTGGCGGTTCTCCGTGCCCACGCGCACCAGCCATTCCCCGTCGCCGCCGGTCTCTCGGGAGCCAAACGTTGTTTTCCCGTCAAAGTCGCCCACGTTGGTCACTAGCTCGCCCCACTGGCTCGCCAGAAGGTTGACCACGTTGACGCCCTCGGCCGCGCCTTCCAGCCGGGCGGACGGCGGTGACAGGAAATGGACGTGGGTGTCGGCCGTCACCCACCCCCGCTCGCGCCAGTGCAGCACTTTCTTCACGGTAAGCGTGACGGTCTTGGTCCCTTTCGAGACCGTCACGACTTTACGGATGGGCCTGATCTCGAAGCCCTTGCTCACCTCGATGTAGACCCGGCCGAGTGGCAGGTCCATGACCGTTTCGCCCGGGATATAGGTGCAGTAGTGGATGTCTTGATTGAGGAAGTCGACGCTGTAGTCCTCGAACCAGGCCGGATTCGGGATGCGGTGCCGATCGATGGACGCCAGGTATTCGCTCGCTTCGCCGTGCACGTGCAGCTTGACGGCCACAGGCCTCTTGCCGCCCGCCTCGAGCACCCGCAACCGGACCCGTTGCGTCGCCTGCGCCACAGGGGTCAGGCGCCCCGCCTTGTGGCCTCGCTCCAACTTCGCCACCGGCACGGTCTTGCCGCCATCGAGACGGAACCGGGCGTCGGGGTGGGCAGTATACTCGACCAGCACCTCGTTCCTGGATGGGGTCGGCACTTGATTGTTGTAGGATTTCGGCCAATCCTCGTTGGGATAGATTCGGCGGGGCTGCGCCGAGATCACTTGCCCCAGGTCCAACTGGATTTGCTTCAGCAAACCATGTTCGTCCAGGTTCGGCTCGAACGCGACACCCCTGGGCAGCTTCAATATTGCTTTACGGCGCGTAAACCAGCGCAGCGGGTGCGCGGACACCTTCCCGGCCGACACGCCCGAGATGACCGTGGTTCCCGCACGCGGCTCGAAACGGAGCCCCACTATAGCCTTATTCGGAAGTGGGTTCTCCCACGCCCACAGCCAGTTGGTCCAAGGGCCGACATAGCCGCCAGCGACCCGTGTCTGCGTCATGCCCCAGGGCAACGCCTCCCCCGGCTGCTCATGAAGGGGCGGCATCGGACGAAACTTGCTGTGCGCCACCGCCTCGAAACAGTTCTCGCCCCAACGCCGCGTGCACATGCCAACGTGGTGACGGCGCAAGATCGGGCACCGGGCCTCCGAGCCGTCCTCGTAGCGGATGACATAATCGGCTACCTGCTCTCGGAGGCGGCCTTCGCCGCGCATCGGCGACAGAAAGCCGTCCTTATTCCACTCCAAAGGCTCGACGTCGGTCGTGTGCATGAAGACCAACCAACGCGCTTTGACTTTCGCAACCCGCACAGACACAGGCGCATCCCGCAGTAGAACAACCTTGCGGACCTCAAACGGAATGCCCCACCCCGTACACGAGCCGCTCGGCGCGTGCGCCAGGCACTCTTTCATGGCCCCGCTGACGCCGGCCTGCTTCAAGTCCTCGAGCGTAACGTTGCCTTTGAGCAGTACCGGTGAGAACAGAGACGAACGCGGACCGTCATGATACGAAGGCATAGCTCAATCCTCCTATGTGTTTGTCACCCATGCCCGGTGAGGCCGGGGCCGCCCGCGAGGCCTCCGGGGAAACCCGCCGCCGGCAGCACCTCCTTGTCGAGCCAGTTGCGGAACTCGCATGTGCGAATCGAGTCGGACAGGATGTCGTCGTCGATGCCGAGCTGCCAGCGCAGGTCCTTGCGGTCCGGGTCCGCAAAGAGGGCTTCGAGCCGGTCTACGTATTGCACAAGGTCGTCGTGGTCGCGGAAGAACCCTTGCTTCAGTAGCTTTGGCTCCCGGGCAAGGATGAGCCGGGCCATCTCGTGCAGGTCGTATTCGGGATGATACTGCGTGGCCCAGAATGTGCCATTCTCGTACTTCACCGCAACGGCCTGAACCGGGCTGTGGTCGTTGCCGGCCAGCAGCGTGGCGCATTCGGGCAACCGGACCACGTGATCGTCATGGCTGACGAAGTGGCAGTAGACCGGCGGCTTGCCCTCGAACATGGGATGGCTCTTGCCTGCGTCGGTCAGGCGAATCTTGCGGGCCACACCCATCTCGCGGCCCTTGGGATGCGCGGCGACTTCACCCCCGGCGGTCACGACAGCGACCTGTATGCTCCAGCAGCTCCCGAACTGAGGAATGCCTAATTCATACGCGCGCCTGGCGAGGTCAAGATGGCACGTTACCCGGGGATCGTCGCGACGGTTAATGTCGAGGTTGCACCCCGGCCACAGAAGCGCGGCGTAATTCTGCAGTTCTTCGTTGCTCGGCGGCGGTTCCGCGCCGGGATCGCTCGAATACCAGATGTCACATTCGGCATCGGGAAGATACTGCCGTAAGAGGTCCGCGTACAACACTCCGGCCAGCCGCATCCCCACCTCGTCGAACTGATCCCGGCTTTCCTTCGGATAGCCGTCCAGGATAAAGAATCGCAAACCATTCGACATCGTCTATTCCCCTTGCGCACTGATCACCGTTCGTCTAAGGTCTCAAGAATAGCAGGCAGCTTGCTGTAGTCATCGCAAATGGCATCCGCGCCGCTGTCTGCGCTGCCGCGGTCCTTAACCACCGTGATGAGCACGGCCCGGGCGCCCACGGCATGCGGCCCACCGACATCGTTGTGGGGGCGGTCGCCGATGTGCACCAGGGCAGTCACATCGCATCCGGCGGCCTTCGCTGCGGCCTGGAACACCTCCGGCGCGGGCTTCGATTGGCCAAGTTCATCGGAGAACACGACGTGATCGAAGCAGCCGGCCATGCCCTCCCCGACCAGCAGCTCGCGCAGGCAGCGACCGGGACTGAAGATGGCGTCGGAGACCAATACCAGCAGATACGTGCCGCGCAGCGCCTCGAGCGCCTCGAGCGCGCCCGGCACAGGGTCGGGCCGAAACGCCAGCTCCATCTCCTCGTGCAGCCTCACCAGCTCGGCCAGCTCGTCCTCGGGCAGTGTGCGGCTCAACCCTGCCAGCAATACACCAAGCCGCTCGCGCACGGTCCAGGTCACGTGCTGCTCCTCCCACACCTTCCGGAACGCCGCATCCGTCACATCGTAGGCCACGTCCACGGTATCGCGCGAGATGGGCCCGTGCCGGTGCAGATATTCGTGTACTAACGCCCGGCGCGCGGCCGGTTTCGGCGCCACACCCGCCGCCGCCCGCTTGGGCTCGTCTGAATCGTCAACGAACAGGCAGTCCCACAGATCAAACGTCACCGCCCCGATAGGCCGTTTTGTCATCGTTACTCCTGATTCCACTAACGGCAACAACGATACGCCCGGTGCGGAGACCGGACGCCGGACATGAACCACGGAGGCCACGGGGAGGAACTGTGAAAAATGATTCTCCGCGTCTCCGTGCTCTCCATGGTTGAAAGCTGGTTGTGTCGAGGGCGCCCCCAGACTTGTCACGGCCCTCGAGGAATTCACTCCACCGGCGACGGCCCGGGTGCTTCAGGAACAAAAACGGGAATGTCCGGGGGAATGGCCGGCGCGTCCATATGCACCGCGCGCTCTTTGGTGGTGGCCAAGATGCCGTAGCCGCGAACCACGAAGCAAAGAAACTCGCACTGGTCGGCAAGGGCCAAGAGGGCCTCGAAATTCCAATCCATGCGCTCCTCCATAAGCCCCAGAGCCATGCGCAACTTTTCGCGTTCGCGATGAATTTCCGCAACTTCCTGCGCCACGCGCAGGCGCGTCATGTTCAACTCGGCCTCGGCCTGAAGCAACGCAGCCTCCGCCAGCCGGAGCTCCGGATTTTGTCCCATGGCAACGTCGATCATTTCCTCCAGCGCCTCAGGAACGACCAAAAACGGGGGGACTTCGGGATGTGGCGGTTCCGCCGGCTCTTCCGGCTCTTGCGCCACCGCCACCGGCAGCAGGACCAATGCCAGGAAACAAATGACGCTGAATACGGGCTTTCTCATGGCTAATCTCCTTATTGCCCGGCCTGCTTTAACGAAACAAGCAACCAACTGTCGTCCGGCTCCACTTCTATCTGTTGCACGGGCGGCACGCTGTCGAGTAACCGTGTGGCGCCCTCAAACTTTAACCGTGTGACACCCTCAAACAAGTTTGAGGGTGCCACGCGCTCTTCAGCCGGGACGGCTCTGTCTGGGATGACTTCACTGGGAGAAGGCGACTGCTCTAATTCTGGTTCTTTGTCCTCGTCATCCGGCTCGGCCATCCGGGGCCAGGGGGTGCCGCTCTCCTTAATGACCCGTTCGTGGACCCTTCCGGTTCCCCAAATGCGGTACGGAAGCTCCACCGTACGGACCTCGCCGTCGTCACAAAGCACCTTCCAATAGTGTCTGTACGACCGGTATTCCGCCGGGTGTGGCGCCCAGGTTTCCTTCGAATGGTCATACATCCGGTAGGCGTCCTCCAGCGTGCCCTCCCAAACCTGAAAGCGCGCCATCCTGGGCTTGATGCCCCACTGCCAGACCCCGGCGACGGCGATAAGGACAGCCACGAATATGATGCCTTTGCGAAGCTTTGCGAACATGCTGCTCATCACCTCCAAACACGTATATAGCACGTCGCCTGGACCATGGGCAAGAAATAACGTTGTGTATTCTGGGGACAGTATACTTAGAGCTTATCCGTAAATAACGAAACACCGCCG
>CAYRLQ010000226.1:0-7100 GCA_964425145.1 uncultured Nitrospiraceae bacterium
AGGCTCACGCAGAGGCGCAGAGTGGCACAGGCTGGCAGCCTGTGCTACCCTTTGCCGGCTTTGCGCCTCTGTGTGAAGGTCTCTTTGCCCCATAGTATACGGATTTGCAAAGGCTCGCTCCAGAACGCCAAATTGCAGGGAACCCTTTCTCAAAAACCGGGTTTTACAATGAGTAGGATGCCGCTTCCCATAAGCCGTAAGAAAAAACGAGTGTTCTCACAAAGTACACGGCTTGTGAAACCTACAAGGTGGTGTCAACAGTCCAACCGGCGATAGACGATAGCGTTGGAAACAGGCGGAGGCCCGGTCCATTGGACACGCCGTTCCCGCATCGTGTATAATAGTTTTTCCGTGAACCCGTGGAAAATGAAGAGTCGACACAAGCGAGTAGTATGAATAAACCTCCGCCATTCTTGGCCGCGCTTGCCGTTCTGGTCGCGCTGGGCTGCTCGACGATGCACCACCGCGAGTCCGCCGACCGGGAGGTGTATCAGCTTATTGCCGAGCGAACGCCCGAAGTGCCGGGCATGATGCCCCTCTTTAGAATCGATCCGGTGGACCTGTCGCTTGAGGACCTTCCGGTGGTGACGGAAGAACCCGTGGCGGTGTTTGAGGGGAAGCCAGGCAAGTTCCTTGGCAAGGACGGTGAAGCCGAAGTCGGAGCGCACATCCTTTCATTGGAAAAGGCTCTGGAAATCGCGGTGAAGAACAGTCGCGAGTACCAGAGCCACAAAGAGGCATTGTATCTCGAGGCTCTGGCGTTCACTGAGACGCGTCAGCGTTACCGGCCGGTTTTTTCGGGCAAAGCCGGCGGGGATTACTCGGTACGAACCAGGGATGCGGTCAAACTGTCGGGCTCAGCACAAGTGGCGCAAGCAGCGCCTGGTTTAATCACCGATTTGGGCGCCCTGACAGGGGCGCCGGCGGACCTGTTGAGCGACTATGCGAATGTTATCGAGGCGGCGGCCACAGCCACTGGTGCAAACGCCCCCCATACGGCCATCGAGCAAGAGCGCAGTGTTTCAGGTATGACATCATTTGACGTCAACATGCTTATGAAAGGGGGCGCCCAAATCGCGGTGGGTTTGACCTCCAATTTCCTCCGTTTTCTTACGGGTGACCCGGACGTAAGTACCTCGTCGGCGCTGGTTGGAACCATCACGCAGCCCCTGTTGGGCTCAAACCGGCGCACCGCAGCCGAAATCTGGACACAAGCCGAGCGGGACCTGCTCTATCACTTGCGCTCGTTCACACGCTACCGCAAAAGCTTCACCGTCAACATCGCCTCGGCGTATTATGGCGTGCTGCAACGCCGTGATGAGGTGCGCAACGCGTGGCTTGGCTATCAGGCCTTCCTGAAGGACCTCGAGCGCGCGGCAGCCGAAGCGGCCGTAGGAAGGATCACGGAGAGCGACCTGGGCCGTACCAGGGAGGAGGAGCTTCGAACCAACAACCAGTGGATCAGGGCGATCCAAAACTACCAGGATGGCCTGGACGAATATAAAATCCTGCTTGGGCTGCCCACGGATGCCAAGATCGTGCTGGACGACACGGACTTGGAACGGTTGATGGAGCGGGGCTTGATGCCCGAGCCCGACTTTACGCTCGAGGGCGCGATCAAAGTCGCCTTGGCGGCCCGGCTTGATTACTACACCGAGCGGGATCAACTGGATGATTCGGCCCGGCAGTTGAAATTGGCCCAGGATGACTTAAAACCAGACCTGGACCTGGACCTCGGCGGTTCGGTGAACACGAAGCCCGGCGATCACTTTGAAGACTTTGATTTCAAGCGTTACAAGTGGAGCCTTGGACTGGACCTCGACCCTAAGCTGAACCGCAAGAAGGTGCGCAACCGCTATCGCAAGTCTCTTATCAACTATGAGGAGGCCAAACGCAGTTTCGAGCGGTTCGAGGACGACATTAAGCTGCGGGTGCGCCAGGCGTGGCGTGAGCTGGAACAGGCCCGGATTTCCTACGAAATCCAGCAGAATTCGCTTAAAGAGAGCGAGCGGCGCGTACTGCACCAGGAATTGCTACTCGAGGCCGGCCAAGGGAAGGCCTTGGACCGGATCGATGCGCTGAACGCCCTTATTCGGGCGCGCAACAGCGTTTCGACGGCGTTGGTGAGCCACACCACTGCGAATCTGCGACTCTGGCGGGATATGGGCATTCTGTACATCAAAGAAAACGGACAGTGGGAGGACATAACCGATGTCTAACAGTCGTAGCACAGGGCATTTGAATGACCTCGTCAAGCGGTTCTTGCGCAAGCGCCATCTATGGATGCTGGCGGGTCTTGTCCCGGTGGCGATCGCGTCGATCCTGTTTTTCGGCGAGAGCGAAGGGACACGCGCCAGCGCCACCACCTTCGTGGTCCGGCGAGGGCTCCTGCCCATTACCATCGTGGAAGGGGGAACCGCCGAATCCCTGGCGCCGCAGAAAGTCAAATGCGAGGTCAAAGCGCGTGGGGGCGTGAAGATTCTCTCCATTGTCGAAGAGGGCTATCGCATTACCCAGGAAGACATTGAAAACAAGAAAGCCCTCGTTAGACTCGACTCGGCCGAGCTCGAAGAGCGCATTATGGGCCAGGAATTGGAGTACCAGCGTGCCAAGGCCAACCTTTCTGAAGCGCAACAACAATACGAGATTCAGGAAGAAACGAATGAGAGCACCATCCAAGCCGCAGAACGTGAAGTGAACTTCAAGGCAATGGACCTCCAAAAATACCTCGGCGAAACGGTGGCGAACAAGCTGATCGCGCAATTGAAACTGCGCCGGGCCGTGGAAGCGGCCGAGAAGACAGCCCAGGTCGCCGAAACAGTAAAGCGGGAAGCGGACGCGGTGGCCGAACATATCGAGGCCGGTAGGACCCCCGAAAAAGCAGTGGGCAAAGAAGACGACGCCATTGCGGGGGCATCGCCCTTCAAGGACCATCTCCCCGTGATCGAGACAGAGAAAGCGGGGGCTGCGGACGCAACGACCGCCAGAATTACCGAGATGGTGAAGGCGGGCCTGGCGGACCCGAGTAAACAGGGAGAACTGATGGCCGAGCTGGCCGAAATGGCTAAGAAGAGTGGCAGACCGCTCGAGGAAATGCAGAAGGAAGCGATGAAGATCATGGGGTCCCTGCAGGGGGGGCGCACCCGCAGAGCCAGGAGGCCGGCCAAAGGACCTGACGCGCTGGATGACAAGGTGGCCACTTTGACTAAGATGGTCCAAATGACTGGTGCGCCGCCCGACGCCATCAGGGCGGCACTGGCCTCGATGCGCGGGCAAAGCGGCGACTCCGCATCCATCATGAGTGATGAAGAACTGGACAAAGTTGTTGAAGATGCCGAGAAGGCCGCCGACGAGGCCCACGAGGCTGCCGAGGAGGCTATTAGGGAGGTCGAGCAAGCCGCCGAAGCCGCAGGGGTTCCCATGCCGGAATCTAATGGCGGCGTTCCCTCGTTGGCGTTCGAATTCGAGCCTTTCAACTTCCGGACCCTCGCCGAGGCCGCCAACCTGGCCGGCGAGGCTGAGCAAAAGCGCAGGCTTCTGGAAAGCGACATCATGCTGGAGGACGTAGAGCTGATAATGGCCAAAGATAAGCTGACCGGGACCCGAAAGCTCCATGAGCATGACTTCGTCACGGACATGCAACTCAGAGGCGACGAGATAGTCGTCACGCGGCGCGAGATCGGCCTGGAATCGAAGACGATCAGCAAGAAGCTCTTCTTCCGGTATACCTTTCCTAAGGAGGCCGAACAGGCGTTCTCAGAGTACGAGGAAGCGTTGAGGAAGCTGGATCGGGCAAAGCGGGAGGCGACCATAAAGCTGATGAACGCGAAAGTCAATATGGACGCCACGGCGGCCCGATTCGTGATCCAGGACATGACCAGGCAGGATTACAAAGAACAATTGGCGAAATCCTTGATTTACGCCACGCACGAGGGCCTGGTCGTGTACGGTGGCGAGGAAAGCAGCCGGTATTATGGGGGTAGTGAACCGATTCGCGAAGGGGCCCTAGTCCGTGAGCAACAGACCATTCTCACGATCCCCGACATTACCCAAATGTCCTTTTTGGTCCCCATCCATGAGTCGTCCATCAAGAAGGTCGAGAAAGGGCAGAAGGCGAGGATCAAGGTCGAGGCCTTTCCCGATGAGCCTTTCGTTGGCGAGGTCACTAAGGTGAGCGTGTTGCCGAGTTCGCAACGGCGTTGGATGAACCCTGACCTGAAGGTTTATGAAACGACTGTCTCGGTTGAAGGCGTCTACGAGTGGCTCAAGCCCGGTATGACGGCCGAAGTCGAGATCCTGATTGAAGAACTCCACGACGTGCTCTATGTGCCTCTTCAGGCCGTCTCAAGCGTCGGCGGCCTCCGGGTATGTTACCTGGCAAGCGGGGACCGCCGCGCGGTAGAGACTGGGAAATTCGACGACAAGTATATCGAGATCAAGAGCGGCCTCGAGGAAGATGACGTAATTCTCCTGCGGCCGCTCGAGGGCGACAGGGAGGCCGAAGAAAAAGAGGAGGATGAGGGCGAGCAGCGGCCCGAAAGCGAGGAGTTGGCCAAAACCGACTCCGCAGCGGCGTGAGCCCGGTAGAGCGACTACGCGCGATGGCAAGAACACCGATCGTAAAGATAGAAGACATAAGGAAGACTTACCAGATGGGTGTGGTAACCGTGGAAGCGCTGCGGGGCATCTCACTGGAATTTCATGACGGTGACTACGTCTCCATCATGGGCCCATCGGGGTGTGGTAAATCGACGTTGCTCAACGTGTTGGGATGTCTGGACCGGCCTACGTCAGGTCAGTACTTTCTTGCCGGCGATGACGTGTCGCAGTTGGACGACGACACACTTTCGGCGATTCGCGGGATGCGGATCGGGTTTGTATTTCAGTCTTACAACCTGATTCAGCAGTTGTCGGTGCTGGAGAATATCGAGGTCCCGTTGTATTACCAAGGGTGCCGCGAGACGGAAAGCCGGGAAATTGCGCAGGAATTGGCCGTGCTGGTGGGGCTGCGCGATCGCCTTCGACACAAACCGTTCGAGCTTTCCGGCGGGGAGCAGCAACGGGTGGCCATGGCCCGGGCGTTGGCGAACGATCCGCTGATCATTCTCGCGGATGAACCCACGGGCAACCTGGACTCCGCCTCTGGAGCAGAGATACTGGCGCTTTTCGACGACCTCCACAACCAGGGAAAGACCTTGATCGCAGTGACCCACGAGGAAGAAATCGGGCGACGGGCAAAGAGGGTAATTCGTCTCCGTGACGGACAGGTGGAAGATGACCTTTACAGATAGGCGTCGGTCGTTCGAACGGTTGCCGCACCATCCACTCTCGGTAGCGCGCCTCAGGCACACCGTGGCGCTGGGGCTGAAGAGCCTGTGGAACCACCGGCTTCGTTCGTTGCTCACTGCACTGGGCATCGTGTTTGGTGTGTGCTCGGTGATTGCCATGCTGGCCATCGGTGAAGGGGCCAGTTACGAGGCCCAGGAACAAATCCGCCAGTTGGGCAGCAACAACATCATCATCCGGAGCGTTAAACCCCCCGAGGAGGAGACGAGCACCGGACAGCAGTCACGGGGCATCGAATATGGTTTGACGTACGCCGATATCGACCGCATCAAAGAAACGATTCCCAGCGTGGAGATCAAGGTTCCCGCGCGAATCATTCGCAAGGATGTGTGGAACGGGCCCCACCGTCTTTATTGCGACATCTTCGGGACGGTCCCGTGGTACACGGAGGTGAACAATCACCGCGTCGCGCAGGGTCGGTTCTTCAACCGGCTCGAACTGGATGAGAGGTCCAACGTGTGTGTGCTGGGCCAGACTATGGCTGATATCCTGTTTCCTCTTGACCCGCCTATCGGAGGCACGGTGCATGCGGGCACCAATTACTACCGTGTAATTGGCGTGATGGAGCCTAAATCGGCCGGCGCCGCTGCAGGCGCCGGCAACGGTGGGCAGTTGGAGCAGGAAAAGGCCGCCGCCTCGGCCGCAGCTCATCAGATGTTCATCCCGCTCACCACCGCCAAGGCCCGCTTCGGGGAGACCTTGATCGAGCGGCGGAGCGGCTCATTTTCAGTAGAGCGCGTCGAGCTGCACGAGGTCACGGCCAGGGTGGCCAGGCTCGAGGACGTGACCGAGACATCCAAGATCATCGAGGCCGTGTTGGAATATCACCACAAGGAGACGGATTACGAAATCACCGTGCCGCTGGAACTATTGCGCCAGGCCGAACGCACCAAGCAAATCTTTAACGTCGTTCTCGGGGGCATCGCCGCGCTCTCGCTGCTCGTGGGCGGCATCGGGATCATGAACATTATGCTCGCCAGCGTGACCGAGCGCACCCGCGAAATCGGCATCCGCCGCGCGCTCGGCGCCAAGCGCCGCGACATCGTCATTCAGTTTCTCATCGAAACGGTTATTTTGTCCGGCGCAGGCGGGCTCATCGGCGTGGCGCTGGGCATCACGATCCCATTCTTCGTCGAGATGTTCGCCCAGATGCCCACCATCGTCACCCCCTGGTCGCCCATCATCGCCTTTTCCATATCGGGCCTCGTCGGCGTCGTCTTCGGCCTCTATCCTGCCCTCCGTGCCGCCAACATGGACCCCGTCGAGGCCCTCCGCCACGAGTAGCAGCCGCCGGCGGCCCGTGCATCCCCGACACCTCTTCCACAAAAACCGTGACTGCCCTGGTAGATCGATTGCACAATAACACGCTTTCCCGTTTCTAACCACGGAGAACACGGAGACACAGAGATGTAATCCACGGTTGCTAACCGTTCTCGACCACCTTTTGTATATTCTAATGCAAAATGTGAAAGGTCCCACATATAACCAGAGCGATCGCACCGGCTAAGCTGTATTTGCGCTCCGTGTCTCCGTGTTCTCCGTGGTTAAAAACTGTACTACTCCACTCGTGATTTCTCACGTGTTTACTGCTATGTTGTTTCGGAATCAGCCCACTAGTTTTCTCCTGTTTTCTGAGGTCGGCTCCTTACGTGGACCAACGGCTTGCGCGTCAGCGGCCAGTGGTCCGGTGCATGCGCTTGTTATACGTAGCGTCATAATTGGCACCGCATCGCATCGCGTCATTGCGAGGAGCG
>CAYRLQ010000227.1:0-7080 GCA_964425145.1 uncultured Nitrospiraceae bacterium
GGGGCCGGTGGCGACGACTACGTAGCGGTGTTGGTGGGCGAATCGCGTTTCACCGACGAAGAGGTGGCGACGCTTAGAAGACATTGCAGGAGACACAAGGCCTCGTTTATTTATCCGGGTCCTCCAGGAGAGTACAGCACGAGTCAACACGAGGCAGGGCTCCAGGGGTTTATGAACGAGTACGCGGCATTACGAAAGACAGGCGAGCAAAAGAAACTTCTCGACGCGGAGCCATATGATCTTTCTCCCGTTTGGGATGACAGCCCCTTCTTCTTCCACTTTGACCGGCCGCAACATGTTCGAGGCGTATTGACGGACACCAGCCCCGTCAATCTCATCCGAGGGCATTGGGCGTCCTTTACGCTGTTCTCGCTGCTGGGGTTCTTGACCGTGGCGGTCTTCTTGTTCATGCTACTGCCGTTGCTCAGGCGCGGCGGCGCCCGGATTCCGCACTTCAAGTCATGGCTGGCGTACTTTTCCTGTTTAGGGGTATCGTTTATCTTTGTCGAGATCGCCCTAATGCAGCGGTTTGCGTTGCTACTGGGACATCCCGCCCGGTCGTTGGCCCTGGTGCTTGCAGGACTGCTCTTTTTCGCGGGTGTGGGCAGCCAACTGAGGCCCGTCCTGAAGCTGGGTCTTCGGTTGAGCATGGGGCTGCTGGTGGTGGTCATTCTTGTGGCGACGTTCTTGTATCCGTTCATCATCAAGGCTGCATTGGGGTGGCTGCTGTGGCAGCGCGGGCTTCTCACGGTGGGACTAGTGGCGCCGTTGGGGTTCTTCATGGGTATGCCGTTTCCAACGGGGATCCGCACCGTGTCCGGCCACGGACGCGAAGCCGTGCCGTGGATGTGGGGCGTGAACGGGGGGACGACGGTGCTGGGGTCGGTGCTGGCGATCATTCTGGCCATTTCGTTCAACTTTACCACGGTTTTCGTTCTGGCGGCGGCCGGCTATGCCTTGGCCCTTGTCTTGTACACGCGGGTGTTACAGAAACCTGCCGCGAATTAAGCCGGCCAAGGCAAGTCGGGTGGTTGGCACGGAAAGCGCTGGCGAGTGTGCGCCGGCATGGCTTTTCCGAAGCGGTTCGGCGGGGTGTCAAATGGGCGCAACTCACCAGAAGCGAGAAACGTGACCACGCGACCAAGTAGCTTGCTCTACATGGATATCCATCACGCGTCTTTTCCTTGACTCTTGCGGTGGAGCGTATCTATAGTCGCAGCCGGTTTCGGTGTAAAGGTGTTCAGGAACCATGCGGGTCGAGGGGTCGTTTCTATACCGTGAACCTAGTTAGCGTCGAACAGCGGATTTTCCCGCTCCGCGGGCTCATCTTGCTCCAAAGCGCCAAGGGCAAGCCCTATGCGGTCGCCGATCTCAAGCGTTGGATTCGGCTGAACCGCATCGTCTATAAAACCCTGAAGATCGACGCCCTCGCGGCGGGCGACCGGCTGCATGTCCTTCCGGAACTGCTTGAATATGCCGGGCGTGAGGGCGTGAAGCTCTCGCTGCGGACCGATTGTGCGGTCCCGCCAGATGGCCTGACCGCATTCAAGGAAGCCGGCCTGTTCGATGTGTTTCTGTGTCCGCCCACGCCAGAGGCGGCCCATCTTGGCGCCTGGTTCGAGGCCGGCCGCGAAGCAAACCTGCCGGTGCGCCTGCAGCTTCAAGCACCGTTTGCCAAGGGCCTGGATGCCGAGGGGCTGGCCGGCCGCGTTGCCGAGGCCGGCGTTGCCGCGGTAAACATCACGCTGTCGGACCCGTTTTTGGAACGGTCCCCATGCCGCAACGCGGCCGAAAGCCGGGCCACGGTAGATGCAATGAACGCACTGGCCGCGGCCTTGGACACGCGCGATGTCGAGGCGAATTTGCTCTACCTGCCACTGTGCCTGGTCCGTGATGAAAACCTCGTCCGCGCCGTCAACACCCCCCAGTTCTTCATGGACCACCAGCAATATACGAAAAAGCCATACACGATGGCCACGCGCCTGACGAAGCATGGGCCCATCGTGATGGGCAAGGTCCTCGCAAGCCGGCTTTGGCTCGAGACGGTAAACTACACGCCCCACGACGACCGATTGTTGAGTTGGCTAGTGGACCATCCCGCGCGCTACGCACGGACCGCATTCTGGCGCAAGCTGACCAAGCATCTGCGCATTGCCCGCAGCGTGCCCAAGGAACGTGACCCGTCTCCAGAAGCGTACGCACGCGAACTGAAACGCGTGCGCAGACGCGCGGCTAAAACGCTTGGGCCGATCTGCGCCCGGTGCCCGCTGCGCCGAATTTGCGATCACGCCTCAAAGCCGTTCAAACGGCTGTTGCCGGGGCTGAATGTCTCGGCCCGGCAAGGCGACGAGCTCATCGTGGCGCCGCAGCATTTTTCGGCAAAACAACGCAAGTACTACGATGCCATCGACGCGGAACGCCGCGACCGGGATGAACACTACTCGGCCTTGGCCGAAAGGGCCAGAATCGCCGTGCGCACACGCCCCCCAGACCGCCAGCTCGGTTCTCACGACTACAGCGTCGAGCACACTTACTTCGATAACATGGAGGGTGGGGTTCGGTGGCACTCGGTGCTGAACTGCGAGAAGTGCAGTTCACCATTGGCCAATCTGGCGCCGCCGTTTACGCTTACGGTGACCTTCGCCGGGGGCATGGCCGACTACATCGGGTTCCGTCTCGACCGTAGTTGCGTGCTGGTCTGCCCAATGGAGACGTTCCGGCACGAACTGACACTCCATGTCGAGGCGGACGGACGGTACGTGCTCCTGCGCGATGGGGTCCCTGTGCGCCCAGCCGAGTTTGAAGGTACGCTTTATCTGCCACTGCGGTTGTCGGACCGGATCGAGCCGAAGATTTCCATCTGGAACATCGACATGTCCATTATCACCCACCTGGTGCGTATCTGGGAGTGGCAAAAGGAAACCGCCCGACCCTCGCACATCAAGTACTCCGTCATCATTGTCTGCACGCGCTACGCCCGGCGGCTCCAAGCAACGCTTCTGTCGCTGGCACACCAGCAGGGATTTGACCTGAGCGGGCTCGAGGTTATTATCGCATACATCCCCGGACTGGACGCCGTCGACGACGTTATCGATTGCATACAACTGGCGTTTCCGCAGCTCCGCATCCTCCGCTCCGCCTTCGGCCACCAGAAAACACGGGCCAAGGGATTCATGATTAACGAGTCGCTCAAGGCGGCGTCTGGAGAATGGATCGGCCTCATGGACGCGGACACGCTGCTGCCGCCGGACATGTTCGCCAAGGTCGAGGCCCTCGAGGAAACGAGCCATTTCATCGCACCCGATGGACGCAAAATGCTCACGCAGGAAACCACTGCGAAAATCCTCGTGGGCGAAGTCAAGCCCTGGGAAATGTGGGACGAACTGCTCGACAGCCCGGGAGACTATCGCCGACGCGAGGCCCACGGAGTACCCGTCGGGTTCTGTCAGTTCGTCCGTGCCAGATGCATGAAAAAAGTCCTCTACGCCGAAATGGACCACTTCATGTATTCAGACATGCAGTTCGGCATCGAAATCCGCAAGCACTTCGGCCCCGAAACATGGCTCGCCGGCACTCCGGTCATCCACATGGACCACGGCGGCAGCCACTGGTACGGCACCCAAGTCCACCGATAGGAAGGATGGAGGACAAAAGAGGTGGTGGCGCCCTGTGCTTTACGACCGAGCGCTGAAACCTACTCTATATCGCTCGGGCTAGCGATGATCTTCGAGATAAGGCCGTAGTCCAGGGCCTCTTTGGCGGACAACCAGAAATTGCGGTCACTGTCTTTGGACACCTTCTCGACGGGCTGGCCGGTCTCCTCGGCAACGAGGCTATTGAGGCGCTCGCGGATCTTGAGGATCTCCTGGGCCTCGATGCGAATGTCCGAAGCGTGGCCGCCGGCGCCGCCGATGGGCTGATGCAGTAGAAACCGAGTGTTGGGCAGCGAATACCGTTGCTCCTTCTTCGCGCCGAAGAGAATCGGCACGGCGATGCTCGCGACCCATCCTGCACCGATGCAAATCACCTCGGAATCGACAAAGTGCATTATGTCATAAATTGCGAATCCTGAGTCAACGTGACCGCCCTGAGACGTGATGATCGCCCGGATGGGATCGTGCGACTCGGCATCAAGCACGAGCAACTGCGCCATGACTTTCTCCGCCAGCTCCTCGTCTACCGTACCGTTAATCAGCACGGTCCGGGTCTTGAGCAACCGCGCAAGGACAACTTCCCCCTGTTTACCCTCGACTATGTCTTCGGAACACGACATCGAATTCCCTCTCCTTCGGCCCTGGTCAGGGCGCAAGCCGCGTCATGGGTAAGGTCACGCTCCTGCGTGACCGGTCGAGCAGGAGCTCGACCCTACCTGGCGCATGATAAGCGCGGCAGGTATTGTGCCATGTTGGCGGGAAGGCGGTCAAGGAATGTAAATGCGCAAGGCGGGTAAGTCGGGCGCGAGACCTTGGACGACGACCCATTGGGTACAGGCGAGATCGCCCCCTTGTGTGAAGCGGGCCTCGACCACGTTGGCGCCGCCTGGTATCCGCAACTCCGTTGACCAGGCCCCGTCCGCTTTTACCAACGCCATCCAACCGGCTTCGCCCCAACCCGCCCCGGGGTCTCCCGGACGCCCGAGCGGCTGCCGGGCGTGGGTTCGGCTCATCGCGGGGTTGGCGGCGCCGGCCTGGCAGCACCAGGCCACCCACTCGGGCGCGGCTCGGGCCGCAAGTACCACAGGGAGCATGTCAGGTGGGAAATCGGCCGGGGCCCTCTCGATAGTAGCGCCCCAGTGTTTGAGCAGCATGAGTAGCTCGGCTGCAGACCACTGGCGTAGAGGCCCTGCCAGCGCTTGGTCGCCCAGTAGAAAAGCGATGGCTTCGGCAAAGGGCCTCGCCGGCAGGTCCAAGTGAAGCTTACGGCGGGTATACACGCGATGCCGGAGCGAATCAAGCGCACGATCGGCCCTCCCCGTGGCCACCAGCGCGTACTCGTACGCCAGCATGCGCTCAGGAACCCGAGCCGAGGAGCAAGAATCCCGCAGCCGCACCAGGAACTCGTTCTGCTCGGCCTCAGATGGCGGCGGTAAGACCAGAGACCCGCCGAAGGACCCTCGTACCGCGCGGCCAAACTCGAGCGCGGCCCGATGAGAATAGCCCAGGGACAGTTCCACGCGGGCGCGCCAAAGGTGTGTCCGGCGTTCGCCTGGCGCAAAAGCCTCGATGATGTTCATACGCCGCGCCAGGTCGTGGAAACGCCCGGCGTCGAAATCCGCCAGCGCCGCAACGTCGTAATTGCGCGGGTCGGAGCGGTTCTCAGGATACACGTGCACGAGGTTCAGGGCGACGACCGCGGCGCATGGAAGCAGGAGGGCGTACTGCCAGTGTGGCGGCGGCCCTTGGCGCTCCTTTTTCGGCAGGACATAAGCGCCCGCAAGCCCCAGTAGGTAAGCGTGCGCCACGACCGGCCGCACGGGGAAACAAAGGCACAGCAGCGTCGCGACCACCAGCGTTGTCACAATCATGACGGCCACCCCGACGCCCGGCGTTGCCTCGAGGTCGTCCGGGGCCCTCTCGATCTTCGAGGCGAGCGAGGAAAAAGCAACCCCCTTGGCAATGGCCCGGGCGATGATCCAAAGCAAGACCAGCAAAGCGGCCAGGGTAACCCCTGGGACATGCCCGAACTCGGGCGGGCGCCAGTGCCAACCACCCATCCAGAAACGCGGCGGTAGCAGCGTGAATGCGAGCGCCGAAAACGGCAATGCCGCCGATACAAGCGCCAGGGCGGCTTTACCGAAATCCTTTACAGTCCCCACGGCATGTATCAAAAAGTGCAGCGACATGACGCCACAGATCGCCAGTGTAAGCGCACCCCCCGGTAAATCGCGCGCGAACCACAGCACCCCCTGTGTCTGCAGCGAATACGCCGTGGGAGGCAGCGGGAAGGCGAAGAATGCAAGGTGTGTCCACAGCGCCGCACACGCGCCCGAGAGACAGGATATCCAAAGCCAATACTCGATCCGCTCGCGCGAACGCGCGAAGTGCACCGTCGCAGCGTACACGAGGACCGCGCCGAGGTGCCTGAACGAAACGCCCGAACCCTCGTGGAAAAGGGACAGTGTCACCAACAGCAGCAACAAGACCGCCGGCCAAAGCAGCTCGAAGGGCATGCGCAATTGGCGTGTTCTGAAGACGTCGGCAATCAGCAGGCCGACCAGCACCAACGCGATAAGGCCGGTCGCGTGCACACCGAGCCACGGGATATACTGGTACACGTCCCACGGCCACACGAACGCAAATAGAAACAGAAGGCAGGCGGCGGTGGGGCGTACTGAACGCGTCATCGGTCTAGTTCCGTGACGGCCGCTCGCGGGGCGATCTCATCTGCTGGGGGTAAAGCGGGTAAGGCCGCCCGGACGAGTTGAACCACCACCGCAACGGCGAGAAACAGGCAGAAGAACACCAGGGCTATCAGGCGCTCGCGGCGCAGGCGTTCCAGTGGATCGTCCATATCTCCCTCAGACCGAGTGGTGATCGTTGCGTCCGAAGGCGCGTCAGCAGTTTGTCCAGGGTGACCTCGGAAACGAGGGCTACATACTCACCGTTCTCGACCCGTTCGGAGAGCCGCTGACTCGCCGAAGCGAACCCATCGTCCCGTGTGCCGCTGAAATTGTGTTGCCGACGGGTCGCCGCATTATATCATGCCGCGAACACCTTAACCCGGATTTCACATTTGAATGGTTGCTGTCCCCATTGTAATCGTTCACGGGGGTATTTCGTACTGTGTACACAAAAACAAGCCTTTGAGACCGCGGATCTACGCGGATACACGCGGATTTTTGTCTTCGATTGCCATTCAATCCGCGCAATCCGTGGTAGAATGGCCTCTTGAGCGCACTTTTCCTAAGAAAAATGTGAAATGTGTCCGTGAACGCTTACTTCCCATTTTTCCCCTCGCGCCACTGCTCGGGCTTGCGCGGGGCAGGTTTCTTGCCGTTGGGTTTCTGGCTGAAAAACTCTTCGAGCGACTGGTCCACGTGGGTTTCCCTCCGTCGAGACAAGCCTCCATATAATTAGCCCA
>CAYRLQ010000228.1:0-7062 GCA_964425145.1 uncultured Nitrospiraceae bacterium
AAGTGACCCACCGGCTCACACTGGCCGAGTACGTGGCCGACTTCATCGAGCTGTCACCGACCCTGGCCGCTGAGATTGTCGTTCGCCATGACACGGGCACTACGCTGGTCCGGACGGTCGGTCTTGGCAAGCGCGGCCTCGGCGAAGTCACGGTCGAGATCGGCAGCCTGACCGATGCATATGCCTACGGCGACTCCGTGGTGTTGGTGGGCGGCGAGTGGGGCACGTTGCGCGAGTTCGATGGGGGCGGCGAGCCATATTACACCGTAGTGCTGGTCGATTGCTCAGACCGCGAGGCGCCGGTTGCCACGAAGTCCGTTCGGCTCGACGTCGAACCCTACTGGGGCTACTACTGGTACGGCCCTGAAGAGCCGCTGATTGACTTGGACGAGAGAACGAAGCAGGCCATCGCGCCCTGGTGGATTCCCTCGAATCCCGAGCGAGTCACGTTTCTCGTGGGCGACACTCTGGCGGTTCGCTGTCATGCGGAGCAGTTCGACACCTGTTTCGGCTCAGAAGAGGACGTCTACCAGGGGCTGGCGCTGGTCGACCTCGGCGAGCGGTGGCTTTCGTACACCACTGTGGGGCTTGGGTTCGAGCAGATCGTGTCACTCGACGCGGCCGGCGGCAAGCTCTATCTCGGCACGCGGGACCCGGTACGACGCGCATCCCTGCTCGGGTGGTGGAGGCCCTTGTGCGCGTATTACCTCCGGCAAGTCGATGTTATTGAGCCCTCAATAGGCCCCGCGGCAAACGTGCCCGGCATGTTTGTCCAATATGATCCTTCCAGCGACGTGCTCGTGCTTAAAGACCATCAGTGGACGAACGGCGGTGCGGTAAAAAGCCACTTGCGAACCGCGACATGGGATGGGACAATGCCTATCAGCTCGCTGGACAGCCTCGAACTGCCCACAGGCGCCGACAGGACGCTGGGCCGCGGCGAGAAGGTCTACGTCGACTGTTATTGGAACGGCTATCGTCTCTATGCCGCGTCAGTGGGGCCCGAGGGCCGGCTCAGCCTGGGCGACGGGGTGCTGGTCACCGAGCAATGGGGGACGTTGCTCGACGCCAACGACGAGAGCGCCTACGTAAGCATCGGAAATGCCATCGCGCGCTACGACTTCTCCGGGGAGGGGCAACTGGCCGAGCTTATCGAGGTTATGGGATATCCACTGGGCATCCGGTTCGGAACGCGGCATGCCTTCGTATCGCTCGGCTATTTCGGAATGGCCGTGCTCGCGCTCTAGCAGTCTGTCAAGATTGCCCAGACGGCTCAGCGGGAGCTTCGACCTCCCATTTGTTCGGCTTGGCAATCCGCGTTTACCTCTTTCTGCGGAACGAAGAAATGGGGACTGTACCAAGCGAGCGACCAATAGGGAGCGAGACGGGACTGTCCCCATTTCTTTACAGGAGAAAGCATCGTGATTGACAGTGCGCAGATCGTTCAAAACGCGCTGAAGCTCGGTCTCGTGGTGCCCGCTTTCAATGTTCCCTACCTGCCTATGGTCGAGCCGGTCGTGCGGGCCACAGTCGATACAGACAGCGTTGCTTTCATCGAAACTGCGCGGCTCGAGTGGTACAAGTTCGAAGCCCAGGGCCTCCGTCCGGTTTTGGAGGCATTCAACGCGTGTGAGCGGCCGGAACATGTGCGGCTTCACCTCGACCACTTACCCGTGATTGATGAGGATGAGCTTCGCGTCGACTATCCGAGCATCCTGAAGGAGGCGGTGGCGCTCGGCTACCACTCCGTCATGCTCGATGGCTCGCGGCTTGGGTTGGAAGAGAACATCGAGGCCACGCGCAAGGCTGTACAAATCGCACACGGGGCGGGCATTCCTTGCGAGGCGGAGCTGGGCGCCGTGTTCGGCCACGAGAAAGGCCCGCCGCCGCCCTATGAAGAGCTCTTCGAGTCGGGCAAGGGTTTCACGGACCTCGAGGAGGCCGGACGCTTCGCCACAGAGACCGGTTGCGACTGGCTCTCGGTGGCCATCGGCAACATCCACGGCGCCGTGTCTGGCGCGCTGAAAGACCAGAAAAAGGTCGCGGCACGCCTGAACATCGACCACCTCGAGAAACTGCGCGATGCCACGGGCATTCCTCTGGTCCTCCACGGGGGCTCGGGGATCCAGCGCGAGTACGTCTTGAAGGCGGTCAAAAAGGGCATTGCCAAGGTCAACGTCGGCACGGAAATTCGCCAGGCCTACGAGTCCGCCCTGCGCGAATCAAAGAGCGTACCGGCAGCGCAAGAGGCCACCTACGAACGCACCTGCTGGCTCATCCGCGACTACTTCGAGCTCGCCGGCACCCGCAAATCAGTTATCGGTTGTCAGCCGTCAGCCACCGGTTTGCACTGACAACTGAACGGCCACTGAACCCTTAATAGCGGTAATAGTCGGGCTTGAAGGGGCCGTTGACCGGCACGCCGATATAGTCGGCCTGTTTCTGCGCAAGCGTATCGAGTTTAGCCCCCAGCTTTTCGAGGTGGAGACGGGCGATCTCCTCATCGAGGTGTTTGGGCAGGGTGTAGACCTTGCCGACCTCATATTTCTCCGGCTCAGTGAAAAAGGCTATCTGAGCCAGGGTCTGGTTTGAGAACGAATTGGACATCACGAAGGACGGATGGCCGGTCGCGCAGCCGAGGTTCACGAGCCGGCCTTGTGCCAGCACGATGATCGACTTGCCGTCGGGAAAGACGAACGTATCCACCTGGGGTTTGATGTTTACTTCCTTGATATCAGGTTGGGCTTCGAGCCAGGCAATATTAATCTCCGCGTCAAAATGGCCGATGTTGCACACAATGGCCTGGTCTTTCATCACCTGGAAGTGCTCGCCGCGGATGACGTCGCAGCAGCCGGTTGCGGTGACGAAGATATCGCCGACGGGCGCCGCCTCAGCCATGGTCACCACTTCGTAGCCCTCCATGCAGGCCTGGAGCGCGCAGATCGGGTCGACTTCGGTGATGAGCACACGCGCGCCGAGCCCCCGCAACGACTGGGCGCTGCCCTTGCCCACATCGCCATAGCCGGCCACGACTGCGATCTTGCCCGCAATCATCACGTCCGTGGCGCGCTTAATGCCGTCGCACAGCGACTCGCGGCACCCATAGAGGTTGTCGAACTTCGACTTGGTCACGGAGTCGTTGACGTTCATGGCACGCGTGAGCAGTGTCTTGTCGCGCATCCGTTGGTACAGCCGGTGCACGCCCGTGGTGGTCTCTTCGGAGGTGCCGATCCACTCCTTGACCACGCCGTGCCAGCGATGAGGCGTTTCCCCATGGACTTTGTGCAGGAGCCGGTCGACGATTTCGATTTCCCTGTTGTCAGTGCAGATTTCCGGCGGCTTGTCCGTCTTGTCGAACGTCTCCTCGAGCTCGTAGCCCCGGTGGATCAACAGCGTGGCGTCCCCGCCGTCGTCCACGACCAACTGCGGCCCCTTCCCGCCCGGGAACAGCATGGCCTGTTGCGTGCACCACCAGTAGTCCTCGAGCGTCTCGCCCTTCCAGGCGAACACGGGCACGCCGGCCTGCGCGATGGCCGCCGCGGCATGGTCCTGGGTCGAGAAGATGTTGCACGTGGCCCAACGCACCTCGGCCCCGAGCGCCACGAACGTCTCGATCAGCATGGCCGTCTGGATGGTCATGTGCAGCGAGCCCATAATCCGCGCGCCTTTGAGTGGCTGCTGTGGCGCATAGCGCTCGCGGATGGCCATCAGGCCCGGCATCTCCTTCTCGGCCATGTCCATTTCTCTGCGGCCCCAGTCTGCCAAGCCGATGTCGGCAACCTTGTACTTCAGAGCAGATTCGGTCGTCGTAGCCATAGTATTAGTGACTCCTCTTTGGTCGGGATTGGAATTGCGTGTGTTGAGAATAAACAAGGATTGCCAGGATATTCAGGATAATACGAACACATCCTGTCTATCCTTGCCAAGAATGAGAACAAGTTGTAGCGATTGATTATAGCAGTCACGTGGCAAAACCGTCAAACATCTCCATATCTCTTTTTTCTATCTCCCTATCTCCCACATCTCCTTCCCCTATCCCCCTATCTCCTTCGTCAGGGCCCCGCTGATGGGCATGCGTGTGCTCACGACGACCTGGCTGAGCGACAGGGCCATGGCGGCCGTCCAACAGGCCACACCCAGCAGGAGAATCCACCACCAGGGCACGGCGAAAAGAGCTTCGGGCAGGAAAGCCCGTTCGGCGCGCCATGCCAGGTAAGTGCGGTTGCCATAGTGCAACATAATTACGGCCACGCTCAACCCCAGCGTGATGCCCAGGACACTGACGGCCGCGATCTCCGTGGCCAGAAGCATCATGACCTGGCGCGGTGAGGCGCCTAGCGCGCGAAACAGGGCCAATTCACGGCGGCGTTCGCTGAGCATCCAGGTGATCACCGAGCCGAGATAGGCCAGTGCCAATGCGAATACCAGCACGCCGAGGGCTGCGAAGGCGATGCCCACCAGCCGCACCACAACCAGCGCCTTGCGCCAGGGAGCCATGCGGTCGCGCATCTCGAGGCTCAACTTCGCCAGCGCCGGCTTGAGGTCCTCGACGGCCTCCGCAGACTCGAGCTCGACGTGCAGCACCCGGTACCGCTTGTCGGTAATGCCGTACCACTCGTTAAACGATTCGACCACCTCCAGCGGCACGAGCAGGCCCAGCAGATCGGGGTTGCGCGTCAGGCCGGCAATGTGTGACCGGACGATGCGTGTCCGGTGCGTCTCGTCCGGCGGGTGCAGCGTCGACTCGCCCAATTTCAGGTCGATATGCCGCCCAATGATCGCCGCCGGACTGAACTTGGGCAGGTTGTTGCTCTCGGCGAGCGCGATATTGTACAGGTCCAGGAAATAGTGTGACAGCACCGCCGGCACCGACTCGTCGGTCTCCGGGTCGTAGGAAAAGTCTTCGGGCATTTCGTCACCGAGCAGCCAGCCTTCAATGCCGGTCACGGTGAGGTCTGTGCTGTACGCCTTGCCCAAAAGCCGCCCCTGACCACTGATGGGAAAGCGCACGGTGGCTTCGGGACATACCCGCACCACGCCCGGCAGTGCGCGGACCGCCTCGACCGTTTCGGGCGTGATCACGACGGTCTCCGCCTGCAACATGAACGCCTCGATGGTGGTGGGGCGCACCACCACGCGTTGCTCGGGAAACAGCGCCTCAAGATGCCGCTGGAGCGATCGGGCCGTGCCGAGTCCGGCTACCGAGGACAGTCCCAGCGCCAGCATTCCCACTGACAGCCCACCTACAACTGCCGCGTTCCGCAGGCGCTTCCCGCGCATCGAAGCGCTCACCAGAAACGAAATGGCACTCAAACGCATGACAGTTATTCCCTGGTTCCCAATTCAAGGGGCTTGACAGTCCCGACCAGTGGCGCGCGCATCCACGTACAGAATATCCGCAGCCCCCGGCAAGGCGCATAACGCCAGCGTGAGAAACACCCACAACCCTTTGGCACGTGACATCTTCGTCTCCCTTTACCTGGTCCGCCGGCCAATCCCCTTCGCACCATAACCGCTGTACCGATAATCAAAAGAATAACAGCGAGCGCGTTTGCAGTCAACGGCACTTGAACCGTGCTCGGCGAACAGACGGAATCCGAAAACGTAGTAAGCTTTCGGTTTCGAGCCTGATGGGTGTACTGCATTCATATTTGTGTCTATGCGTGGCTAGCATTGAGGAATTGATTACTGCAGATGGCTCAATCTAATATGGGAGACATGAAGTCACGACAAGCAATATAAGCGGTCAGGTACCAGCTGTCAGCTGACGGCTGAAAGCTGACCGCTTCTCTTACATGGGGAGGTGCGATGGAATACCGGCGATTTGGGAAGACCGAACTCACGCTGCCTGTGGTGACCTGCGGGTGCATGCGCTTCCAGCAGTCATGGGAGGCCGATGACCCCATCACTGAAGAGAGCCAGAGGAATGTCGAGGGCTGCGTCCGTCACGCGTTCGAGTTGGGCATCAATCACTTTGAAACCGCTCGCGGCTACGGTACCAGTGAGGCCCAGCTCGGCCGGGTGCTCCCGGAATTGCCTCGGGACGACATCATCGTACAGACGAAGGTGAATCCCGAGGCGAACGTCAAGGAGTTTGCCGCCCATTTCGACGATTCGATGAAGCGGCTGAATGTGGACTACCTAGACATCTTCTCGTTCCACGGTATCAACAACGACGAAACGCTGGAAAACGCCCTGCGGTGTATGGACCAGGCGCTGGCGTGGAAGGACCGGGGCCGCATCCGCCATATCGGCTTTGCGAGCCACGGCGCCTCGGACATTCTCATCAAGGCGGTCCGGACCGGGGCCTTCGAGAGCATGAACTTGCACTGGTTCTACATCCAGCAGGACAACTGGACCGCCATCGAGGAAGCCACCAGGCGCGACATGGGCGTCTACATTATCAGCCCGAATGACAAGGGCGGTATGCTATACAGGCCCAGCGCGAAACTCGAGCGACTTACCGCGCCGTTACATCCAATGCTGTTCAACGACCTATTCTGCCTGGCGCGCCCCGAAGTGCACTCGATCGGTTGTGGCGTCTCCAGGCCTGAGGATTTCGACCTCCACATGGAAGCCGTCGACAAGCTCGACCAGGCGGCCGAGACCGTCGCGCCCATCGAACGTCGGCTTCACGATGAATTGGTTCAGGTACTCGGCCAAGACTGGGTCGAAACCTGGCGCCTCGGCCTGCCCAAGTGGCACGAAACCCCCGGCGAGATCAACATCCCCGTAATTCTCCACCTGCGCAACCTCGTCCTCGCCTTCGATATGCTGGAATACGGCAAAATGCGCTACAACATCCTCGGCAACGCCGGCCACTGGTTCCCCGGCAACAAGGCCGACAAGATGGACGAACACGACCTTTCTAAATGCCTCAAGGATTCCCCACACGCCGAGCGCATCCCTACGGCCCTCAAGGAAATCCACGACATCCTCGTCGGCGAAGGGGTCAAGCGCCTTCAGCAAGACGAGTGAAGTATGAAGATAAAGATAAGGTAAGTAACGCCCAATCTCGTGCGTAAGTCCTCTGCGTTGATTCCTTCAACGCGGAGGCGCAGA
>CAYRLQ010000229.1:0-7033 GCA_964425145.1 uncultured Nitrospiraceae bacterium
AAGCGGTTATGAGCCGCCCTGGACACTTTGGTTGCACAGATTCTTGTGAGCAACCCAGTTTCTATTTTGGCTCTAGACCGTGAATTGGCAAAACGCGCCTCAAAACAGCGGGGGGCGATCAGAAGCATGTCTCAACTCAGGAGTGAACGTAGTCATGCCCGGCTTGCAAGACGGCGAGGTTCTTTTCGATCATCTCCTGTCTGTTAGCGGGGACCACTTCGCGCAGGATCGCTTCTACGGAGGACACCTTCACAAGGGGCTCCGCACGCAGGAACGCGCCAAGGGCGGCCATGTTGGCGGCACGCTCGGTTCCGGCAACCTCACGAGCGGTTTCTGTGGCGGGGAGCCACACGATGCGGACCTCGCTGGCACGGTCAAACGTGTCGGGGTCTATGAGGGAGGAGTTGGCGACAATGAGCCCACCCTGGCGGACCATGGGCTGGAACTTGATGAGTGAGGGCTGGTTCATGACGATGGCGGCGTGCGGCCGATCGAGGAGAAGGGAGCCGATCTCTTCGTCAGATATGGTCACCACACAGTCGGCGGTTCCCCCGCGCATGGCCACGCCGTAAGTCGGCAGGTAGGTCACATGTTTGCCTTCACTGAGCGCTGCACGCGCGAGCAGATCTCCCAGGAACAAGATGCCCTGGCCCCCAAATCCCGCCGTCACGACTTCAAACAGCATCGCCTCCTCCTTTTTCAACAAGGATAGACAGGATGTTTTCGCATTATCGTGAATATCCTGGCTATCCTTGTCCCTTTCGGGCCTCATCGCCCTTGAACACACCCAGCGGAAATGTCTTGACCATTTCCTCGGCGACCCAACGCTGCGCTTCGACAGGTGTCATCCGGAGGTTGGTGACGCAAGGCGACAGGACCTCCACAAGGGCGAACCCGCTGCCCTCGAGCTGCGTCTCGAAGGCACGGAAGACAGCCTTGCGCGCGCGAAGTACCTCTTTCACGTCGAACAGCGCCACCCGTTCGCTGTACGCTACACCGTCCAGTGGCGCCAGCATCTCGGCCATCTTGATCGGCGAACCCTCATGCTCTGCGGACCGGCCCGCGGGTGTAGTTGTAGTCTTCTGGCCTATGAGCGTGGTGGGCGCCATCTGGCCACCGGTCATTCCGTACACGGCGTTGTTGATGTAGATCACGGTCACCTTCTCGCCGCGATTAGCCGCGTGCATGGTCTCGCACAGGCCGATGCTCGCCAGGTCGCCGTCTCCCTGATAGGTAAACACGAAGAGGTCCGGGTTTGCGCGCTTCATGCCCGTGGCGACCGCCAGCGCGCGGCCGTGGGCCGATTCGATGGTATCCACGTCGAAGTACTTGTACATGAGCACGCTGCAGCCCGCCGAGGCCACGCCTATCGAGCGTTCACGAAGGTCAAAGTGGTCGATGGCCTCTGCAACCAGCCGGTGTGCGGTTCCGTGGCCGCAGCCCGGACAATAATGCGTCGGAACATCATACAGTGAACGTGGCCGCCCGAAAACCTTCTTCATTGCCACCCTCACAACTCCTTTTTCAACAAGGATAGACAGGATTGACAGGATGTTTTCGCATTATCGTGAATATCCTGGCTATCCTTGTTACTTCCCGTTTCCATTTTCTATAAATCTTCCTTATCGCCACCCTCACAACTCCTTCATCTTTGCGAGAATCTCGTCCGGGCTCGGCAATCCGCCGGCAGGCCGGCCATGGAAGCCTACGGTGACGTCCGACTGCACAGCGCTGCGGACATCGTCGATCATTTGCCCCGTGTTCATCTCAACGACGAGCATACGTTTGACCTGCTCCGAGAGGGACCGCAATGCTTTAGTGGGATAGGGAAACAACGTTATCGGGCGGAACAGCCCCACCCGCAACCCTTCTTCGCGTGCCAAACGGAGTGCAGAGAGGGCTATGCGCGCCGCCGTGCCGAACGCCACCACTACCGACTCGGCCTTCTCCGTCCAACGGGCGTCAAAGAGCGGCTCTTCGCGCTGCACCCGCTCGTACTTCGCCTTGAGGGTGTAATTGAGTTGTTCCTGGTCATCGCCCTCGAGGTACATGCTGCGAATGTTCCGCGCCGGCCGATTGTGCGCTCCGGTCAGCACCCAGGGCTTGTCCACCCGGTTGGGCGGGTGAAGCGGCTTAAGGATCGCGGGCTCCTTCATCTGTCCTAGTATGGCGTCGGCGAATACCAGCACCGGATTGCGGTATTTGTCCGCGAGGTCGAATGCGCGTACCGTGAGGTCGAACATTTCCTGCACGGTTGCCGGGGCCAAGACCGGGGTTCGGTAATCCCCATGGCCGCCGCCGCGTGTTGCCTGGAAGTAATCGCCTTGCGTGGGCTTAATGCCGCCCAACCCAGGGCCGCAACGCATCACGTCCACAATGACGGCGGGCAGTTGCATCCCCGCCATGAACGAGATGCCCTCCTGCATCAACGAGATACCCGGACCCGATGAGCTGGTCATCACGCGCGTGCCGGTCGCGGCGGCGCCCAGCACCATATTGATGCCGGCCAGCTCGCTCTCGGCCTGAAGGAAAAGGCCACCCACTTCCGGCAGCCGCCACGAGAGGTACTCAGGGATCTGGTTTTGGGGCGTAATCGGATAGCCGAAATAACACCGGCATCCAGCCTGGACCGCCCCTTCAGCAATCGCAATGTTGCCCTGGACAAGCGTCTTTTCGCCAGGCCGTTCCGCCACGACAGCCACCCCTTCTCAATTGTTCTTGACGTCCCGGTACACCTCGATGGCTGTATCCGGACACACCGTGGCGCAGAACGCGCACGCGGTGCATTGGCCATCCTTACTCGGACGGGCAGGATAACACCCGCCAGCGTTCAGACAGTCACTGATCTCGATAACGTTCTTCGGGCACGCTTCGATGCACAAGTAACACCCTTTGCACCGTTCGGCATCGATTACGACCTTGTTCACAGGGAATCCCAGCTAGTGAGGCGTTGACTACAGCAAGGGCAAAAATGCTATCAGAGTACGGCGGCCTTTGTCAATTTCAACGCGGTCCATTTGCCCTACTGGAACTCCTGGCGCCACTTCTGATATGATTCCCGACGGAGAGGTGGCCGAGTGGTTGAAGGCGGCGGCCTCGAAAGCCGTTGTGCCGCTTGCGGTACCGCGGGTTCGAATCCCGCCCTCTCCGCCATGTTACGATGGGGGGCCAGCGGGTTGCAGAGTGTCCGGTCCTCGTCTATCGCCCTTGCGTTCGGTAAAAAGTCATCAATCCTCTACACAAAAACTCCCGTATATCTGTATAAATGACCCTAAGTGCTCTGGCTCATAAATATGGTGACTTATTTTTTGACCGGATTCACATGATTACAAGATTCTCTTTCTCTATCTTATGAATCTTGTCAATCCTGTCCAAAAAGGTTTCTCCTCCTTACTCATACGTCATCGTATTTGTGAAAACGTGTACTAAGGCGGTACGGCCGCAACCCCCCAAAAAGAATGCACCAGGATAAGCATGGTAGGATTGAAACGGCGGATTATACACAGGGTCACAAGCAATGCCGTACCCTCTCGGCCGATTGCAATAAGCTCCACTCTCGGGTCATTGCGAGGAGGGCGTCAGCCCGACGCGGCAATCTCGGAGCCATGCAGGGCCATGATGCATCCGAGATTGCTTCGCTTCGCTCGCAATGACGGAAAGTATGCGGCGTTATTTATGACGCTGTGTATAGCATGCGGAGGACATAGCCATGACAATGGGGTCTTCGGAGGCGTGTGCGGACAATGTCAGTTCCTTTTTCCAGACACGGGGGGTCGTGCTTGTCCCCAGCGACTTGACGCTGAAGGACTGGCCTGAGCGCGCGAAGAAGGCCGGTCTGACCACCATTGCCCTCCATCCAACGCCTGCGAAGGTCGAGGAATTCGTCACATCGGAAACGGGCCAGGCCTTCCTGCGAAAGTGCTGCGATCTCGGACTGGAAACAGAATACGAACTGCACGCCATGGGGGACCTATTGCCACGGAAACTCTTCGAGAAACACCCGACCCTGTTCCGCATGAATAACAAGGGCGATCGGAGCCCCCAATACAATCTCTGTGTAAGCTCCGAAAGGGCCGTGGAGATCGTGAGCGAAAGCGCGGTTCGGGTGGCGGAAGTCTTGCGGCCGACGACAGGGCGGTACTTCTATTGGGGCGATGACAACAAGCCGTGGTGCCGCTGCCCAAAGTGTCGGGCCCTGTCAGACAGCGACCAGGCGCTGCTGCTCGAGAACCGGATGCTGGACGCCCTGCGCAAGGTCGATGCCACGGCACAAATCGCCCACCTCGCTTACGCCAACACGCTGGACCCACCCACGCAGGTGGCGCCGCAACCCGGCATCTTCCTCGAGTTTGCCCCCATCAAGCGGCGGTACGATGCGCCGGTCGCGGCGGAAAACGTGCCGGAAAACCGCCGCTATCTGGAACTGCTTGACGCCAACCTGGGGCTCTTTCGGCGGGATACGGCGCAAGCACTCGAGTATTGGCTGGACTCCTCTCGATTCTCGAAGTGGAGACGCCCGGCTGTCAAAATACCATGGTCCCGCGAAGTATTCATCTCAGACCTGGACACCTACGGCGCGCGCGGCATCCGTCACATCACCACCTTCGCCGTCTTCGTCGACGCCCGGTACGTGGAGCAATACGGGGAGCCACCACTGGGCGAGTACGGCGCCCTCCTCGAGACCTGGCCGTCCCACCAAGGCCACGCCGAGTATTCATAGCTCGACGGCCTTGTCTCACGGGCTGCAGGCCATGGCGCTATCGTCCCGGTCGGCATGTGAATGGATATGCGTGGCTTGACCGGTATGTCCCAATAAGATAGCCTGAAAATCAGCTTGACATGTGCCGCCCGGCAGTTCTATAGTAAGTACATCAACAAAGTGGAGAAAGTTGCCCAGGTATAAATATGCCAAGTTTCTATAGTAAGTATATGGACATACTGTAAAAAGAGGGCGCCATGAAGCTGACAACCAAGAGCGAGTATTCTTTGCTGGCGCTTATATATATCGCGCGGCGCCCGTGGGATGAATTTGTCAAGATAGAAGAAATCTGCTCGCACTATGACATTTCCAAAAAGTACTTGGAACAACTCTTTGTAATACTTAAACAGACCGGCTTGTTAATGGCCAAAAGGGGGGCGGAAGGCGGATACAAACTAAAAAGGCCCCCGTCAAGAATCAGCGTAGCTGAGATTATACGGTTAATGGATGGAGCGCTTGCGCCAACCGAGTCCGTGAGCAAGTATTTTTTCTCTCACACTCCATTAGAGCGCGAGGAAAAACTGGTCGCCGTCCTTAGACAAATACGCGATTACATCGCAGAAACGTTAGAAAATCTGAAGCTTTCTGACCTGGTTTAGGCCGCTGAAGCCTGCTCAAAACGCAAAGAGAACGTCGCATGGGATTCCAGATTTTTTTTATCATGCCGCTGGCCTTCTTTTGTGAATTCATCGATTCGAGTTTAGGCATGGGCTACGGCACCGCACTAACCCCACTTCTGCTCCTGATGGGCTTCGAGCCCCTCCAAATCGTGCCGGCCGTTCTACTCTCGGAATTCGTAACGGGTATTATGGCCGGCTTTTTCCATCACCGCGTGCGAAACGTGGACTTCAGACTATCCAGTCAAGACACGAAAGTGGCCTTCGCGCTCTCCGTTTTTGCAATAGTCGGCACCACTGTTTCGGTATTCTTGGCGCTGAGACTCCCCCCGCAAGTCCTCAAAATCTGCATCGGTACGATTGTTGTGTCGATGGGCATTTACCTCCTGCTCAACCGTAACCGTACCTTGAAGTTTTCGTGGAAGAGAATCGTGGCGGTCGGGGCCCTGGCTTCCTTCAACAAGGGGATGAGCGGCGGTGGTTACGGTCCTTTGGTTACCGGGGGACAAATGCTTTCCGGTATTGGAGTCAAGAATGCCGTGGGTATCACGTCGGTATCGGAAGGAGTGACGTGTCTGATTGGCGTAATTCTCTATGCCATTTTCAAGACCGACATTGATTGGGCCCTTGCGCCGTGGCTTATGACCGGCGCCGTGCTCTCGGTTCCCTTTGCCACGCACACGCTAAAAAGAGTTAGGGAGAAAAAGGCACGACTCGCGATAGCTTCCGCGGCCATTTTGTTGGGTTGCCTGACGTTGAGCAGAGCACTCCTTCATGGATAGGCTTGGTGTCTACCCATTCTCCAATATCTCCATATCCCCTTATCTCCTAAGAAAACTGACCGAGGTCGCGCCAGGCGTCCGACTCGAAGTAGGCCTTGAACTGCTGCTCGAACTCGGCCATAACGTCGGGCATGGGAGCGGCCTCGCCGACGATCTGCTTGAGGGAGGTGAGTGGTCTATCGGCGATGCCGCAGGGCACAATGAGCCGAAAGTGGGCCATGTCCGGATCGACATTGAGCGCGACTCCGTGAAACGTCACCCAGTTGTGGATGCCCACGCCCACCGCGGCAACCTTCGCGCCGCCCACCCACACGCCTGTATACCCCGGCTCCCGCTCGCCCTGCAGGCCGTACGCGGCCAGCACACGAATCACCACCTCCTCGAGCGACCGCAGATACCACCCAATCGACTGGTGCCATAGATTCAAGTCCAGAATGGGATAGGCGACCAGTTGTCCCGGCCCGTGATACATCACGTCCCCGCCACGGTTCGTCTCACACAGCTCGATACCCAGCGCCGCCAGGTCTGCCTCGCTCCGCAGCACGTGTTCCCCGTGCGCCCGCCGTCCCAACGTGATTACCGGCCTATGCTCCAGCAAAAACAGCGCATTGCCCAGCCGCCCTTCTTCGACCGCCACACGCCGCTCGTGCTGCGCCTGCATAGCCTCGCCATACCGGACCGGCCGGGCGAAGCGAACGATCTCGATGCATCGGTCCATCTCGGCAACACCTTCAAACTTCAACATCTTACAACCTGGCGATCCTGGAGCCAAATCAACCGGATGATGGCGTCCTTAGTACAGCTCAACACAAATTAAGACCACACAATGGGGCGGAGTATATCCCCAGCACGTCATTGCGAGGAGCGAAGCGACG
>CAYRLQ010000230.1:0-7031 GCA_964425145.1 uncultured Nitrospiraceae bacterium
CCCTTTTTTGCTCAGGTTTTTCTCCAATAGTGAGTGAAAGTCCCTGAACGCTTACGGTTAAACGATGAGCCCGGATCTCAAGATGACTTCTCCAACAAGGGGTTGCAACCCCTTGCCGCATGGGAAATCCGGGATTAATTATATCGCGTTCGGGTCTGCAATATACGAATGACCAGCTCTTCATCCCTTGATGTCGCAATCAACGATGATCTCTTCAGCATCCGCGCACTTCTTGATGTGATCGGCTGAGACTTCGACCTTGATCATCTCGCTCGGTTTGACCGCTTTGGGCTTCTTGCGGAGGATATCCGCCACGCGTATCGTTGCATTTCGCCCGGGTCTGGTGACGCGCAAGTAGAGTGTGGCGGGCCTCTCGCCGCTCAGGATTTGCGGCACCACGTAGCGGACGTTGGCGCCCGGCCGCACGGCTACCTTTCCCGGCCCGGCAACACGCGGGTCCAGGGTGAACCGTGCCGCATATTTCCCCGCCGTCTCGCTTTGCCAGGTCACGTTATCAACGAGGTCGTGCACGTGCGCCACGTTCCCTGCGGAGAATATCCCCGGCGCCGAAGTCTCGCAACGCTCATCCAAGACAGGGCCTCCTGTTCGCGCGTCCAGTTCCACCCCGGCCATAGTCGAGAGCTCGTTTTCCGGTATCAGTCCGGCGGAGAGAAGAAGCGTGTCGCACGGCACCTGGTTTTCTGTCCCGCTGACAGGCTCGCCTTCCGGGCCGACCTTGGCCACAGTCACCCCGCTGAGCCTTTTCTCGCCGTGGATAAACGTGACAGTGTGCTCGAGCAAAAGCGGGATATCGAAATCGTGAATGCACTGGACTTCGTTCCTGATAAGACCGCCGACATACGGCAACCTCTCGACAACCGCCTGAACTGTGCAGCCTTCCAGGGTGAGCCTGCGCGCCATGATCATGCCGACATCGCCCGAGCCGAGTATCACTATTTCCCTGCCAGGAATGAACCCTTCCATGTTGACGTACCGTTGCGCCGTACCTGCCGTGAGCACGCCGGCGGGACGTGCCCCGGGGATGTTCAGCGCGCCTCGTGCTTTCTCTCTGCAGCCCATTGCAAGCACGACTGCGCCTGCCCGCAACCGTTGCGAACCGTTCCCGCTGCCGGCGACGGTTAGTTCCCCGTCTGCGGTCAAACCGATCACCATAGTCTCCAGCATGACCTCTATCCCGAGCCGGTTCAGCCTCTGAATAAAGCGCTCGCTATATTCCGGCCCCGTCAGGTCCTCCTTGAAATATAGCAGACCGAACCCGTTATGAATACACTGGGGAAGAAGCCCACCGGGAGATTCCGCGCGCTCGATGAGCAGGACCTTCTCCGCACCTTCGTTCTTGGCGCTTATGGCAGCAGCCATCCCCGCGGGACCTGCGCCTATAACCGCTACATCAACATCCGTTCGGGTCAATCGCTTTTTCCTTTCTCGAGCAACTCTTTGGTTCGGAGAAGTAACTGCGGCGATCCGGGGCCTTTTTTCGTAACCCTTGTCTCAGGAATGCCGAGTTCACGCGCTAGAATCCTTGTGACGCGGGGACCGCAGAATCCACCCTGGCATCTGCCCATGCCTGCGCGTGTCCGGTGCTTGACGCCGTCCAACGTGGTAGCCCCCCGCCGAATGGCCTCGACAATTTCGCCTTCCGTAACCGTCTCGCAGCGGCAGACGACGTGTCCGAACCGCGAATCACCGCGTATGAGTGCATCTTTCTCGCCCTCTGACAAGCTGCTGAAGTCCGGTATCTCTCTTCGGTTCGGGTTAAAATGTCGATTGGGTTCGAGCTTGAGCCCCTGCTCTTTCAAGGCCTCAACCGCTTCCAGCGCGGCCGCGGGCGCCGCGCTGATTCCGGGATAGCCGATGGTCATGTTGATGAACCGCGGGACAAGCTTGGACGCCCCCACTACGCACTCATGCCAGCCGATCTCGAAATTACGCATCATCAGGTATCCGCAAAATGACGTAATGATGTCTTTCTCATCAATACCTTTGACGAGCTTTCGGGCGTTGGCAATAGCCTTGTTCTGCATGTGTGCGGTTGTCGAATAATCGCCCCGGCGATTGATTTGAAGCTGGATGCCGAACAGGAGGTTGCCTTCTACGGTGGGAGCAACGACATTCAGTTCACCAGGACGCTCGGGGAATGCAGCGATAAGGTGCGTTACGAGCCCCTCGAGCTTCTTATCCAGTACGCCCACGTAGCCTTTTACCGGGAAGAGGACAAAATCATCGGCATTGACCAGTGCGGCAATCGTGTCAACCTGTTCGCCGGCGGCGTTGATGATATATCGTGCTCGGATGTCGCCGCTGCTCGTCTTAACGGCGAATTCACGCCCGTCGGCAGAGATGGCGATCACTTCCGTGCCGAGATGGATGTGGACACCGTTGTCGCGCGCGTTTTCTGCGAGCGCTATCGTCAATTGGACAGGACTCGTGACGGCGATCTCCGGATCGTAGACCCCGCCCAATATATCGTCGGCGATGTTTGGTTCGTGCTCGATGAGTTCGTCTCGCCACAAAAAGGCGTCTTCACCAAGGCCCAGGCTGGCCGTACGCTTGGCGAGCTTGTCGAGTTTTTCCTTCTGCTGCAAGTTCCGGCACAGCTCGAATCCGCCGACCCTGACGAACGGGACCTCGAGCTCCCTGCACAGGGGCTCCATCATGGGCATGCTCTTCCACAGCAGCTTGCTGCGGAGATATTCCGGGCGAAACTCGAGCGTATCCTTGCCCTGGCACACGATGCCGGCATTTGCCTTGGTAACTCCCCAACCGAAATCCACACGCTTGTCCACCAGGGTTACGTCCACCGCGTATTTTGAGAGCTCCCTGGCGGTTGCCGCGCCGAGTACACCCGCACCGATTATCATAACCTCGGTATCTTGATTCATCGTGGCTCTTTCGTCCCTCCGTCTCGGCCATGTTGGCACACACGGGGATATATCATTGGATACGGGTATCGGTCAAGTCGTTTCACAACTGCCCGTACTGCCGTTTGTAATACTCGAGATACTCGCCGGTCTTGATCTTCCGCCACCACCATTCGTTTTGTTGATACCAGCGCACGGTGTAGGCCATGCCCTCGTCCCAGTCCATGCTGGGGCGCCAGCCCAAGGCCTTCAGCTTGCCCGCGTCAATCGAGTAACGCCGGTCGTGGCCGGGCCGGTCGGGCACGAGTTTGATCAGGTCCTCGCCCTTGCCCGTCAGCTCGAGTATCCGTTCGGTCAGCACGATATTCTCGCGCTCATTGCCGCCGGCCACATTATAGACCTCGCCGGGCGTGCCGTTGCGCAAAGCGCAGTCGATACCGCTGCAGTGATCGTCCACAAACAGCCAGTCGCGCACGTTATGCTCGCCGCCGCGGTACAGGGGCAGGGGCTGGTCGTCGATGGCGTTGGTTACGAACAGCGGCAGCACTTTCTCCAGGTACTGATGCGGCCCGTAGGTATTCGAGCCGCGCGTGATGATGACCGGTACGCCGAAGGTATAGTAATAGGCCATGCCCATGAGTTCGCCGCCGGCCTTGCTGGCCGAGTAAGGATTGCGCGGCCGAACCGGGTCGGTTTCCTTGAAGGAACCCTCGTCGATGCTCCCGTAGACTTCGTCGGTCGACACCAGCAGCACGCGTTGACCTTCGAGGTTCTTCGCGGCCTCAACGATATTGTGCACGCCGCGGACATCCGTGTTGATAAACTCCGAGGCGCCCAGGATACTGCGGTCCACGTGGGTTTCCGCGGCGAAGTTGACCGCCGCGTCGCAGCCTGCCATGGCGGCATTGACGGCGATAGCATCGGCTATGTCGCCCTTGATAAACGTGTAGCGCGATTCGTCAACGCCTTTGAGATTATCGAGGTTCCCGGCGTAGGTCAACTTGTCGAAGTTGACGATATGGATATCGGGATAAGTGCGCAATTGGTACCGCACGAAGGCGGAGCCGATGAACCCGGCGCCTCCCGTAACCATGATGCGTTTCATGCCTGTAAATCCCTCCGAGTCATATAAGCTTTCAGCGCCTCTTGCCAGGGCCGCATGGCATAACCGGTCACCGCCTCTAGTTTTTCCGTCGAAAGCACGGAGTATAACGGCCGTTCCGCCTTGGTGGGAAACTCCGACGACGCACACGGACTGATCGGCGTGGCCAGCCCGGCCAATGCCAGGACATTGCCGGCAAACTCGTACCGAGAACACGCGCCGTCATTCACGGCGTGATAGGTCCCGTAGGCCTCGGTCTCGACCAGCGCCAAGGTTGCCTCGGCCAAGTCGCGCGTGTAGGTGGGCGAACCGACCTCGTCCGCTACGACCTTCAGCGACGGGCGCGTCGCCGCGGCCCTGAGCATCTTCTCGACGAAGTTCCTCCCGCCCGGACCATAAAGCCACGCCGTCCGTACGATGAAGTGTTTGGGGCCGGCCATGCGCGTGGCTGCCTCGCCCGCAGCCTTCGATCGAGCATACACGCCGATCGGCGACACCGCGTCCCCGGGCACATAGGGCGTGGTCTTGGTCCCGCCGAACACGTAATCCGTGCTGTAATACACGACGGGGGCGCCCTGGTCCGCCGCCGCTTGGGCCACATGCCGCGCGCCGGCTTCGTTCGTACGGAAGGCCGCAGCCGGTTCGTCCTCGGCGCCGTCCACATCCGTGAACGCGGCCGCATTGATCACCAGGTCCGGCGCGAACGCCTCGACCGCGCCTCGAACCGCATCGGCATCCGCAATGTCCAGTTCCGGCAAGTCATGCCCGCCGACTTCGCCCTTACTGCGGAAGAGCGCGAGCAGTTCCCTGCCTAGTTGGCCTTTGACGCCGAAAATGACTGTGCGCATGCCATTGCCCCTGGGTGCTCAGATTGTACCCGTTGCCTCGCGCAGACACAACTAAAGCTCTCCATGGTTGGCCAAGCGCCCTCGAAAAGAGTATCCTTGAGGACATATTCGGAACCGAAACGTGAAAAATCTTCTTCACACAATGGAGGCAGGGATGGTATTCGATATCGATTTCAACAAGTATAAACTGGTAGACCTTTCGCTCGAGGTTGTACCCAATCAGACCGAGCCGGAACGGCCCTTCGTGGTCCGTGAGGGAAGACTGAGCGACGGCACCTGGAAGTTCGACATCACCAATACACACACGCATGTGGGCACGCACGTCGAGTCGCCGTGGCACTTCTTCGGCAAGGGCAACACCTGCACCGACTATCCGCTCGAGAAGTTTATGGGCAAGGCCCTGCTGCTGACGCCCAAGCCGGCCGGCGATAACGGCTGGGTGACGTTGGATGCCGTGCGGGCCGAACTCGAGCCGCGCAAGGGCCAATTCTCGATCTTGTTCATTCGCAATGACACGGGCCGGCGCCCGCTACGGATTCACATGGATTGCGTACCCTATTTCGCGGAACTTGAGATCGACCTGCTCGTGTTCGAGAGCACCATCGAATTCGGCCAGGGGCTCGAGGATGGCCGGACCTTCCACGATGTGCTCATGAGCCGCGATGTATTGTTTGTCGAGTTTCCCGCAAACGCTCAGGCCCTTGACCGCGACGTGTTCTACGTGATCGCCGTGCCGCTCAACATCAAGCGCCTCGACTCGAGCGCCTGTCGCCTGTTCGCCATCGTCGAGAAGTGACGGGGGCGACTGTGAATTTGGGCAAGTGGCGTTTTCTGCGCTACGCACGCTTATAGTTTGTTTTGACGGATAAGCGCATGGACAGCGGCTGGATTCCGAATCCCGTCCCACACTCAAGTTTGCGGGGAAATGTGCCGATAGATAACAGTGCAAGGCCGAGACAGGAGGTCAAGGTCGACAACGACACGGACGTCGAAACAATTGAATGGGATAGAATCGTTGGAGGTGTCCATCCCTGCACCTATGCGGCCAATGTTTTGTCCCAAGTCTTATCCTCTGAGAGTGCGCCATGGCCGATGTTATGGCGCTCTTCTTTTCTCTATGCGGCCGTGGAAACTTAGAGGCCACATCCTCATTTCTGACGCTGGACGATCTCGTGTGCCAGCCTGCGGCGCAGCTCCAATAGGCCGTAGGGGTCCTGTTTCCATGAGCCCCACGTCGGGACGGCGGACTGGACGACCTCGTCCACCAAGTCCCGGCCACCGAGCTCCTCGAGGATTGCGAAATACTCGTAGTCTTCCATGCCGTCGCGCAGGTTCTTGAGGCGGATCGAGGCTACCGGCCCGTCGATTCCAGCGTCTTCACCGGGGTAGAACAGGGCGCCCTCGCCGTTCCAGCGCACCCTGAACCCGGGGTCGTCCCAGGGGTTGCGCTCAGGGCTGCTCCAGTACACAGTGGACCAGTAGAGCAGGCCCGTGATCCCGTAGCGCCGATTGAGCCAGGGGGCTATGCGATAGCCGGTCACCGGGAAGTCGATTTGCCAGTACGGCGGGTCGTCGTTCTTCACCTGTTCGCGTTCGGGGTGATACGGCGGCGCCTTCTGGACCAGCGCTGTGTAGCTCCAGACCTCGTCGCCCTGCTCGAGCACGCGCTGAATGCTCGGCTCGTGAATGAAACCGAACAGCGGGCACCAGATGTCGAGGGCGCCCTCGAGCGTGCCCCATGCGGGATTCTGCGTGTAGGGTTGCTCGACGACCAGCCGCCGGAGCCGGGCGTCCGCCTCGCGCACGAGGCCCCCGAGCTGCCGCACCCGTTCGTAAGCTTCGGGATCGTTGGGCTCGTCGAGCATGTATAGATACGCGCGGTCCGCCCACCCTTTCTTTTTGAGATACGCGTACCATGACCGGTAGTAGCGCACGGCTTTCTCGCGGTCGGCGCCCAGTACGTCACCAAACGGAGCACGCGGGACATCGATGTTCGTCACGTGGTAGCGCTCGACGAATTCCGTGAGCCCACGGTCCGTGTCCTCATCCAAGAGCGCTGTGCCATCCTCGGCGACCTCGGGGAGTAGACGCCCGGGAATCGGCGGATTGATGCGGTGGTCGGCCATCATTTGGATGTAGCGGTCCTCGAGAAGGGCATACTGCTCTGAGCTTCTGTCCAGGCCATGGTAGCGCGCCATG
>CAYRLQ010000231.1:0-7016 GCA_964425145.1 uncultured Nitrospiraceae bacterium
ACAAATGGCAGGAGCATACACCTTTGGGTAAGATTTTAGATGGCGCGATACGGGGGTTGAAGCGGATGAAGAAAACCAGTATGATAGTGCCCAATTGTCTGAAATGGGTTGATTCAATGGTCACAAACGAGCGAAAGGAGAGAAACATGAAAAACCCATCAGTCTCGAAAAGCGTGGTGTGCATTGTGGCGGTGGCGCTGATGTGCGGGTGTGCCGGGCTGGGCAAGGGCCCGAGCGACGAAGAGCTCATCGCGGGCACGGTCGGGACCTGGAAGGCAGGCATGATCGAGCAGGATGTCGATAAGGTCATGGCTGCATTTTCGGAGGACTTCAGCAATTATGAGGTCCCGGATAAGGACAGCATGCGGGAGTTTTTCGAAGGCGTCATCGACATGGGATATCTCGAGGATGCCGAAGTCATTCTCGAAGATGCGGAAACCGAGATAGACGAGAACACGGCCACGGTCTATCCGATCGATGTGAGCACCGCCGCGGGCTCCGTCACGATCGAGTTGACGCTCACGAAGGAAGAAGGCGGCTGGCTGATCACCGGAATGGAGATCGAGGGGATGTAAGCCCTCGACAGCTTACCCCCTTTATTGAATTCTGGGTCGCCAAAGGAACGGCGGTGGACTCCTTTACCATCGTGTGGGCTGTGCACTAGCGGTGAGGGGGGCGCAAAACCGAAGTTCAATAAGGGGCGTCTTTTATTTGGTCCATGCGCTCTTGCGCATGGAAGTCTCAACCAAGGTAAGGAGGAGTGTGTCATGGGAAAAAAGATGTTGTTGTTGATAACACTATCGGTATCGGTGATGCTGGTTGTAGCCCAACCGGTTTTCGCGCAGCCCCAGATGCCCTGCGGGGTCTATAACGATGAACTCCGCGTCGCCTTGCTCGAAGAGCATATCGCCACGATAGAAAGGTCTATCGAGGCGATAGAGGAGTGTATGGAGGAGATAGCAGACTATCCCGAGGAGGCGGGCCGGCATGCCAGCCAACTCGCCCGCTGGACTATGAACAAGGAGCAAAACGCGGATGCCCTTTCCGAGATCGTGAGCGCCTACTTCATGGCCCAGCGAGTCGCCCCCGTGGAAGGCGACGACGCCGAAGCCCAGGCTGCGTACGTAGAGCAACTGACATTGCTCCACGAGATGCTCGTCTACGCGGCGAAAGCGAAACAGTCCATCGACCTGGCGCATGTCGAGAAGCTGAGAGGTCTTCTTGCGGAGTTTCGAGCCGCCTATTTCGGTGAAGCCGCTGAGGAGGCGCCCACGGACGAAAAAGGCATTGCGGGCGCGCTCGAGCGCTGGAAAGACGTGCTGATCGCGCAGGATGTTGACAAAATCCTGGCCGGCGTCTCGGAGCACTTCACCAGTTACGATGCCCCAGACAAGGATGCACTGCGGGAGTTCGTCGAAAACTCAATCGCCATGGGGTACCTCGATGATGCCGAAGTCTTCCTGGAAGATGCGGAAACCGAGATCGACGGCAGCACGGCCACGGTCTATCCGATCGATCTGAGCACCGCCGCAGGCGACGTCACGATCGAGTTCACGCTCACGAAGGAAGAAGGCGGCTGGCTGCTCACAGGAATGGAGATCGAAGGGCTCTAGGCCCTGGTGTACAATTCGTGACCCCCGCCCGGCGATTGACGCCGCGTAGATATCTGGGCCAACGGGCGCAACGCGCACATAGTCCAAAGCCCGGCAGTTGCAGGCCATGTCAGGTTGTCTGCAACTGCCGGGCTTATCGTTTTCGCCAAAGAGACGAGAAACATATTGCGAGCAGCACAGCTAGTAAAGCCGAATGGCGCTTGACGTGCTGACGCAAAAGTGGTATTATAATTATAAGTAGGGTAGTCTGTTTAAGAACGGGCTCGCCGGTCACTCTTCACGCCCGCATATAAGGGTTCGTGGCATGTCGAAGCACGCCGTAAACGTCCTGCGCAACTGGGGAGAAGGGCGATGAGCAAACTGCTGCAGAACATTGCAAAGGCATTCTTAGTCGCGCGACACAATGCGGGTTTCATAACGGCCTACGTTTGCGCCCTTATATTGGCGCTCGCGCCCGCTGCTTTCGCCGCGCAACACGGGGCCCCCGAAAAGGACGCTGTGGTGGTGACCTTTCCAGACCCGAACCTGGAAGTGGCCATACGGTCCGCACTGGGCCTCTTTTCGGGCAATATACATGACACTGACCTGGCCGAATTGACCAAGTTGCAGGCCCCAGATGCGGACATTGCCGACCTTACCGGGCTCCAGTACTGCATCAACCTTACCTCGCTCGAGCTAAGTGGCAATCGGATCAGCGATATCGGCGCCCTGGCCGGCCTGACAAACCTGCAATCACTCTACCTGCATTACAACGCCATTACTGGCATCGGCGCCCTGGCCGGCCTGACAAACCTGCGAAAACTGCATATGGCTTCGAACAACATCACGCACGTCGGCGCCCTGGCCGGCCTGACCAGCCTGCAGTCGCTCTGCCTGCACTCGAACAGTATTACGGATATTGCCGCATTGGCCCGGCTCACCGATCTGACCGAGCTCGACCTTCGAGCGAACGCGGTGGTAGATGTCAGCGCATTGGCCAACCTTACGAATCTGACGTTTCTCGACCTGAGGGACAACCAAATCACCGACGCCGGCGGCTTGGTGGCGAATACCGGTCTGGACAGCGGCGACACCGTGCACCTGGTCGGCAATCCGCTTGGCCAGGTGGCCGTATGTGAGGACATGCCTGCGCTGGAGGCGCGAGGGGTGGTTTTGGATTACGAGGGGACCTGTGGGGACTCGGTCCGGTACGTCGACAAGGGGAACAATTCAGGGATTGAGGATGGGTTGTCCTGGGCAACGGCGTTTTCGACGATCCAGGCGGCCATCGACTCGACCCGGATTTACAGCGGTGTCGAGGTATGGGTCGCTGAAGGCGTCTACGACGAAGCCCGTACATCCTTCATGTACACGCCGCTCGTGAACACCGGGTCGCTGCTGATGAAAGCAGGCACGCACCTCTACGGCGGCTTCACGGGCATGGAGACCGAGCGCAGCCGGCGCGACTGGGAAATCCACATCACCACCATCGACGGCTCTGTCGCGCGCGAGGGCGAAGCCGCTTACCACGTCGTGCGCGGCGCCGACCGGGCCACACTCGACGGCTTCACCATCACCGGCGGCAACGCCAATGGTAGTGAGCCCTCCTACGGGAACAGGGATCCGAGGAACGACGGCGGCGGGATGTACAATTGGACCTGCTCGCCGACGGTCGCTAACTGCACGTTCACCGGCAACTCGGCCAACAGCTTGGGCGCCGGGATGTTTAACGGCCACTGCTCGCCCACGCTCATCAACTGCACATTTGCGGAAAATTCGGCCGGTTCGGGCGGGGGAATATTCAACGGCCAGTCCTCGCCTACGGTGACCGGCTGCGTGTTTAGGTCTAACTGGGCCAATCATTACGAGGGCGGCGGCGGCGGCATGTACAATGACAGGCCTTTATATATTCCGACTAACAGCGCGTTTGACGACGAAGCCCATCGTCGAAAATGGCAGAAGCAGGAGGGCGAGATATATGACTACAGTCGCTCTCCAAAGGTGACCAACTGCACATTTATCGACAACTGGGCGCCTCGGCGAGGCGGGGCGATTTACAATGATCACTCCTCGCCGATGGTGACGAACTGTACATTTAGCGCCAACTCGACGGGAAGGTATAGCTATGGCGGCGCGATCTATAATTATTACTGCTCGTCGGTGGTGACGAATTGTACATTTAGGGGCAACTCCGCGGGTCACGACGGCGGCGCGATGTACAATGGTTCCTCCTCGCCGGTGATGACGAATTGCACATTTAGGGGCAACTCCGTGGGTGACGATGGCGGCGCGATGTTCAATGGTTCCTCCTCGCCGGTGATGACGAATTGCACATTTAGCGGCAACTCCGCGGGTAACTATGGCGGCGCGATGTTCAATGGTTCCTCCTCGCCGGTGGTGACGAACTGCATTCTGTGGAGCGCGATATACAACCATGGTGGCTCGAGCGAGCCTGTGGTGACCCACTCGGACGTCGAGGGCGGCTATCCGGGCGAGGGGAACATTAATGTGGACCCGATGTTTTGCAATGCGACCGGCGGCGACCTGCATCTGCTACCCGAGTCGCCCTGTATAGACGCCGGGACTTGGGAAGGCGCGCCTGACACGGACATCGACGGGGTCGTGCGGATGTTGCAAGGCAACGCGCCGGACATGGGCGCATACGAATACGTTTACCCGGATTCGGACGGCGATACGCTCCCGGACGTGTATGAGGGCACAGATGACCCGGACGACGATGGCCTTCCGAACCACCTGGATGGAGACAGCGATGGTGACGGCATCCCGGACGCCCTCGAGCTTTGGCATGATCTCGACGCCGACGGCACGCCGAATTACCTCGATACGGACAGCGACGGCGACGGCATATCCGACGCGGCCGAAGGCTCTGCCGACCCTGACGGCGACGGGTTGCCTAATTACATGGATCTGGACAGTGACGGCGACGCCACCCCGGACGTGGCCGAAGGCGCTGCCGACACTGATGGCGATGACTTGCCGAACTATCTCGACCTGGACAGCGACGGCGACGGGGTGCCCGATGCACAGGAGGACCCGGACGGCGACGGCCTGGCGACTCGGGATGAAGTCAACGTCTACAGCACCGATCCGGTCGACCCCGACACGGACGGCGACGGCATTGATGACGGCCTGGAGATAGCGAATCACCTCAACCCACTCTATGCCGGCGATGCGGACTGGGACGTGGACGGCGACGACTTGGTGACTCGGGATGAAGTCAACGTCTATAGCACCGATCCGCTCAACCCCGACACGGATGGCGACGTCATTTCGGATGGTTGGGAAGTCGCACACGGCCTTGACCCGGTGGCGGACGATGCCGGTGGCGACCCGGACCGGGACGGGCTGACCAACCTTCAGGAGTTCCTGCTCGACACCGACCCGCAAGACGACGCCACTCCCCCGAACGACCTCTACGTTGCACTCGAACCCGAGGGGAACGACTCTGCGGGCGACGGTTCGATGGACGCACCATGGGCGACGATCGGCCTGGCGATGATCCGCGCCAGCGCCTTCGCCTACCAGACCCATCCAGTCACCATCCACTCGGCCCCGGGCGTGTACGATGAGATGGTCGAGTTCGTGCCCAACGTAGCCCTCGAGGGCGCAGGGCCTGAGAGCACGGTAATCCGGTACTTCGACAGTCGAGACCCGGACCACTTCGTCGTTCTTGGCGCCGAGTATACGGCGCTCAGGCATTGCAAAGTCACGCTGCCCGGCGCGCATGCCGGTGTGGCGGCCCTTGTCGGCATCTCCGATGTGGCCATGGAAGTCCGGGACGTCGTGCTTGACGGCGCCTTCAACCCCTACTCGATCGGCGTGCTCGTTTCCGGTGTCGAGTCGTCCGATTCCGTGATTCGAGGTAGTCTCCTGACCCGGCTTGACAATGGCATATGGGCCGTAAATACCGGCGTCCGAATCGCACGGAACCGCTTCATCGACATACTGGGCTACGCGGTGTTCGTGCAGCCGCCTTACATCAAGGACGGACCGGCCGAGGCAGTGCCGTTGCTCGGCCGCGCAGGCGAGCCGCTGTCCGCCGGGCTGAACCAGTTCCGCGATGTGGACGGCTTCCTTGTCAAGAATGCGCATGAAGAAGAACTCTGGGCGCAGAATAATGATTGGGGTTTGTATACATCCGAAGCAGTGGGACAGAAGATATCCGGCCTGGTAAGCTTCGAGCCGTACATCGGCACAAACATCGAGCACACTTCCGTTGTGTTCGACATTAGGCTGTTGGGCACCGATGAGCAGATTCCCGACGGCGTTGGTATCGACTTCATCATCGACTCTACTTCTATGCCCGTCTCGCGCGACCCTAACACGGGACTGTTCATGCTCGAAGACATGGCGCCGGGCACTTATGGTGTCGCCATAGTGGCGGAAGGGTACGAGCCCGAAACCCAGGAAATCACCGTAAACGTTTCCGAGATTGAAGCGGTTGCGCTCGAACTCCGGCCCAAGGACAGCGCCGAGGGCGAAGGCGAGGGTGAAGGTGAAGGCGAAGGCGAAGGTGAGGGTGAAGGTGAGGGTGAAGGTGAAGGCGAGGGTGAAGGTGAAGGCGAGGGGCCTCAATGTTTAGCCGGGACGGTGACGCCGCCCACATTGCGCGGGTCGGCAAGCGCCGCCGGTGATATGCTTGTTCTGACCTTGCTGGCAGTTGCGTTGGGGCTCGCCGGCCGCCGGACTGCGAGGCGGGACGAAATGGGTTAATCCACCTTTTGTCTGTGGCTTCAACCAATGTATTCTGGGGACAGTATACTTAGAGCTTATCCGTAAATAACGAAACACCGCCGAAAGACGATTAGCGCACATGCGATCTCCAATAGCCCCTCGTAACTATCGGCTCGTTTCTCATATCGCACAAGGACCTTGCGGTAACGGTTCAACCAGGAGTGAGTGCGCTCCACGACCCAGCGCCTCGCTCGATACTGGGGGTTCCGTTTCTTGGCCTGCACCTCCTCACCACGCTGGCGGACGTGCGGAACATAGCGCCGTTTCTTCATCACCTCCTCGGCGGGCTTTCCCACATAGCCCTTGTCAGCGCACAGACGCTGGCCCGCGGTCTTTGGCCGACGGACCACAATGCCGGCAAGCGTCGCCTTCAATAGTTTCACGTCGTGTCGGTGCGCGCCGCTTACGACTAGCGACAGCGGGATTCCACGGGCGTCGACGAGGAGGCTGCGCTTGGTCCCTTTTTTTCCCCCGATCCGTCGGGTTCGGGCCTACGGCTTCAAGCGCCAGCGGCGCTTTCACCACCGCCCCGTCTATGCTCTGCCACGACCAGGCAATCCCCTCCATCTCATCATACTCCGCCAAGCCGCGCCGCCACATCTTCACAAACACCCCGCGCCGCTTCCACTCCAGAAAATACTGGTGCACCGAACTTGCACTCCCGTACTC
>CAYRLQ010000232.1:0-6980 GCA_964425145.1 uncultured Nitrospiraceae bacterium
TCGATTAGGATACGAACGGCGGCATAGGCCGATTGGTTGCGGCCACAAACTGTGTTAGGAGCATTGAGACCATGAAACGAGCCGGATGTGTAACCTTATCGCTGATTAGCTGTTTTGTGTTCCTGAGTCCGACCCTGCGTGTATTTGCGGAAAACGAACTGAGCACGCCGGAGATCGTCCAGAACCCCGAGGTCAAGCTGCTCGACACGGAGGGCGCCGGCAAGCTCTACCAGGTCGGGGAACACCTGGTTTGTGTGATGGAGGGAACGCCCGAGGAGATGGGATTCCAGCATGGTCGGCTCTTGGCGAAGCGGATTCAGCACGTGACGAAGGAAGGGTACGTGGTGAAGGCCATTTGGGAGCGGGGCTATACCCGCGAATACGTCAATGCGCAGTCCGCGCGGATGGAGAAGCATTTCCCGCCCGAATACATCGTGGAAATGAAAGGCGTTGTGAAGGGCTTGCGCGCCGCGGGCATCGAGGACATCACCTACGAAGACGTGCGGTTGAGCGCGACGCAGGCGGAGCTTCTACACTACGGTCCGGATTCCCCGCCGGGGTGCAGCAACTTTGCCTGCTGGGGAAAATGGACTACGGACGGACGGCTGCTCCACGGGCGGAATCTCGACTGGAATGTCAAAGGTGATGCGCAGGACGACGCGGCGATCCTGGTGTGGCGGCCCAGAGGCGGCGCGCCGTTTATGATGGTGGCGTGGGCAGGTGGCGTTGGCAGTGTCAGCGGCATGAACTCCAAGGGAATTACGATAGGTGAGATGACATCAACCTCGCCGGATTCCACGTTTGACGGCTTGCCACTGTTCCTGATCATGCGCCGTGTGCTTGAGAAGGCGAACAGCCTAGAAGAGGCCGTGAAGATTATGAAGGAAGGGCCGCGGACCACCGGCTGGAACTTCGTCATTGGCGACGGGCAAATCCCCGATGGGCGGGCGCTCGAGGTGGACGCGGAAGTATGCGAAGTCTACGCGCCCATGGACCCTAAAGAGGGCGAACAGACAGGCCATTGGGCAATGGCAGACGCCGTGCGACGGACTAACCACCCGATCGGCGAGGCGCAACTGATGAAGCTGCTCGAGATATACGGGCCGCGGATGAATATCGAGGTCACGGATGTGAAATCTGCCATCCCGATGCTCAAAATGCAGAACTCATGGCAGCGGTACGACTGGCTGGGCAAGCAGATTCAGGCGCGGCCTGGTAGAATTGACGTCAAGGAGGCGCTGCAACTGTTGTCCAATGGTCCGGTGTTTAATCACGCCACGCTGCATTCCTGGGTTTTCGACCCGAAGAATCAGGTGGCCTATGTAGCGGTGGCGGGTAATAACCCGCCCGTGACGGCCACCACGCGGCCATACACGCGAATTGATCTCGCGCAATGGTTTAAGTAGTGCGGACAACTTGCTCCTGGTCCGGAGTTTCTGGTGTAATTTATACTCAAACGGAGCGATTGTTCTTAAAAATCCACCGTGGGCATAACGGGGAGTTACGAAGACGCTATGGGCCTGAGCCCTGAGGAAATGCGCGAGATTTTTGAACGCACGGAGATCGTGCGCCGGCCCACCTACGGCATTATCAGTGGGTATCACGAGTTGCCGTACGTGTGTTTGGGCGCATCGTTTGAACCGGGCCGCGAGACCACCGAGGTCCGGGGCAAGGTACATGTCTCGCCGCGGTTCGTCATACGCCCGCCGCAGTACGAGCCAAGCTACAAGGATGTCTTCGGTGAAGACAATGTGGATGCGGCGCTGGCCGGCCGGGTGTTTGGGTTCCTGGGGTTTCGGTCCAAGCCCGTCGAGTGCAAGTTAGAGCATCTCGAGGTCAAGCATCTCGAGGCGTCTATCAGCCGCGTCCTGTCCGATACGCTCGACAAACTCGAGCGGCAGGAAGATATCATCACGGGCGTCATTATCACTCCCAACAGCCACTATTATCCCGTTTCTATCGAGCGGTTTATATCGAGCGTCCTCGACGACGAGTTTTCTGTGTAGCGGGCAAACTTGTCATCCGTCCGTGCAACAAGGGTGCGGGGCACAAGGAGAACCGTAGATGAAGAGCGCGTACGAAATTGCAATGGCGCGGCTCGAGAAGGAGAGCGGTCCCACAAAGAAGCTCACCGACGAGCAAAAGGCCGAGGTTGCGGGGATCGAAAAACACTGCGAGGCAAAGGTCGCCGAACAGAAACTGGCCTATGAACCCAAGATCGCCGGCGCAGAGTCGCTTGAGGAAATGAACACGCTCAAAGCTCAACTCGCCGAAGAGATCGCGGCGCTTGAAGCGGAACGCGACGAGGCAAAGAGCGCAATCTGGAACGCCGAGTAGTTCAGATCGGCAGGTTGACCTTGCCCGATGCAACCAAAACGAAACGCCGGGGGTGTGGCCTGGTGCTGTTGGCGGCCCTGGCCATTTCTTTGCTGGCACTGGCCGGGATCGATGCTGGGCTGAAAAGTCATGGGTACGTAGGCTATTATCCTCAGAACGCGGCGTGGGTCGCGGGTGCGGCGGATTTCCCGGCGTTCAGGGCGAATCTGGCCCAAACGGACGTTGCCCGGCGGTTGGCGGAAACGAACGTGCCGCTACTGGACGATTTGGAGGGCCTTTTTCGTGAGATGACCGGGATGCGCCCCACGCCACGGCGCTGGCGCCTGTGGCTGGGCTCGTGGCTGTTGGTGGCTCGCTCGACGGATGGGTGGGGTATCTGCCTGCGCCCCGGGGTACTCATGCATTGTACGGAGTGGGTGCGCCGCAGTCTCTCGGCGGCGCATGAGGAACAGGTCGGGGGACAAGGGGTTTGCTCATTCCGGTCGGTTTTCTATGCCTGGCGCGGCCGATTCCTTATCGTCTCGAAGTCCCCCGAGTACGTGTCGGCTTGCCTGAGCAGCGGCGCCTCCGAGGTCTATACGTTCGGGGAAGCGGACGAGTTTTGCGTCAGTCGCACGAAACCGCGGGAATGCACGCTGTGGCTGCGTGCTAAGGATGGCCTGCCGGTATCGGGTTGCCTGGAAGGCCGTCTGTCTCATCGGGACGCGCCGTTGACCCTGGACGATATATGGCCGGAGGCCCCGTTGCTCGCCATCACAACATCGACGTGTGCCGACCTCCCCACGGCTTTTTCGCAGTTAGGCGAAGTGCTTGGTCAAACTCAGGGCCTGTCCGACTTGGGCGAACTGGCCCGTTTTCTGGCGCGCCAGTGGAAGTGGAACACGTTACCGGAGGGTTGGGACAAGGCCATTAGCGAGTGCGCCTTGGCCATCATGGACATCGACACATCCCAGACCCTCCCCGTGCCGGAAGTTGCTCTGGTCCTCAGGCAACGCGGCCCGTTGCGCGGCCCACACCCGTTGGCGCCGTTGACCGCGGATGCAGATCCACTGGCCTATGAGTGGAACGAGCACCCCGGCCAGGTCGCACCGTTGTTGGGTGAGAAGGTGGCGCTGTGTCTGGGCCGGTTCGGCCGGGACTGGCTGGCGACGAGCCGGGAACCGCTGATGGCCGCACTGGTGGGGCAACTGCAGGCGGGCAGCCAGGTGAACGCAGATGTGACCCTCCGGGTGAATTGGCGCAAACTAGGGATATGCGCCGAGAGGCTCGTACGCCAGGCCGCCGCGCTCGAGCTGATCCCGCGGATGAATGCGGCCGACGCCGAAACGCGGCTGATACCCCTGGCACAGGACCTGGCCCGACTTGGAAGGTTGCAACTGGAGCTTCGATCCGAAGATGACCGGATCGTATTCGAGGGCTTCCTGGCCCAGCACAACAACTAGGTGGTTGGCATATGTGGACGGCAGTGTACCTGTGCGGCTTGGCCGCAAGCGCTCTGGCCACGGTGGGCGACTATAACGGGCTGGAACAACTCTTCGGGCCTGCAGACATCAGTGCGGCGACGGGCAACGGCGCGTTGACGGTGTGCGCCAACCCCCATGGCCGGATTAGCGTCTGCCGATGGCCCAGCCCGAGCTATCACGACCAGGTGGCCTATCGGACGCGATCCGAGGAGTTGCCGGCCCTCGGCGTGGCGCCGTGGCACGGGCTCATGTGGGGCGTGCGAATCAGCGGCGAGACCCGGTGGCTCACCGGGCCGCCATGGACCGCCACGCAGCGTTACCGCCACCCGGCGGCGACGATTATCGAGACGCTCTCGCAGTGGCCCAATTCAGACCTGGCGGTGACCCAGACGGTGTTTGTGCACCCTGTGCACGACCTCCTCGTCGCGCAGGTCCGTGTGCGCGGTGCTGGGCAAGCCCCGGAGCTGTATTGGTACGCGAATTTCGCACCCTGCACCCGGCTTATCCCGGAGCTGCCCGTGGCCGACTGGGCCCTCGACGCGTACAATGATTTCGCAGTGTTTGCCGAGGGCGCCCCCACGACCATCTACCACTTCCGGCCGCATCGGCCCGGCGCCGACGCGTGGGCAAAGGCCGAACGCCAGGCCGCCGACGGGACACTGGGACAAAAGGCCGGGGATTTCGGCGACGGGGTCTGGATTGGCTACACGAGCCCAGAGCCCATCGTGGGGTTCCAATGCGGGAACCAGGACACACCGACCTCGGCTTTCCGGCAGGCCGGGGAAGGTTGCCTCAGGAGTGAGTCGGCCGCAGTAGGACAGTGCAATGGGGTCCTGGCGCTGGTTCCGCAGCAGGACGGCGACGAATACCGCGCGACAGTATATGTCGCCTTTGGCGCTAACCGGGCTGAGGTAGACGCGGCGCTGAATTACGCACAACGCAGCGGCTACGCGAATCTGGCCCGCCGGCACGAAGTCTACTGGGGATGGCGGGTGGGCTTGGCGGCCCTTCCAGCCACGGACGATCAGGAGCTCCTGGTGTTGTGCACGCGGTGCCTGGTGACGCTGCAGCAAGCCATGGACCGGACGACGGGCGCGATGGTGCGCTGCCCTGGCACACAGCCGCCGCTGGCGCTTGACTGGGCGCGGCATGGGTTCTGGATGACACTCGCGCTCGACATGGCCGGCTATCGGGATTTGGCGGAGAAGCATACGCTGTTCTATTGCGAAACAGTGCGTACGGAGGGCTCACGGGGCAAGCCACTCGGCTCGTTGCCCGCCGCGTCTTACGCGAATCACATCGAAGCCATGCCACACGTGATCCTCGAGTCGGATGCCGCCGCCTGGATGCTGGCGACCTTTTGGCGGCACGCGCTGTTTCTCGAAGCAGAGGAGCGCACGGCCTACCTGGCCCAGGTGTGGGACGCCGCTGAACGAGCCGCCGCGTTCTTGGCCGGCTGGGGCGACGGCCGGACCGGAGCCCCACTCCACAGCTTTCATCCCGGTCAGTGCCGTGACGCTCGCTCGCTACGGTTGCTTTTGGCCACGTTCATGGGTGTGGACAGCGCATTGCGCATCGCCGACGCCCTTGGGCGCGAGGCGCCACCCCAATGGCGCGAGCGGAAGCGCGACCTGAACGTGCTGGTTCTGATCCATTGCGTCGACGACAACGGCCGGTGGAAGCTGGACCAACCCATACCATTTGGGCTTGGCGAGATCGCCGCTACGATGATGCCGGATTCGGAGGACATCGAGGCGGGCTGGCTCGTGGCGCTCGAGTCGCTCGAGGGGTACCGCGCCGCGCGGGCCCTCTGTGACATCGCTCTGGCGTGGCGCGGTAAACCTGACAAGCTGGCCCAATTGCAGCCACTGTTGAAGCCCGTCTTGGCTAACGCCTTGAAGCGTGGCCACGAGAACGGAAGCAGCCCCGTGTTCCCGGATGCGGCAACGGCCGCCCTGGCCTACATTGCCGCAATGGTCGCCTACGGCGCTATGCCATAATAAGCTACCAGTCGTCGGCAGTCCGCCGGCACGTGTTGTCTGCGGCGCGAACTCCGGAGGTGATCGGCTATAGGACACCGTCGTGGTAGCCGGCCTTGGTGTCTAGTCGGCTCAAATGCCGAAACCGCCCGTCACCTCCAGGACGTGCCCGGTAATGTAGCTGCTCATGGGCAGCGCCATCAGGAATATCCCCGCCGCGGCCTCTTCGGGGGTGCCGGTCCGGCCCAGCGGTACAAGCATGGGCGCCATAGACAACACGGCGCCGGGCACGCCCAGCGTGATCTTCTGGCCGTCGACTTCGATCTCCTCGCCTTGCTCCTTGGGCTTGGTCAGGCGGGTGTCGATCATGCCGAATACCACCGCGTTGCACCGTATGCCGAACTGGCCCCATTCCTTTGCCAGCGTCTTCGTCAAGCCGATGATGCCCATCTTCGCCGTGGCGTAGTTCACCTGCCCTGCGTTGCCATGGACGCCCGAGGTAGATGATACGTTGACGATACAGCGCGGCTCCGGGGTCTGGCCCGAGACCTTTTCTTGCTTGGCAGGCTCGCGCATGTACGGCACCGCCGCACGGATCAGGCGGAACGGGGCGGTGTTGTGCACCTCGAGCATGGCATGCCACTGCTGGTCGGTCATCTTGTGGATCACAGCGTCCCACGTGTATCCGGCATTGTTCACGAGGATATGTAACTTCTCATACGCGTCGATGGCCGCCTTGACCAACGCTTCCGGAAACGCCGGGTCCGTGATGTCGCCCGGCACCACGATGGCCTCGCCGCCGGCCTCTTTGATGGCCGCCTCGACCGCCTCGGCCGGTTCCGCGTCGCGGTCGGAGACGACCACCTTCGCCCCGTGCCCCGCAAACAGCTTCGCCGTCGCCGCGCCGATTCCCCGGCCCGCACCCGTAATGATCGCCACCTGATTCTCAAGCAACCCTGCCATAGTGCACACTCCTTTTCTTGGTAACTCCTGATTCTTCTTTATCGGTCGCCAAAATGTCGTCGAAAAGCAAGAAATCAAATGCGAGCAGTAGAGATTACCACCCTGGCAGGAAAGGCTTCAATTTTGCGCCCCTGTGCCGATGTAAAACCTGCCCTGGGCCTGCGTCAAATTTTGGGGTTTTTATCATGAGGCGCGTTGTTCCCGGAAATCTTCGTATCTTCGTGAGAGCTTGGCACAC
>CAYRLQ010000233.1:0-6979 GCA_964425145.1 uncultured Nitrospiraceae bacterium
CTCCGTTTCGACATCGGCTTCTTTCCGGGTTTGGGTGTTGGCTTGTGTGGACGCCTCGACGTTCTCGCGGACCAGCACGGTAATGATGTCCCCGACCTCGAAGCGGGCCTTTTTTTGGGCGATCAAGGTGCCGCTCTTGCCGCCGGTCATGTTAAACAGCGAATCCGCGCCGGCACTCGCCACGAACAGCAGCCCGAAGATGAATATCCGTCCTGTTCTCGACACGACAACCTCCCTATGGAACAATTACCACCCCGTCTTTACGCGCAATGCCCTGAAACTCCGCCTTCGAGTCGAGGTTCTCGCAGACGACCAGGTCGCCCTCGCATGCATCGGAACGGGCGCGCGCCCGGCTTTGGAGGTGCAGGGCGCCGAGGCGCGCTTCGACAATGACGATCTGATTGCGCTTGATGACCCTGCGCGGCATAACCTTCCGACTTGTAATGACCTGGCCTGGGAAAATGCTGGTTCGGGCGACAAGGCCCGCGAGCTCTTCCGGGCGCTGAAAGGTGCCTGTCTTCAGTGTCGAGAGCCGCCGCATCTCGGTCTCGAGGTCGGCCATAACGAGTGGCTTACCGCGGGAAATGTCGTTGCGCGCGACGACAACTTGCCCATAGGCCTCGACCGTAGCCTTGCACAAAAGGCTCTTCTGCACCTGGCCAGCCACGGCGAGCCGGCCACGAAAAGCCCCCGTGCCAATGTAGCGGTATTGCGGGTTCGGGCGCCAAGCGAACTCGACCTCGCCGTCCGGAACGACGACATTCTCCACAGGCACGATCACTTCGACGTCTGTGTCAAGTGGGTCCCAGGGCATTTCGGCCTCGATGAAGGCGCGCAGACTCTCGGCGATCATCGCGCGGGGCACGTCCCGGTGGAGCGTGGTGGCGCGGACGGCGCGGGCGCCCTTGATCTGGAGGTCTTCCACCTCGATGCCGGAATGCTTCACCAGAGACATCACCAGGGAGGCGTTCACGCGCCGGCAATCGCCCGGGAGCGCCGCTGGGGCTACTTCGACGGTCTCGAGGAATTCCTTGCTGTCGCCGTCAATTTCGGCCACATCGCCCAGCAACACCTTCGGGCCCTTGACGTACACTTCCTCTTTCAGGATGATCGTGTCGGCAAACGCGGCAAACGACGCCATCGTCAACGCCGCGGCGATACACAACGCTGTCGTTGTGGAGGGCCTTCCGCACGTTGTATCCATCCTGCTCACTCCGCGAGAACCTATTACCGCTTCACGTTGTTCGCGAGCTGCAGCATCTCATCGGATGCCTGAATTATCTTCGAGTTGGCCTCGTAGGCACGCTGTGCAATGATGAGTTGCAGAATCTCCTCGACCACTTGTACGTTGGAGTTCTCGATGAAGCCCTGTTCGATCAAACCGATGCCTTCCAAGCCGGGCTGCCCCTCGACCGGCGCCCCGGAAGCCTGCGTCTCGAGCAGCAAGTTCCGGCCCAGTCGCGCATCCAAGCCGGCCGGGTTCGGAAACCGGACCAGTTGGATTATCCCCAGGGCCTGCGGCACGGGGGTGCCCGGCACGCCCACGGAAATCGTCCCATCCGAGCCCACCGTAAGTTCTACGTAATCCGTAGGAACGGCTATCGCCGGCGTCATCTCGTACCCATCCGCCGTCATGATCCTGCCCTCTTCGTTAAGTTTGAACGACCCGTCGCGGGTATAGGCAACGGTGCCGTCTGGCAACTCGACCTGGAAAAAGCCATCGCCTTCGATGACGAGATCGAGGTCGTTGCCGGTCTGAATCATGTTGCCCGGGGTAAACAGCTTGGAAATCGCCGAGGGGCGCACGCCATGGCCGATCTGAATACCCTCGGGGATTGTCGTGCCGGCCGCGGTCTCGGTGCCTGCGGGCTTGATCGTCTCATACATGAGGTCCTGAAAGTTCACCCGGCTCTTCTTAAAACCTGTCGTGTTGACGTTCGCCAGGTTATTGGCGATAGCATCAATGTTCATCTGCTGGGCCATCATGCCCGTCGAAGCCGTGAACAGCGCGCGGATCATCTCGTTTCTCCCCGTTAGACTGGCGAACCGACCTGGTCGATCAGGCGGCTCATGGTTTCATCCACCGAATTGATGACTCTCTGGTTGGCCGCGTAGGCACGCAAGCCCATTATCATCTCAACCATCTCCCGCGAGAGGTTGACATTGGACATCTCGAGCTGTTCTTGGACCACCTGCGTATTGGCCGCTCGCGCCGAGCGTCGCATCGCCGCATCGGAGGCCGCGAGCAGGGTGTATCCTTCACGCGTGAGCATGTGGGCGTCCTCGAACTCGACCAGCCGCATCTGCCCCATCATCACGCCGTCGACACTGACAGCACCTTCGCTGTCGATGGTCACGGGACCGCCGCGCGCATCAATCCACCCGCCGCCGACGTTCTGCACCTTGTAGCCGTCTGACGTGGCGAGATGGCCATCAACGTCGATGGCGAGGGCGCCGGCACGCGTGAAGCGTTCCCCGCCCGGCGTATCCACTACGAGATACCCCGGGCCTTGCAGGGCAACGTTGAGGGGATCGCCGGTCTTGCGCATGATGCCGCCGCTGAGGTCGGAGAATGTCTCGACCACCTTGGCACCACCGCCGGGTCCGGAGACGACATTGAAGTGGAAGGGGCGCTTGAGCTTCGTCACGAAGTAATTGTAGAAGCCCTCCTGGACGGGATTCTGGCGCTTGAAACCGACAGTCGACGCATTGGCGATGTTGTTGGCGACCGCGGCCTGACGCGCCTCAATGGCCACGATACCCGTCGCAGCCGAGTAAAGTCCCTGAATCATCCCCTTGCTCCTCGGATCACCTATATCGCATCGCCCGTAGGCGGTTTCATCGGTAGGCCCCGCGGATATTCCAGCGACGGATGGGAACAACAATGGGCAATCATTCCCGTGCGCAGGGCCAACCACTCACGAGGTGGACCCGAATGGGTAACAGGTCCACAGAGGATGGTAGCAAACCCTATGCCAAGGAGCTGCAATTCCATAAGATATTGACATAAAATGGGTTAGGATAGAACGGCATTGCCCGCTTCCTCCAGCCCCACAAGCAATTGTTACCGCACCGGGAACTTTTTTCTCACGCAAAGTCGCCAAGGCGCAAAGTCCAGCAACCTACCCAGCCCCTCTGCGACTTTGCGTGCGTTTGTAGATAAATGAATCTCTGGTCTCAATGTGTGATAATCGGATAAAGACTCACAGGAGCGGAGAGCGCATGGCGACAAAATCGGAAACGCGTCAGAAGTGCCTCGCAACCCGCAAGAATATGGCGCCCGATGAGGTTGCCGCAAAGAGCCGGGCCATCACAGAGCGATTGAAGGCGCTGGACGAATTCCGCAAGGCCACAACGATCCTGTGCTACGTGTCATCCAAGGATAACGAGGCCGACACGCACGCCCTCATCGAATCCCTCCTTGCGGAAGGGCGGACGGTCCTTGTGCCCGTCGCTGATAGGGAGGGCATTCTGCTGTGGTCGCGCATCGAGGGTTTGAGCGAACTGGCCCCGGCGCGCTTCGGCATCCTCGAGCCCCGCCCCGAATGCCGCCATCTCACGGTTCCGCCCGCCGAGAGCCCGGTAGTCGTGCCCGGCATCGCATTCACGCCCGACGGCTGCCGCATCGGCTACGGCGAGGGTTACTACGACCGTTTCCTGGCCCACCACCCCGGTCCCGGCATCGCCCTTGCCTTCGAAGTTCAAATCGTCCCCACCTTCGACCGGAATCACCACGACATTGCCGTCGACACCATCGTCACCGAACAGACCGTTTACCGCCCTTCGGCTGAGTATGGCTCAACACAAAAAGGGTGACAGAATGCGAAATGGGGATGCGTAGCACCCTCAAACCCACCCCGTGGCACCCTCAAACGAGTTTGAGGGTGCCACGTGTTGCGATTGAATTTGTGTTGAGCTGTACTAAAGAGACTACATTTACGCGCAGCATTCAGCGAGGATATAGTCGGCGAGCCGGCCAGGTGTACGGTCGTTGATGGGAAGCCACCGAATGCGGGGGTCGGCGCGGAACCAGGTGAGTTGGCGTTTGGCATAGCGGCGGGTATTGCGCTTCATAAGTTCGGTCGCCTCGTCGAGTAGGTATTCACCGCGGAGATGAGCGGCCATCTCGCGGTAGCCGAGTGACCGAAGCCGCTCGATATGCTCGGCATAGCCGTTGTCCAGAAGCGCTTGAACTTCATCCAGCAGGCCCCTCTCGAGCATGTAGTCCACGCGGCGATCGATGCGGCGGTACAGTTCCTCGCGGGGCCGGTCCAACGCGACCTGGACCGCCTCGAGCGATTCGGTTTGCCCGCGGTGGTCCCGGTGGAGCCTGGACAATGGCTCGCCGGTCAACTCGTGGACCTCGAGGGCGCGGACGATCCGGCGGAGATCGTTGTTCTGAATAATGTCGGCGTAGTCGGGGTCCACGTCGCACAGCCGCGCGTACAGCGCCGGCACGCCGTGCTCCTGTGCTTCTTGATGCAGCCGCGCGCGAATGGCGGCGTCCTTGCCGGGGCCGGGAAACAGGCCGTCAATGAGCGCGCTGATATACAGGCCCGAGCCGCCGGCGACAACCGCGGTCTTGCCACGGGCATTCAGCTCGGCGAGGCGCTCGCGCCCGAGGCGCTCGAAGGCGCCCGCGGAGAATTCCTCGCCCGGATCGAGATGCCCTACGAAGTGGTGCTTGACACGGGCCAATTCTTCAGCAGTTGGTGCACCGGTGCCGATCTCCATGCCACGGTAGAACTGCATCGAGTCGGCGGAGATGACCTCGGTACCCAACCGTTCGGCGAGTTCAATGGCCAGCGCGGTTTTGCCCGACGCCGTGGGGCCCACGACTGCAATGAGTTGTTTCACTGCCGTCTCCGAAAGCTCTTTTCCATCTGGAATTGGGTGATTTCGGTGATGATGGGACGGCCGTGCGGACAGGTGTAAGGCGGGCGGAGCCGGCGAAACCCCTCGAGCAGGCCGCGGCACTCCTCGGGCGTGAGCCGGTCCCCGGCCTTGACGGATGCGTGGCAGGCCTCGACGGTCAGGCGGAGGAAATCGGACACAAAATCGTCCTTGTCGAACAAATCCCCCTGGGCGAGCTCGTCCAGCACGCGGTAAATGGCGTCGGGCACCCGGGATTCGTCGTAGAGGTGGCAGACGGCCGTGACTTGATACGTGTTGGCGCCGAAATGCTCGATCTCGATGCCGAGCGATGTGAACAGGCCAATGTTGTCTTCGAGCAGCTTCACCTGCGACGGTGCCACGTCGACGAGCAAGGGCACGGCAAGCTGCTGGGACGCGTACTCGGCATCATCGAGTTCGGCGCGAAGGCTATCGTAATTGAGGCGCTCGTGGAGAGCGTGCTGGTCGATGATCAGCAACCGTTCTTCCTCGGGCACGATGAGGTATGTGTCGAACACCTGCAGCGGCGCCGACCGCATGGCGCCCACCGGCGAGTACATGGGCTCAAGCTCGACCGACCCGACATCCATAAATCCCCTGGCCCCCGGCAATTCGGTCTGGACGCCCGACGCAGCGGGCCCAGAGGGAGAAGGAGCAGCCACCGGTCGGGACTCGGGTAGTGTCGCCTCGGCGACGGGTACATCGGGCGCGGGTGCAGATTCGGGTGTGTCGGCGGGTGCCTGCATCGGCGCAGGTTCGGCCGCACGGGGGGCCGCCGTGGGCAGGACCGCCTCAGACGCCCGCAGCGTATCGAGGCCTCCACGGACGATGTCGCGGACGGCATCGTGTGCAGCGCGTTCATCACGGAATCGGACTTCCCGCTTCGTCGGGTGGATATTGACGTCCACAAAGCGCGGGTGCGTCTCGAGAAGCATCACACCGACCGGGTGCCGCCCGACGGTTACCAGCCCGCGGTAGGCATCCTGAAAGCCATATTGCAGCGAGCGATTCAGGACCGGGCGCCGATTGACGAAGAAGAACTGGTGCGACCGCGCGGACCGGGTCAGCCCCGGCCTGCCGATGAGGCCACGCACCTTGAACCCTGCCTGTTGCCCGCCTACGTCGACCATGTCGCTGGCGAAATTCAGCCCCCAAATGAGCGCAACGCGTTCGCGCAGGGAGGCGTTTCCCGGGATATCGAGCAGGCTTTTCTCGTTATGGACAAACTGAAAGCCCACGCCGTCCGCGGCCAGCGCATGGCGCTGGACGACGCCAATACAATGGCCGAGTTCCGTGGTGACGCCCTTGAGGAACTTTGCCCGGACCGGCGTATTGAAATACAACCGGTTCACCGTCACCCGCGTACCAACGGGCGCCGCCGCCTCGGACACATCGCGCAAGATGCCCCCGTCGATACGGAGCCGCGTGGCCGCATCATCGCCGGCCCTGCGCGTCACCAACTCCATGCGGGACACCGCGCCGATGCTGGGCAGTGCCTCACCCCGGAAGCCAAGCGTCCGGATGCTGTCCAGGTCCTCGGCTTTGCGGACCTTGCTCGTAGCGTGACGTTCGATGGCCAACAGCGCGTCCTGTTGCGACATCCCATGGCCGTTGTCGATCACCTCGATAGTCCGGCGTCCTGCCGCCACCACCCGCACGACGATACGCGTGGCCTTGGCGTCCAGCGCATTCTCGACCAACTCCTTGACCACCGACGCGGGCCGTTCCACCACCTCCCCGGCAGCGATCTTGCTCGCCAGGTCTTCCGGCAAGATACGCACGCGCCCTATGTCGCTCTTGGCACTCATCGGCCCGCTTCTCCTGGCCCCCATTGTAGAGCAGCCGCCAGGGCGCCCGCAACCAGTCCAATGCTCGGGCCTCGCCCCCCTCAGACTTATCCCCTGACACCCTGAAACCCCGTGGCCCATGGCACCCTCAAAGCCCGTGGCCCGTGGCACCCTCAAACCCATCCCGTGGCACCCTCAAACTTGTTTGAGGGTGTATTGTGCCAACTCTGAGGAACACCCTCAAACGAGTTTGAGGGTGCCACGGCACCGGGGTTGCGGAAGTTGCTCAAACCGGGAAC
>CAYRLQ010000234.1:0-6875 GCA_964425145.1 uncultured Nitrospiraceae bacterium
TTTCGCTCTTCACTATCTTCGACGGTGGCCTCAATCTCGTGCAATGCCTGGGTCGTATTAAGGTCCGAACGGAACATGATCTTATACATGGCCTTGATCCGATCCCGTGCCTTGCGCGAGACAGCGTTGCGCTTGAGCCCCACCACGTTCGGCCCACAACACCGGGCCGGGTTGCCCTCGACGATCATATAAGGCGCCACGTCTCTCGCCGTGCGCGTGAGCCCGCCAACGAACGCCATCGTGCCGATCACGCATTCCTGGTGCACGCCCACCAGCCCGCCCAGGATTGCACTGTCCTTTACCTCGACATGCCCGGACAACGAGGCGCAGTTGGCCATGATCACGCGATTGCCGACGTGGCAATCATGCGCCACGTGCGAATAGGCCATAAACATGCCGTTGTCGCCGATCGAGGTTACCCGGTGTTCATCGTCAGCACTGGTCATCGTGCAGGCGCTGACCGTGACGTGTTCCCGGAAAATGTTGCCATCGCCGATGACAGTCTGGCCGACCAGGCCGGCCTTGTGCTTGAGGTCCTGTGATAAAACGCCGATCTGCGCCCCGCTGTAAAACCGGTTATTCCTGCCGATGACAGTCCGGCCGTCCAGCACGCAGTGCGAGCCCACCACCGTGCCTGCGCCAATCCGCACACGGGGGCCGATAATGGAGAAGGCCTGAACTTCAACATCGTCGGCCAACTCGGCCTTGAGGTGTACGATCGCCGTAGAGTGAATGCTCATAGAGTAAGCACCATGAAAGCGAAGGAATACTCAGATAAGTGGGATAAGGATAGGCACAAATCACCCTTAAAATCAAGCCTTCCATGCGCGGCGTTTGAGTCTGCCTGCGGCTAGCGGCACCGTGAACACGTGAATCTCAATCCCAATCAACCAGAATCAGCTTGATCCGCGCATGAAGTATACAGTTGGCTGGGGCAATTTGGTAGAATCGGGGCATGAAACGGTTATTGATACTATGTTGCCGCGATTGGCTGAACCCGAAGGCGAGTATGGTTGAGCACTATGTGCACGAAGTCTTCTCCCGGATAGCCACGCAGGGCCACTATGTCGCCTGGATATCGCATAACTACCACCTGTTTCCCTCGCGGGGCAATCCGACGCCCCGCGTGAATACTACCGACGGTATTCAGATAGCCCGTCTCGGTCTTCGCGCATTTTACCGCATCGCGGCGGGGATGGTGGTTTCGCGATTAATGAAGTCGGGAAGACTCTCGGGGAAATTTGATGCGGTCGTCGATTGCGTAACCGGCCATCCCCTGCCGCTTGAGGATGTAACAGATGTGCCGGTGGTGCCGCTTGTGTTCAACCTGGCCCGGAAAGTGCACGCTTCGCAAGAGCCCCCTGGTCCGCTGATTGCGGCGACGAAGGCGGCGCGGCATCAGCTTCTCCTGGCCGGTTTCCCGGAGAACTACATCGTGCACGCCCCGTACGGGGTCGATTGCAACCTGTATACTCCCTCGAGTGACAAAGCCGCATCGCCTACAGCCGGCGAAGGCGGGTCTTCGGCCTCCGTCGTGGCGGTGGATAAGACTCCAAAGTGTTTGTTGGGCGCGCTGGCGCGGTTGCAGCCAGACGGCTTGGCGCCGCGCGTGGACCTGATCGGAATTGGGAAGCGTCCGGTTAGGCGCCGTTCCCTACGCAGCGCATTTAAGGTGCGCGGGAAAGTGGCGGATGTCGTGACGTATCGCCACGCCACGGACAGGGCCGAGCGCGCCGTGCTCTATCAAGGCGCGCGGTTTGGCTACTGCGGCGAAGGCTTCGAGACAGAAGCGCTGGCGCTAGGGGCATGCGGCGTACCAGCGGTGTGTCCAGCGACGCCGGCCGGCAAGGAATTCGTCGAAGATGGGGAGACCGGGCTGCTGTTTCAGCCGGGAAACAGCCGGGAACTGGCCGGGTGTTTCCGTCGGCTGATGAAAGACGAGGTTCTCTGCAGACGATTGGCGACCCACGCGTGCGAACGCGCACAGGCGACGACATGGAACAAAACAGCAAGTCTGGTTTTGGCGACGCTCGAGAACCTGTAAAGGGCCGGCCTTCGGCCCCCGGCATTTCAGGTGTATGCGCCGCGCTCGCAGCCCTGATTTGGTTCGGGTTCAGACTAAGCCCGGGGGTCGCCTTTGGCCCGTGGCAAGGCCCGCTGCTCGACCCGGACCCCATCCAACGCCTCCCCTTGCTTTCGCACTGGGTTTCTCTGACCGCGTCGCACGTTTGCATTGGCAATCCGGGCTGGCGCCTGAACGTCGCGTCGGCGTTCTTCGGAGCGCTTTCATGTGGGGCGCTTGCCGCAATAGGCGCCGCCGTGGCCAAGCGCTTTGCGTCCCCTATCGAGGCGACGGTTTGCGGGTTTGCCGCGGCTGTGGTCTTTGCGATGACGCCCGTCGTAACCTATGCCGGCACGGGGGCCGGCCCGAGCATGCTCTCGCTCTTCCTGGGTCTGGCCACAATCGGCCTGCTGACCGCCTCGATCGAGCGCATCGAGCACTCTCTGCTGCTGTATGCAGCGGCACTGTTGGCAGGCATTGCCGCCTGCAACCACGCCGCATTCGGTTTGCTGGGCGGGATAGTCATCTTTGCCCTGTTGCTGTTTGGATCAATGACGCGCCGGACCGCACGAGTGGCCGCCATCGCTCTGTTGCTGTTCCTCGCCGCATCGTCGATCCCGCTGGCATACGCGTTCGCCACGAGCGAATCGCTGCGCGAGTTCTTGTCGCACGCTTTGATGCAGCCCTATCCAAACCTGTTCGACGACGTGCCCCATCTCGATTTCGTCAGGGAGCTTTCGCAAAATCTACCGCTCGTGGCACTTTTGGGGGCAATTCCCGGCATCATCCTGCTTTTCCGACCGGAATCCCGGCGGTACGCGATCCTCTTCGTGGCGATAGTACTGTGCATGGGCCCGCTGCTGCCGGCCTTGACGAATCAGAATGGGCGCGGGTATGGGCTCCGCGACGATGCCGCGCCTCTGATGTTGGCGCTCGCCATAGTGTGCCTTTGCGTCGCGTGGGGGATGGTCAACATCGCGCAACTACTGTTCAGAACCCCGAGGCGTGCAGTCGCAAAGGCCGCACTCATCGCGGGAATGACGGCGGTGATGGCAGCATTACATTGGCCGCACGCGCCCATGCGAAACCACGGGCTGGCGGAAACGCTCGGCGAACGGATTCTGGCGGGATGCCCCGAAGAGACGCTGCTGATCAGCGGCGATCCGGAGATCACTTCGCTGCTCATGGCGACTCAGGAGGTGGGTGGACACCGCAGCGATGTGACCGTGGTCCCGGCGGCGAGTTTTGCGCAATCCCATTACGCACGCCGCCTGCTGCAGAGACGCCTGGCGGGGAAAGCCGTTCTCAGCGAGTCGTTCCCTCCCGAAGATGCGGGGGAAAGCTGGCCCAAGGAACAGCCGTTGCTGTTTGCGCGATTCCTCAAAGAACGCGCAGGGCACGTGCCGGGCACCGCAAGTCTCGTGGACCTGGCCCTGTGGGATTTCATCAAGGCCAACTACACGCGTTGCCCACTGTGTTTCGTGGGGGTGCTCTCACCGTGGCTCACGGCGCGGGCCCGTGTGTCGGGCCTGGTCCTCTCGTATCCGCGCTTGTACCCTGCTGTGCCTATCGAGCCCGATGCGGAGTTCGGGCAGATCACTGCCGACTACAGTTTCTACAGCCTGGACCCCGGGGTCGCGCGGACCTTGACCGCCCTGCCGATTCCACTGGCCCAGGCCGCCCGCGGTCAAGGACAATGCGAGGAATCGCTGCGGCTGGCCGAGCTGGCGGCAAAGCTAAGCCCGGAATCGGCCGCACCCCACCTCGCTCTGCTGCGGACCGAGGCGCGCAGGGGAAAAAAGCAGGCCGCCATGGAACACATGGCGGACTACTTGCGTCGCGCGTCGCCCGAGGTCGATATGGATGAATTGCGCGGCCTTATCGAACGTGACCTGCTGTGCTGCACGCAGGAACGGGATTTTCAGGCCTTGCTCGAACGGGAGCGGCAAGGCGTGCGGGATATCGAAACACGCCAAGAGGCCGCAAGCTACCTCTGGCAAGCCGACGAGTTGGCCGTACTGGCCCGGGGCTACGACTACGTCCTGACGGCTTTTCCAGACGATGTCGACGCATTGTACCAACTCGCCGCGGCCTACACCCAGCTCGGCGACCTACACCGCGCCAGCGATACCCTTGCCCGATGGATAGAGACCTCCGGCCTCCCCCCAGTGACCGTGGCTGAGCGCCTGCACAACGACGGCCGATTCGCCCTATTGCGCACCTATACGAGCGGAAACTAGCCTCGCCTTAAGTACACGTTTTCACAAATACGATGACGCATGAGAAGGAGTAGAAACCTTTTTCGACAGGATTGACAAAATTCACAAGATAGAGGAACAGAATCTTGTAAACCCTGTGAATCCTGTCCAAAAATACGTAACCGAACTTACGAAATGGAGCACTTAGCGCAGGCCGAAGTGGCTGACTTCGCGGATAAGCTGTGGATCATTCACCACAGGGAACTGATTGGGATAGGTGATGAAGCCCACGTGACCGTCCATATACAACACATTCGCTCCGCCGGGCACGTGGTTGAACACGACCATACCCGCCGTGGCATCTCCATGCTCGGGCATCCCGAAGGTGTCCCACATAATAGGAATCGAACTTTGAGCAACGGAGCCCGCTGCGGGGTTGTTGATGTCGGTGATGAAGAACCGCTCAATGCCCTCCCTGAGCCGATATATCATGTCACCACCGCTTGTGCCGGTTGCGTCCGGTGGCGTGGGAACCCACGAAGGCCACGTGCCGTCATTGATATTGAGGTCTTTCGTGTAGTCTTTCAGGCCCACCGGAAAAGGCACTTGCATCACAGCAACCGTATCGAACACTGGCAACGCCGTCGCGGCGCCCCACAGGCCGTAATATTCCGGGATGTCCGTGACCACGTAGCCCTTATAGAGATAGGACCGTCCCAGTTCCGCTGATAGGTAGTAGTTAAAGGAGGTCTGGTCCCCTGCCGCAAGGGCTTCTTCACGCCACGTTTCAAAGTCACCAGCATCCGGCAACCGCCCCGCGACATATTCCCCCGGGGCGTCTCCTTGTGTATCAGAGGGGCACCGGGCTACATCGAGGTCCGAGAGGTACTCCGGATACACCGTTACGCCTGAAGGCGCGCTGAAGAGGGTAGCGCCGTTGGGGTTCGCGAAGGGCGCGCATGGCGGAAAACTCCCGCCCCTGGCTTCCCCGCTGTACATTTTATACACAAGCCCGAACTGCTTTAGATTGTTGGCGCAGCTCGCGCGCCGCGCCGCCTCACGCGCCCGAGCCAGCGCAGGCAGGAGAATGGCCGCCAAAATGCCGATGATGGCGATTACCACCAAGAGTTCGATCAGTGTAAAGCCGTTGGCCTTCATGCTACGTTCCTCCGAGATTCATTTTTCCTTCGAGTTGTATGATCGGGGCGTTATTACGATTTGTTGAGAAATAATACCATGGAATGAAACTATAAGTCAAGCCGGCATGGTGGATTATTGATATCAGAAGAGCAACGCACCCAGCACCCCAAATACCAGGGCCCGCAAAGGCGCTATCAATAACGAGAAAACCATGGTGAGCATAACGAACTTGAACAGATCGGCCAGACTAAAATTGTATGCCTCATGCAAAATATACAAAGCCACCAGCCAGCCGACAAGCCAGCCAATGATGGGCACAAAGGATAGAAAAGCCGGGATGAAGACTGGGAAAAGGGACATCAGCGCCATGTGCAGTGTCCCCGCCCACCACGTACTGCCCGGCAGGCCCCCTGACCAAAGATGCGTCACCAAGAGCGCCAGAAAACAGGGGACGAGCCGCAACACAAAACTCACCGCTACCACCAGGACAGCCACCGCAATGTGCTGATTCTTGGTCAACTCTTCCGGAGGGCCCCATAGGGCCAAGCCGACCTTGGTTTGCTCTTCGGTCGTTCGCTGATCGCCCGTTGAGGCGCCGGGCTCCGGGAATGTGTAGAAAAAGGAATAGAAGATCGCCACTACGATTACACTAAACGCTGCAACGTACAGCCCGATTCGGAACGTTTGCGTTTGCCTGAACTCCCCAAACTGGTCGAGCAGCGTGCCTTCACCGATTTGCGGCTCGGGTCGCTCCTCTTGGGCTTTTAGGGTAGGAGTTCGGACAGGGGGCGGCACAACAGGCGTCGGGCGGTCTGGCTCGGCGCCGGCTAGGTTCGCGCAGATGTGGCAAACCAGCCCAGCGGGTGACGAGTACCTGTCCCAGTCCCCCCTGAAGGGTTTTCCGCACCGCGCGCAGCGCTGGGGTCCCTCGACGCCCTTTAGGTCGTCGGTTGACTTGGCCGCAAACGGCTTATAGCTGCCGCGCTGTGGCATTTCCAGCGCAACAGTATTCTCCTCCGTCACCTCGAAGGTCTCGCCGCACTGGGCGCAGCGCCTTTTCATGCCGAGGGCAAACTCGGACACCCGTATCCTGTGTCCACATTTGCACGTGCAGATCAGATCACTCATGGCTCATGTATAATACACCAAGCCTGCTGAGATTGTGGCGGAAACTTGACGCCGTAGCAGCTATAGCGCAACGCGCCTATCTTAAGGCGGCGCAGCCGCAACCGAACACCGGTTATTGAAAGATGAGTGATTGGGAGGTCGAATGATGGGAACATTCCTGATTATACACTGCGACAGAAATGATGCCGCATAGCTACGGGACATGGTCAAAAGCCTCGCCCGCCAGAGGCGGGCTTGCCTCGCGTCATTGCGAGCGAAGCGAAGCAATCTTCTCACCTCTCACTCACCAGATTCCGCCGTACGTGGCGTAGATTGCTTCGTCGCTTCTCTCCTCGCAATGACGCAGA
>CAYRLQ010000235.1:0-6865 GCA_964425145.1 uncultured Nitrospiraceae bacterium
CACAATCGTTCCACGCGGAAGGCGGCCGGCTCGCCCGGCTTCGGGAATGTGCGGAACGATTGTGGCGCGGTATACTGTTTCGAGGCACCGTCGACAATGACCTTGTAGTAGTACCTGGTCTCGGGATCGAGACTGTCCATGCGAATGACGGCCGTGTAGTGCCGATCGGCGCTCGTGTGAACCTGCGTGGAGCGTCGAGCCCCGTCGAAGTCTTGAGAAGCGCTCAGGAGGATGTGTACAGGCGCCTCCTGTGCAGTGCGCACCCAAAAACCGGCGCTCTCCGCGGTTACACAGCCCACCATCGGGCCGTGTATAGGCTCGGCATATCGGCCTGCTACATAGGCCTGGAACGGCTCATACGCCAGAATGGGCCCTAATAAGCCGCGCGGACCCGCCAGGAAACGTTCGACCGGCAGCCCCCTTGACACGGCCTGCTTCACGCTTGCCATGGCCTGGTCGAGTTGGCTAAGGCGTCCATGCGCCAGCGCCCGCAGATACCAGGTTTCAGCATCGTCGGGATGGGCCTTGCAATAGTCCTGCAGCGCTTGAATCGCGCCCTCGACGTTGCCATCCAGAATCGCCTCCAATGCATGTACGTGTATGCGTTTGTATTGCCCCGTTTCCAACACAAGTTCCTTGCTCTGGACGCTTCCTGCAATCAAGCAGAACACCAGCGCCCCCACGCAAATGTGACAATAGTGTCGTTTAGACATGTGCGCCGACTCCCTCAAGTTTTGTACATAGCCGTTCATGGGGTGATCTTAATGCTCATAACTGTGAAAAGCAAAACGCCCCCTGAAAATCGTTGTCAGTTGTCAGCTATCAGGGGGCGTTTTGCTTTTCGCGCTGACAACTGATAACGGTCAGCGATTTTGACAGGCCAACGTGCAACTCCCTAGAATGTAAGGCCTGAGGCGAACCAAGAGGCCAATCATGATTCGGACTGTGGTCATTCTCTTATGGCTTGCCGCCCCCCTCAGTTTCACCGGCTGGGCCATGAGGCTCGACGAATCGCCTGCCGGCCCCGGCGATTGGGGCTACCGCCCCAGTGAAGTGACAAAGATCGCCCTCAACCCGCCGGGCTTCACATGGCACTCCTGCAAGAAAGCAGCGGCTTACGCGCTACAAATCGCTGCTGACCCGGAATTCAAGCACGTGGTATATGCGCGCGACGGCCTGCCCTGGAACGCCCACTGTCCCTCCCTTACGCTGCCTCACGGCACGCTCTACTGGCGGTATGGCGCCAAAAGCAGAGCAGGGAACTCATCGGATTGGAGCCGGGTGCGTTCATTTCAGATGCCCGAAGGCGCCGTGCCGTTCCCACAACCGCCCATCGAAGAACTCCTCGAACGCATCCCGGCGGAACATCCACGGCTCTTCTTTCGTCCGGAGGACATTCCCCGCCTGCGCGAGCTGGCCGATGGCCCCTTAGCCGATCGATGGAGCGAGCTAAAGGCACGCGCCAGAAGGACCCTCCAAGACCCGCCCGACACCTCCGAGCCGCCCTTGTACCCCAAAGGTACGGTACGCAAAAGCAATGAATGGAGAAAGACCTGGTGGGGCAACCGCATGCGCGTCATCGCCGTAGCCGACGGCGCGGCCACGCTTGGCTTCGTTTATCGCATTAGCAGTGACGAGAAATACGCCCATGCGGCGCGCGACCTGGTCATGGCCATGACCAAATGGGATCCCAAGGGCTCCACGCGCTATCAATACAACGACGAGGCGGCCATGCCGGCGCTGTACATGACGTCGCGCGCCTACTCCTGGGCCTATCCGGCTTTCAGCAAACGCGACCGTAAGGCGGTGGTCAAGATGATGCGCATCCGCGGCCGGCAGGCCTTCGATCGCCTCCGAGCCACGCACCATCTGTGGCGGCCGTATGACAGCCATAATAACCGCTGCTGGCATTACCTCGGCGAGCTGGCCATCGCGTTCTATGATGAAATCCCGGAGGCCGAGGCCTGGCTGGATTATGCCATGACGCTCTTCTACACGTGCTATCCGGCCTGGGGCGACGCCGACGGCGGCTGGCACGAAGGCACTGCCTACTGGAACAGCTACACAAGCCGCTTCATGCTCTGGGCCGACGTGATCCGGTCGGCGTTCGATATCGACATATTTGAACGCCCCTTTTACCAACGGACCGGCTACTACGCCATGTACACCATGCCACCCGGCGCCCAGACCGGCGGATTCGGCGATTTGGCCGTACCGATGAGCCCTGAGCAAGTCGCCCCACTCATGGCCGTGCTGGCAAATGGCGCGCGCAACCGCCACTGGCAGTGGTACGCCGAAACATGCGGCGGTCATCTGCCCGGGGGCTACCTGGGCTTTATCCACGCCTCTCACGCCGCCGGCCTCGAGCCCGAAGCCCCAACGGATTTGCCCACTTCGACGGCCTTTCGCGGTGTCGGACTCGCGCTGCTGAACGCCACCATCCTCAACGGAAAGGAGAACGTCCAGGTCCATTTCAAAAGCAGCCCCTTTGGCCGCCAAAGCCACGGCTACAACGCCAACAATGCATTCCTCCTGAACCTCCGCGGCCGGCCGGCGCTCGTGCGTTCCGGCGCGCGCGACATCTACGGGAGCTCACATCACACGCGCTGGATGTGGGACAGCAAATCGGACAACGCCATCCTCGTGAACGGCGAAGGTCAAATCAAACATAGCCCAGATGCCACGGGGCGCATCGCCGCCTTCAAAACGTCGCCTCGACTGGACCTCGTCGTCGGGGAGGCCGGCGCATCTTACGAGAACCTGAATCGCTGGACGCGCCGCCTGGCCTTCTTCAAGCCCTACGCCGTCCTCATTCACGACGTGCTCGAAGCCCCGGAACCGGCCACGTATGAATGGACGCTCCACGGCGCCGGCCCCTTTGACATCGGCGAGGAGCAGGTGACATGGTCCGGCGAGCCGGGCAACCTGGCGATCCGGTTCCTTACGCCTCAGGGCCTTGTCATTACCCAAACGGACGAAATGGACCCGCCTCCGCACGACTGGGCGTCCTATAAGCCAAGCTCCTGGCACCTGACAGCCAAGACTACCGAGAAGGCCGCCAACCAGGAATTCATCACGATCATCGCCATCGATGGGGCCGAAGTGACCGTGAACTACGAAAAGGACACCGGAACACTCCTCTTGGACCTGCCGGAAGGCAGCGCTGTCGTACGTCTCAGTCCCGACGCGTTTCGCCTTACAGGTCTGGGCGTCGATTGGGAAATCAAGCAGGCCCGTTGAACGAAATGACTGGATGAAACCAAGCGGCGCCGGCTTGATTAGACAAGATTAACAAGGCGAAATCCTATAAATCTTGTAAATCCTGTCTGAAATGGCGGTGTGTGTATGCGTGTTGTTTCTCACACAATCGCAACAGGCGTCTGTTTAGTTGCCTGCTTGGCCATCCTTGGCTGTTCCACAGGTGCGGCCGACGGGAAGACTGTCGTCCGCTTCTGTTATTGGGCGAATTTCGAGGATAACGAGTTTCTTCGCCAGGTTTGCGAGGGCTTCGAGCGCGAGAATCCCGGTATCACCATCAAACGCGAGTGGTATGTGACCGATTACGGCCGCAAACTCCAACTGGTCCTGATCAGCGGTATCGCCCCCGAGATCATCCTTATGGACGACGAGATATACCCCGCCTACAGTACGCGTGGCTATCTCGAGGATTTGAGGCCCTATATCGAGCGCGAAAGCGACGAAATCGAGCGCTTCCTTGCCGCGGAACTCCGCTATATGGAAACCCCGGCGGAAGACCGCGACCCGAACTTTGAAAGGGTGTTCCTGCCCACTGCGCTGCGGAGCTTCAACTACCGCGGGTTCCAAGGGGCACTGCCCTGGGACGGCAATGCGGCCCTGATGCTTTACAACAAGGACCTCTTCGATCATGAAAACATGCCCTATCCGAGCAGGGACTGGACCTGGGAAGATTTCCGCACAACCGCGAAGGCCCTTACCAAAGACCTCGACGGCGATGGGCGGAACGACCAATTCGGCACCTTTTTCGCCTTTCAGTTCCTGGATTTCGAGCCTCTCCTCTGGAGCTTCGGCGGCGAGGTGCTCGATGAGAGTCACACCAAGAGCGCGATCCATGGCCCGCGCGGGGTCGAGGCGGCCCAGTTTATCCACGATATGAAATATAAGGACCGCTCCGTTGCCTGGATGGGCGAGATGCAAGGCTTCAGAGCTGAGGTGCAATTGCTGACCGGCATGGTGGCCATGGTCCTCGGTAACTCTTTCATGATCCCCACGCTAAACAAGGTTAAGGACGCCATGCGCTGGGGTGTTGCACACATGCCCATCGGCCCGTATGGCGATCGTTACACCCGGCTCACGTGGGACGGCATCTCGATCAACGCCCATGCCGCCGAGGAGAAAAAGGAGATTGCCTGGAAGTTTGTAAAATATCTGCTCAGTGAAGAGAGCCAGGCCCTCATCGGCAATATCCAGCGCGGATTGCCTGTCCTCCGGGCCCAGGCGCTTAATAACTACGTCAGCCCCGACACGCCTGCCGAGGAGGAGATTGCCCTTGAAGCCGCTGACTACGGCAAACTCACCCCTATCACGCCGCGCTACCTCGAACTGCGCGACGCGATGCAGACAGAGTTCGATATCTTGAATGTCGCGGAAGTTTCAGGGCTCACGCCGGCGGAGGCTTTTGCGCGCCTCGAGCCTAAGGTTAACAATGTACTGGCCAAAGAGCTTGCCGACTGGGCCCGGAAGGCGGAACCGGCCTTACAAGACGAGCGGGCTGCAGCCTCCGGTCTCAAAGCGCTCGGGTCGGCGTTGGCCATCGTAGCGGCCCTCTTCGGCGCGTCGATGCTCATTCGCCCCGTGCGCGCGGCCTTCTGCGAGAGGGTTGCCGAAGCCCGCTACATGCTCCACAGCAAGCGGGGCCGATTCGAGGCCATTGAGGGCATCCTTTTCGCCTCGCCGTGGCTCATGGGCCTGTGCCTCTTCACCGCATTTCCCATTGTTTTCAGCATTGTGCTCAGTTTCTCGCAGTGGGACCCGTACGAGCCGATCAAGACGATGACGTTTATCGGATTGGACAACTTTCGGCGCGCTCTTTCCACGGACAAGATCACGGGAGACCCCCTCGTGCTAAAGGCGCTGTACAACACGTTTTACTACGCCTTCTTCGCCGTGCCCCTGGGGATATGCACCTCACTCGGCCTGGCGATTCTGCTCAATCAGAAAATCCGCGGCATTACAGTTTTCCGTACCACCTTCTATCTCCCCAGCGTCATCGCGGGCGTTGCGACGGTCGTCTTATGGACATACATTTTCAACCCCATTATCGGGCCGCTAAACGGCTTTTTGCGCGCCGTGAACGATTTCCTCGACAAGACAGTGATCCTCGCCTTCATCAACCTGCCGGAGCCCCTGTGGCTGGGCGATCCCCACTGGGCCAAGCCGGCGATGATCATCATGAGCCTGTGGGGCGCCGGCGGGGCCGGCATGCTGATCTTCCTGGCCGGTTTACAGGGTGTGCCCGACCAACTCTATGAGGTGGCGGAGCTCGACGGCGCAGGCCGGTTGCGCAAGTTCTGGAACATCACACTGCCCATGTTGACGCCGACGATTTACTTCAATCTGATCATGGGCATCATCGGCGCCCTGAAGGTGTTCATGCAGGCCTATATCATGACCGACGGCACAGGCGGCGTCGACAAAGCGCTGTTGTTCTATGTGCTGCATCTTTATACCAAGGCCTTTGTCGAGTATGAGATGGGATATGCCTCCGCACTGGCATGGATTCTGTTCGTGATCATTCTGGCTTTCACGCTGATGGTCATCCGCTCCAGCGCGCTGTGGGTCTACTACGAAGGGGAGCGAGAGCGCTGATGGCGCAGGCGGTGTTCAGAGGGAGCATCAAAGCGGCGCACAGAACCGAGCGGGCAATCGGCCTGGGCTTGTTGATCGGTCTGTCCTGCCTGTTTATGATCCCGCTGTTGATCACGCTTAGCGATAGTCTGAAGACCTTCTTCGAGGTGTACGAGGTCCCGCGCGTCTGGGTCCCCCGGCCGCCTCGTTTAGGCAACTTTGTCCAGATTTTTCGTATGTTGCCTTTCCACATATTCATCTTTAACACAGTTTGCATCACGGGCCTGGCCCTGTTCGGGCAGGTGCTCAGCGGGTGTCTCGTCGGCTATAGCTTCGCTCGCATGCGTTGGCCGTTCCGTGACTTCTTCTTCGTGGTGCTGCTGTGTACCATCATGCTCCCGCCCCAGGTCACGATGATCCCGATTTTCATCCTGTTTAATAAGATCGGCTGGGTCAACACCTGGCTCCCACTGATCGTGCCGGCCTATTTCGGCGGCGGTGTCTTCAACGTATTCCTGATGCGCCAGTTCTTCAAGACGATCCCGATCGATCTCGAGGATGCGGCTAAGATCGACGGCTGCTCGAGCCTGCGCATCTTTGCAACCATCATGGTTCCTCTGGCAAAACCGGCCATCGCGACGATCTGCGTCCTGGGCTTCATCGGCCGCTGGAATGATTTCCAGGGGCCGCTTATCTACCTGTCTGACCACTTAAAATACCCCATCTCCATGGGCATCTACATGTTCAAGAGTTCGGAGTTCATATTCGTCAACTACGTCATGGCGGCCAGCCTCGTAGCGGTGGTCCCGGTGCTCATAATTTTCTTCTCCGCCCAACAATACTTCGTCAAAGGCATCGTCCTCACCGGCATCAAGGGATAGGGAGCCGACGAAAATGGACTGTCCCCGTTTTCTAAACGCTTTGGAGTATGGTGACACGACGCCGTTTTCGAAAGCGGCAACATGTTGCCGCACACTCGGGGGATAGAGTCTTATTCCGTAACATGTTCGAAACTTACGACGATGTTTTGGGAACGTTT
>CAYRLQ010000236.1:0-6862 GCA_964425145.1 uncultured Nitrospiraceae bacterium
CGCGTCTACCGGGGCCGTGGTTAACGGATCGTCCGGATCGAAGGGCGGTCCACCGAAGCCGCCTGCGTGTCGGTCCATTCCGGGCCCGGGCACCTCTTCGGCCCCGAATGGTATGCGCTCCGCATCGAGGGCGTCCAGGTTATCGTCCACTTCTCCCTCGTACTCAAAGTCGCCTAAGCCTAAGTCAGCGGCAGGAATGAGCTCGTCGGCGACGCCGTCCGGCTCGCCCGGCCTAACTAGCGTTCCGTCCGGAACGAGAATGTCACCCGGATTGGCCGCCATGTTGGCCACGAGTGGAATGGTGTTTTCCACGGAGAAGAACGGCATGCCGAGCTGATCAATGAACAGTGCGTCAAGATCGTTCTGCGGGTCAATTCCCAGGGTGCCGTGATCGCCATTAACTGCGATCAAACCATCACCCACCATGGCGACCTTGATTCCACCATTTCCATCAGGAGTCAGGATATCTGATGGGAAGACACTGTAAGTGATTAACGACGGCGAACCCGCCTTCAGCGAGAAGTAGAATCGTCCCGGTTTGAAGTACTGAGTGGGGTCATTGATGACGCCCGCCACCAAGTCCAGGCCATTCAGCTCGTCATTGACGGGCGGCGCGCCGATATCCAATCCCAACCATTCCTCATCCGCAGCGAGGAAATTCGTGCCAGAGCTGGTTACCAATTCGGCAAAGAAGTAGTCACCGAGCGCTTCGGGCGGATTTGGCGCTGCAGCAATACCCTGTGTGCCATTGGTTACCTCGAACTTGACACCGGTACCCAGTAGGCCCTGTGCCGCGTCGTCAACCGAGAAATGCCAGAGAATCAGCTCCCCGGCCTGCGACCACGCACCGAGGGACTCCAGGCTTACGGCCAGGACCGCGTCCGGATACGAGATGGCGTCGATGTCGTCGCCGACGACCAGGCCCAAGCCCATGGGCAGCTTGCCCTCCATGCGCAACAGGTTCGTGCCGGCGCCGCCTTTGTAGACATCGTCTTCCGGATCGGCGTCTGCATTCACGGCCGTGCCCGGAAGGCCCACCGCGCCTGCCTCGACGGTGAAGTTGACGCGCCCTTGTTCAACTTCGCCTTCGCCCTCGCCTTCACCTTCACCTTCGCCTTCACCTTCGCCCTCACCCTCGCCCTCGGCCGGTAGGCAGAAGTGAGAGAGCATTCCACTGATCCAGACGTTAGTTCCCCGTATATCGATTGAAACCCACTCCGGGTTGTAGTAGGGAATCATCAAATAGATATTCTCAATTAAGACCGGCTCCAGCCCTCCAGGCTGCTCGAAGACAATGTCGCGCACGATCTGCTCGTCCTCAAGCATCGGATCGCCAACGTAAAACTCGGGAAGAGGCGGTGACTCCGGATTTGGCGGGTACCCACCTGAGCTATAGTTGATGGCGACTGTCACATTGTAAGGATCGGGGGACAATGGCTCGCACCAAAACGACAGCCAAACGTCCTTCCATTTGTCCGGGCTGAAAGGGTGATCATAAAACCACTGGTTCCACCAGTCCGTGTTCGGGTAGTAGTACCACGGACCCAGACCGTCGTCGTTCCAGCCGGTTCCCTCGCCTCCCAAGAATTCCCCAGCAGGGTCGAATGCCGCCGTAAAGAATTCACCTTCACCGGGGAATGACTCCGGACAGGACATCTCGAGTGTGAGCGACATACCGACGCCGGTCAGCTTAAACGTCCCCTTTATGCCCTCACTATAACCCGGCGCGAAATTCGACGTGCAGCCAGGACAATTCAACCCGGCAGCCTCGTACTCCCAGGGCGCGGCCTCAACGGCGAGACTAACCAGCGGCGCGTCGCCCACTCCGGAAGGGTTACCGGAGCTACCCGACACCCTCGTGTAGATGAGTTGGGGATAGAGTGAAATCGCTGCGTCAAACGTGCCGCCGCTCGCGCTTGCCTGTGTGATCGCCATCGTGCCGGCGGATTCGGGCATCGGCGCGATAGACATAGTGACATCAAAAAACGATTCCGTCACTCCGCCGTCAAATGTGACGCTAATAGGTTCTGTGCTCACGAGGTTCAGCGCCACGATCTCGACGTCAACGATGCCGGGCTCTGGCAGCACCGCGTCTCCTTGACGCTCGATCACAGTATCCGCAAGACCCAAGTTCCCGCACTCTGGTACCGGGGTCTCTTCGAACGGGCAACCCTCCAGATAGATGACCCCATCAAAGGGGTCGGACCCCGGACCGAAGAAGTCGGCCGGGATGGGGTCGCCCGACAAATCGTACTGGACCGTCTCCATGTTGCGGAGCAGGTCGAATCCGGCAAAGACGTCTGCCGCCAGCGCCGAACCGGTCACCACGAGCACGGCCGCCACCGTCACACAGCCAATGCGGAAACCTGAGGGTAACGCTCTTGAGATCATTTTATCCACCTCCGTTGCCTGCCCTAATCGACGCCCGCGCGCCGTAGGGCACGGCACGTTGAGCTGCAGCGGCACACAGCACGTGAGAGCAAGCAAACAAATGCAAATACCCTCGCCGCAGCCATACGAAAACCCCACTCCTTCTCTATCACCTATGATATCGCGAATCTTGCGATTCGTCAAGGACTTTTTTAGACTTTTCTCACTGATTTTTGCCCTTTCCTAAGTACCGCCCAAGATAAAAAAGTTGACAGAATACAAAACGAGGCTCGTGGCACCCTCAAACTTGTTTGAGGGTGTAAGCTAGGTAGTCGCAACACGTTAGGACACCCTCAAGTTGGCGCTTGAGGGTGCCACGAGCCGCGATTGAATTTGTGTACCTTACTGTGTTGCCCTTTCCTGAGCAACTGGCCTGGTCAAGGGCCAGGACGTAACACTGCTATCCCTCGATAGCCATCCTGACCCCCTTGAATCGGCAGAAACGTCTCAAATCCTCGGTCAGGTCTCCGTAGCAGGTCACCCGATGGAGACCGTGTGACCAGTTCTGCCACAGCTTCTGGGCGTCACCGTCCACTTTGACCGTAATCTTGGTGCGGCAGCCCCTCTCTACATCGGGCGTGTCGACGATCTCACCCGTGAAGCAGAGCAAGAGGTCCGGTGTGACAAGTTTCGACTGGGTCACCTTCTGGCCGATGCGCATTCTGACCTGTGGGACAGCCCCCTCCTCGCGCTCCATAATGGAGCGTAACCTATACGGCGCGCGCTCCTCATCCGGACCGTCCATTCGGGTTGTCCCCAGACAATGCGCCAAAACGATGTTATCCCCGTCCATTGTCGGATCACTCACAAAACCAGGCCTGCCGGTCAAGCCCTGGTAAAGGATATATGTCATTGTCGACTGCAGGTCCGATTCGCAAATGCCGCCCAACCCCATATCATTCAGCCTTGTGAAACCAATGCACGGGTAGGCGGGCAACTGATGAAACATACTCCCGTAACAATCCACAGTAATCACTGTCGCGTCCTCGCCGTCCAATAGCTTATCGAAGGCAAGCGCCAGCTTGCAGGACCTGAATATCTCCTCTTTGGAGGGCTCCACAACCTTTTCGGCTTGCGCCACCCAGCGCTCGGCCTCCGCCTCTGCCTCGGCGTCCGGAACGGCATTGTAAGCGTCGAGCACTTGTTTGCGTTCGATGGTCTTGATCTCAGTGCCGAACTTATCCTGTACCGCCTTGACGAAATCCTCCCCGGGAGGACGCGTGGTGACGTTGAGTATCTTGGCCTCTCGCAGGTGGTGAATAGCTCGAAAAGGGCGAATACCGACCGCCAACTGGGCATAATCGCTCGTCAGTAGGCACTCGAGGAGCGCGCCCGCCTTGCGATTCCGCAGCGCCCCGAACCCCGTCCATTCGTGGCCCGAATACGGGGCTGCAAAAAGCACTGTCGGGCGACCTATGCGGAGAATCTCCACAAGCATGTCGTTTATGCCCATCGAGAGATGAATCGCGAGGATTCCGTCGACGTCCGCCAGTCTTTCTCTGAGATTGCGCGCCTGGTCTCGCGAAGTGACCAACTCGTTCCCAACAAAATCTACGTCCGACAGCTCCTCCTTCAGTTTGGCGAACTCACCTTCATATCTTTGCACCTCGGCCTCTATATCCATTGTCGGCGTGGGCCAGTGCGCCTTTGGTCGCCCCATGTAAATCTTGCCGACCCGGACCCTGGACCTCCTGCAACCCGGGCTCACCAGAAACGGCGGGGTTGAATACGCCGCTGCTCCGAGAACGCGATTGGCGCCGAGACAAAGAGCGCACGCCCCCGCACCCGCCTTCAGAAACTGTCTTCGCTTCAGATTCCATTCCATCGGAATTTCCTCCCCGTTTTTCCTTCACCGTCACAGAAACAGAATAAGCCGCCAGGCAGGCAGGATCAAGATTCCTCCTCCGATCCCAGGACACAAAAACGGGGCCGCTGAGAAGGCTTCAGCAGCCCCATGCTCAAAAATGTGCGCCCCGATTGGGCGTGACGACCCAGCCGGTCACTTCTTTCTGCGCATCACCAGCGCGGCGCCGAGTGCGCAGGCGCCCACCAGCAGACCCACGCCGATAATGCTCACCCCAGGCAACTCCTCGGCAACGCCAACGAATATCCAGCCGGTGGATTCCTTGGCGCCCGCGCTCCAGGTGCCACGGTAGTTGCCCGTATCAGCGAGCTGGATATTCGAGATAACCAGCGTATCCGAGTCGGCTCCGGAAATCGTGGAACCGTTGCCCGTGTCGCCATTGGACAAAGGCAGAGGCGAACCCCCGATGAACCACTGGTAGCCCTCATTACCCGTTGCCGCATGCAGTGTAACGAGATTCCCCACTGCCACGATCCGGGCGTACGGAGGCGCCGTGGTGAACGGATCGGTGGGATCGAAGTCCCCGGGATCGAAGGGTGGTTCACCCTCGCCCTCGCCTTCACCCTCGCCCTCGCCTTCGCCGGGCTCGTAAAGCCCCGCCAATGCATCAAGGGAGTTAAGGTTATCGGGCGTGCCACCGGCCACGAGCCCCAACTGGGTGGCGGTAATGATCCGGTCAGGGTAGCCGTTTCCTGCCCAGTCCCACACGAAGATGTCGCCTGGCGTCGCGGCCGGGACGTAAACGGGATTGAGCAACGTGGGCGAGCCCGGCGCGAGTGAGAAGTACGGCACGCCATATAGAGACTCTATAAACAACGCGTCCACATCGTCTCCCGATTGCAGCCCCAATTTGTACGGGCCCGTTCCATGGCCGGTAATGGCGATCTTGAACCCGCCCGCACCGTCCGTGGCGAGAATGTCGGCCTCGGTTGCGCCGGCGGGCGCCAGCGACCCCGACCCGACCTCGAGCGAGAAGTACACCGCGTCCTCCGGTATTGGCAGCTCTCCGAATGGATACGTTTTGCCGTAGATGTCGAGGGCGTCCTTATCGTCCTCCGGGTCCCCAGCAGCAACCAGGCCTATCCAGCCCTCATCCACGACCTGGCTATTCGAACCCCAGCCGTGTGTGTAAAAGACATCACCGGCCGCCTCAACACTGGCGGCTTCCGAAAACACATCCGGCGCCGTGCCTTGCACACCCACCGCGGCGGGGTCGACGGAGAAATACCAGTACATGGTGACTTCCTGCCCTTCATCGATTCCGGGCGTCAGGCTATCGGGTATGTACAAGGCATTTACGTTGTCGACCGTAGCCTGCAGGCCAAGACCGAGCTTCCAGTTAGGAATGGCCTCGGTATTGGTATTGTTCTGGCCTTCATAAATGTCGTCCAGCAGGTCCGCGAGGGCGCCGGGCGGCGTGCCAGTGCTGTTCTCGTTCACATGCGAGCCGCCAACGCCGACCGCACCTGAGTCGACGGAGAACTTGATCCCCCCGGCGCTCAAATCCACCGGGTCGAAGGACCAGCCCTCGCATACGCCAAAGCAGTTGCCTGGACTCAGCGGCAGGAACAGCCTCCAACGCGGCGGTGTAAACCAGGTGTCGTAGCAGCAATACTCGATCGTGTCGGCGTCATACCCAATCACGGTCACAAAGTGATCCGGCTCGCCGTCTGTAGAATACCCGTCGAGGCAATGGTTGCCGTCCGCATCGACTGTGTCCACAAAAAACACCATGGGCCGGCCGCTATCGACTTCAGTTAACAGGGCGCTCCAAAGCTGGGAAAAAGAATAGTGGGTCGCAGTGGCCTCGTAATAAGGCGATGCGTACAGCGTATAGCCCTGAAAACTCGTGGGGATGTCAGTATTGTAACCCCAGCCGTAACAAAGGGCACCCCATGGGTGAGCCGACCTCGACGTCCGCGCAAAATCAGCAACGGAGTTGTCATCATGCGGTGTGCGCCCCTTGGCAAGGCAATCGTCCTGCAGGGGCGGTGGCGCAGCTTCACAGGGACTCGCATAGTCCTCGAAGTGTTCCTCACTCCCGTCCGGCCAGCGAGTTTCATCCCAAGTAGCGCCGTTCCAATTGGCATCTCCCCCTGAACCGATAGCCTGGTTCGCCTCTGCGGTCTGCGTGGCGGCATCCCCGGAGACCAAATCCGGAAATCCCTGGCCATCCCAATAGCCAACCACCATGCCCACGGCGGTCGGTCCACACCCATGGCGCCATGTGTATGCCGGGACGCCGGGGATCGTAACCTGGGCTTTTGTCGGCTCGCGGACCTCTGGCGGCGTCACAGGACCAACCGGCCCCGTCGTACTGTGCCGCGGCGCCTGAGCGGATGCCGGCAAGACAAACGCAACCAGGAACGCCGCTAGTACGGCCATTCGTGTGTAGAATCCTATCGCTTTCAAGATTCGTCCCTCCTCAGTTGTACGGGATCACGCCTGCGATCCCTCCCCACTCAAGTAATGCAACAAGTACCAAAACTACAGCTAATTACCCTCAAAGCTACCGTTAATTATTCTATAGAGGAAAATGGAATCTGTCAAGGTAAAAAACGCGCGTGG
>CAYRLQ010000237.1:0-6838 GCA_964425145.1 uncultured Nitrospiraceae bacterium
GCCCGGCTGGCCGTGGGCGACTATGAGGTTCTGGTACCGCGGTATCGGCCCGACTCTCCACTGGTGGCCGCGCTGGGGCTGGCCGAGGACTTGAGCGGCAACTCGAGGTTGTCTTGAAGTATATAACAGTTCGTGGTAAGCCAGAAGGGGAAATCGCAGTCAAATGAGTATTCGAATCGACTTGCATCTGCACACGTTGCGGCATTCGCCATGCAGCACCATCGAACCGGACCGGCTTATCAAGCAGGCCGTAAAAGTAGGGCTGGACGGCCTGGTGATCACCGAGCACCAATACCAGTGGAGCGAGGCGGAACTGGCCGAATTGGCCGATAAGGCCAATGCACCGGGATTCCTGTTGCTGGCCGGGTTCGAGTACACGTCGCGCCAGGGTGACATCCTGATGTACGGGTTGCGGCCGGCCGAGGCGAACGGGTTTGTGTCGGGGTGGCCCCCGAGCCAGGCGATCAGGATGGCGCGTGAGCGGGGCGCGGTGTGCATTGCGGCTCATCCAACGCGCGCGGGGATGGGCTTCGACGAGGCGATCTTGTCCCTGCCGCTGGACGCCATTGAGGTCCAAAGCGTGAATCTCAGACCCCATGAACAACGCCTGGCCATGACCCTGGCGGCCCAGGTGGGCAAACCGGCCATTGCCGCCAGTGACGCACACCAGCTCCACGACGTTGGCCGCTACGTTACCGAGTTCGATGACCCCATTCGATCCATGGCAGACTTGCAAGAAGCTCTCAGACGTGGTAGATTTCGACCCGGAGACCGTGCAACAGCAAGGACAGGAACGCTTTGAATCATCCGATCGAGAATGAACCAAATCACGCCAAGCGGACCGCGAGGCAGGAACTGAAACACGAGGCCATCGAATTCGTCAAGATGATCGTCTGGTTCCTGATCCTCTTTGGCATTTTGAAGACGGTAGTCATTGAGGGCTACGAGGTGCAGGGCGATTGCATGGAGCCGGCCCTTGCAGATCGGGAACGTATCCTGGTGTTCAAACTGCCCCACAACCTCAGCAAGCTAGGGCCTCTTAGTTATATTGATGCGGTCAAAGAGGGTGACATTGTCATATTTGACAGCGTGACCGAACCGGACAAGCGCTATGTCAAGCGGGTTGTCGCCCGCGGCCCCAAGCGGCGCCGACGCAATACTGTCGAGGCCAAACGGCGCCATGGTCAGGCCTCGCCCGGCGAGACGGTGAACGTCCAATTCAAGAATGGCACGGTGTACGTGAATTATAAGCGGCTTATGGAAGACTATCTGCCGCCCGGCCGCCAATACTGCAAGGAAACCCATGAGGAGGAGCTATATCCCAGCCAGTACTATGTGCTGGGGGACAACCGGCGCGTGAGCAAAGATAGCCGAAGCTTCGGGGCCATCGATGACGACCACATCATCGGCAAGGCGGTCTTTCGGTTTTGGCCGCTAAGCAGATTCGGCCTGCTGTAATGGCGACGCTGCTCCTTTCCGACATCCACCTCGACGTATCCCCGCGCGGAAAACAGCGCATGGCCGATTTCGTAGCGTTCCTACGCGCGGTCGATACATCCCGCATCAACCGGATCATTCTCCTCGGCGACCTGTTCGACTTCTGGTTTGAATACAAACACGTGATTTTCTCGGGCTATCTCGACGTGCTGCGCGCCTTCGCGGACCTGCGCGAGCATGGCGTCGCATTCGAGTTGGTCTGCGGCAACCACGATTTCTGGGCAGGCAGATTCCTCGAACAACGCTTGGGCTTCACAGTGCACACACGGCCGGTCGAGATGGACTTCGGCGGGCGGCGCGTGCTCATGGTGCATGGGGATGGGCTGAATCCGCGGGACTGGTGGTATCGCGTGTACAAGCGGATCGCCCGGGCGCGCTGGCTCACCGCGGTGTTCCGGCTGCTCCACCCCGATTGGGCCATGGCGCTGGCCCAATGCGTGTCCAAGGGCAGTAGGCGCCTGACTCGGGCGGAAGACCCGCGCACTGGGCCCGAAGCTCAAGCACTACGGGCGTTCGCAAAGCAAACCTTGGCCCAGGGCGAGGCAGACGTCGTGGTGTGCGGCCATTCCCATTACCCCGTGATCGAGGAGTACCCCACGCCAAACGGGACGGGGCTGTATATCAATACAGGCGATTGGCTCTACCACCGGTCTTACGTGGAATGGGACGGGACGGAGTTTCACCTGCATCAGGGCGGCTGATCGGGTCGCAAAACGTCCCAAAATGAACGTGTCACTCTGGGCGCCGCGAAGAATCTCAACCACGATGGGTTTCGACAGGACTGAGGCCCCTCGCTTCGCTCAGGATGACCAGCAGGTGTGACGTTCACCTGAGCATAAGGGAACGGGCGAAGTACCCGGCGGCGAAACACGCCACGCCAAATAGTAAGAACGACAACGCCACAAGGGTCGGCTTGCCGTGTTTGCGTAACCACGCGCCTGTCCGCCGCACGGCCATTTTCGCAGGCTTGGGGTCGATGTGCGCTACGACGACCGTGATATTGTCCCTGCCACCGTTCTCATTGGCGCGGTCGACCAGGCGCTGCGCGATGTCCGCAGCCGTGCCGCCTGCATCGAGCTCGGCGCGGATATGCGCGTCCTCGACCATTTTCACCAAGCCGTCGGTGCACAGCAAGAGCACGTCCTCGGAGGTGATGTGCCAGAGGTAAGTGTCGCAGTCCACTTCGGGGTGGGTGCCGAGGCTGCGCGTGACGAGGTTGCGGCGCCGATCGATTTCAGCCGCCTCCTTGGACATCATGCCGAGCTTGACCTGCTCGTCCACCCAGGAATGGTCCTGCGTGCGGGCGATGATTTCCCCGTCGCGGATATGGTAGCAACGGGAATCGCCCACGTTGACCACATGGACCTTTTCGGGCTCGACCAGTGCCGCCAGGAGGGTGGTGCCCATCGGCCTGCCATTCTTCACCAGGTCCAGGTTGGTTTGATAGATGTTGTCGTTGGCAAGCCCGACCCAGTCCCGGAGCAGTTCGTGGAGATTCTTGTCCGGCTTATCGGGGGCTTCGCTTTGTGGCGGGCGGGGCTCTTTCAGCATATCCTTGAAGACGGATATGGCAAGTTTACTGGCGATCTCGCCTCCGATGTGACCCCCAAGCCCATCGGCAACGCACAGCAAGGCGCCTTCCTGAAACAACTTCAAGCCCGGCGTGTCCTCACCGTACACGCCGTAGTTATCCTCGTTTGTTTTCTTGCGTCGGCCTATGTCCGACCGGGTTCCGATATCTAATCGCATCAGCCTTCCCCATCTGACTTCAGGTAGATTAACAAATCTGAACTGTTCTGGGCAACCATAAAACGGGCCGATTGGCTTCATGATAAAACTGCAAAAGGCTCCAGGGCGAGGCGATCAGCGGGGAACGATTATCCGTTGCGCCTCGATGAGTTGGGCGGCGGACACGCGCCCTTGTGTACAATGAGTCTGGCGGGGTAAACTCTATCGCGTGCGGGGCTTCTACACAGTCTGGAAGGCCATAGCGCCGGGAGTACGTACGTGAAGCCAGTCGTTATTGAGAACCCGGTGATAAACTCGCCGTTCGGCGAACCCACGCGCCAGTTCCGGTTCACGGACGAGGGCATCACCAATGAGATCGTTGAAGGCCGCCGGATCAGCTCCTATTTCGTGCCCATCCCCCGGCCTAAGAAGAAAAGCAGGCAACTCACCTTTGACACGGAATGGACCCAGGACAGGCAGGAAGAAAACAAGCTTATCAACCGCATACGCGGCCGGGTGTCCATATGGCGTCAGGGCAACTACCCGGGCGTTACCCGGACAACATCGCGCCTTCTCGAATACTGGACCAATCCCGACCGAGACAACAAGCTGTTCTTTTGCCAAATCGAAGCCCTACGAACTCACAGGAGGTAACAGGGGAAATGACGGAACGAGAGACGCAGAAACTGCCTGCGCGGGCCGGGCCGCAGAAGGGGGAGTTTATTGCTCCGCCGGAGGAGTTTGGGGCGGAGGCGCCGCCGGAGGCGTTGCCGAAGCAGGAGGAGTTCTGGCGGCCGCCGGTGCGGTTTGGAAGCGTCCCGGTCGAGAAGGAGCCGCTGGGGTGGCATCGGCGGCGGGGGTTCCGCAAGCTGTTCCCGGCGGTGATGCTGCCGACGCAGGTGGTCGAGCGCGTCGAGTTCGGCCATCCCGAACTCGAGCCGAACCGCCTGTTCTGGGGCGACAACCTGCACGTCATGCGGCAACTGCCGTCCCAGAGCATCGACCTGATTTACATCGACCCGCCGTTCTTCTCCGGCCGGCAGTACAACGTCATCTTCGGCGATCAGAACGAGCTGCGCTCCTTCTCCGACATCTGGGAAGGCGGGATGCCGGGCTACCTCATCTGGCTCAACGCCCGGCTCTACGAGATGAAACGCCTGCTCAAGAAGACGGGCAGCATCTACGTCCACTGCGACTGGCACGCCAGCCACTACATCAAGGTGGAGATGGATAAGATTTTTGGCTACGACAGCTTCGTGAATGAAATAATCTGGTGGTATAAGCGATGGAGCAACGCAGCGCGGAACTATCAACGAATGCACGATGTCATCTTGTTTTACCGCAAAACGAACCAGTATAAGTTCATCGTCCAGCGTCAGCCATACTCCCAACCTGATGCGATTGAACAGACGGTGAGAGGGGTAATTGATGGGAAACTGGTCAGGCTGAGGGACGAAAATGGAAACTATGTTAAAAGGCAAAAGGAAAACAAGGGCGTTCCATGCCATGATGTTTTCGATATTCAGCATGTTCAACCAACTGCAAAAGAGCGAATTGGTTACCCCACGCAGAAACCAGTGAATCTTTTAGAAAGGATTATCAATGGCGCAACGGAAGAAGGCGACGTAGTGGCCGACTTCTTCATCGGCGGGGGGACGACGGCGGCGGTGGCGCAGCGCCTTGGGCGTCGCTGGATTGCGTCCGACCAGTCGCGTGTGGCCGTGGCCATCACTGCCGACCGAATCGCTCGTCTGGTCGAGGAGACCACGGGCAAGATGTTTCCCGTGCCGGACTTCACCGTCGAGCATTGGGGCGTGTACGAGGCGGGGCGCCTGTCGAAGACGCCCCCCCCGCAGTTCCGGGAGTTTGTCCTGCGCGCGTTCGGGGCGAGGCCGGACGATTCGCAGGCGGACATCCACGGGACGAAGGGCGCTGTGCCGGTGTGGGTGGGCGAGCCGAGTCAGCGCAAGGGTGTGACGGCCAAAGACGTGGAGGCCTTCGCCAACGCCATTCGCAAAACGGTGCGCTACCAGCAGGACAACCTGCGCGACGGGATCATGCTGGCGTGGGCCTTTCGGAAAGACGCCGTCGAAGCCGCAAATCGCCTGCGCGAGTTGCAGAACACCGACCTGAACTTCATCCGGCTGGAGCAGGTGCGTATCGACTCGCCGCGCTTCCGCGAGCAGGTGGCGGCGCTTTCGACCACGCACGCGGACTATGAGAACTTCCTGACGTTCGTGCAGCCGCCGAAGGTTGAAATGGGCTGGAAGCGGATCGCGGCGCGGACCTACAAGTTTGACGTGAGCGAGACGGCGGTGCTGAACGCCGGGGCGAAGATCATCAACGTGCAGTGGGATTTCGACTACGGCGAGCGGTTCTCGAGCACTCCGGGCTTTTCGTTCGTGCGCGGGAAGAAGAAGGAACCGGCGTTGCAGGCGCAATACGAGTTCCCGAGCGCGGGAACGCATCGTATAGCGTGCAAGGTTCAGGACGACATGGGCGGCGAGGGGATGTGGACCGGAGAGATCGAGGTTCGATAGGATTCTAATCGCAGAGGAATACAACGATGAATTATCACGGCGTTGAAATTCCGGACAAGTCGGTCGCCGAATTCTGCCGGCTCCATCATATCCGCCGGCTTGCGCTGTTTGGTTCGATTGTGCGCGACGATTTCAGGCCCGACAGCGATATTGACGTGCTGGTGGAGTTTGAGCCGGGATGCGTCCCGGGGTTGCTTCGAATGGCGGGACTGGAGATCGAGATGACGGACATCGTGGGGCGCAAAGTGGACTTGAGAACGCCGGCGGAACTGAGCCGGCATTTTCGCGAGGATGTTGTCAGGGAGGCGCGGGCACAATATGTCGAGGCGTGATGACACGACGCTCTTGCGCGACATGATTGAAGCAGCGCATTCGGCGGTTTCCGCAATCAAAGGAAGCAAGCAGGCCGCACTCGCCTCCGATCATGTCCGGGCTTTGGGGCTGACAAAGTGCCTGGAGATTGTTGGAGAAGCCGCCGGACAGTTGAGCGCGGACCTTCGAGAACGGTATCCCGCGATTCCCTGGGATCAGATGATCGGCATGCGCAACCGGCTGGTACATGCCTACTTTGAGATCGATTATGAGCAGGTATGGAACGCGCTGACAGAAGACCTGCCACCTCTGATAGAGCAATTGCAGAGGATTCTGGCGGACGAATCGGAGGCAGGATAGCGCCGTAATGTTCAATCAATTTGCGCGACATGAACAGGCCTTTCTCGACTGGCGGCGGGACGGGTATCCCGGCGTCAAGGCCGATACCTATCAATACATCGATTTCCTGAGCGACCCCGACGACGACCAGGCGGCTCGCGAGGGGACGCTCTGGCCGCACCAGTGGGAGGCGTTCCTGCGCGTGGTACATTCGCATGAGATCCTGGGCAAGACGGAGATCGGCGAGAAAGGACTGCTGCTGAACGTCGTAACGGGCGGCGGCAAGACAGCGGCTGTGGCGGCGTTGATCGCCTGGCTGCGTGTGGCTCATCAGGTTCAGAAGTTTGTGTTGCTCTGCCCAAACCTCATTGTCCGCGACCGCCTTGAAGAAGACTTCGAGGGTGGCAAGGTGTTCTTTGATC
>CAYRLQ010000238.1:0-6810 GCA_964425145.1 uncultured Nitrospiraceae bacterium
CGGCCAAGGCGACTGGGTTAAACCCCCAGGGTTCCTCAACACTGCAGGCAACGGCGTCGTGATTGCCGCATATGGTGGGAATCTCGCGCTCACGAACGATCTCGACGCACTCGTTGGGGCTGGCGTTGTACCCCACCACATCGCCCAAACACACTACCTGGTCAACACCGATATCTTCGATGGTTTTCAGGACAGTGCTCAGCGCCTCCAAGTTGGCATGTATGTCAGAGATTATCGCGTATTTCAAGCTCTGTCACCTGAAGAATTGCGGATTGATGATTGGTGTCCACGCGGCGGGCAACGGATATGGGCCCCGTGAACGGCCAATCTACAATCCTAAATTGTCAAGGTCTTTTCGAACAGCCGCAACCGCCGTCCAAAAACGGGCCTTCTCGAGCGCCACCCGCTCTCCGGGCCGTATTCTGCACTTATTGGGAGGCCTCAGTCAAGGGAGGCGGCGGGGTTTTCTGCGGCTTTGTCTTTAGTGAACTGACTTGTCCGTTGGTCTGGTCCGCGTAAACAAATCGTACACTATGGGCAGCACGACCAACGTGAGCACCCCCGACACGAGAATCCCTCCCGCCGAGGCCACCCCGACGCCGTTGCGCATCTCAGCCCCGATGCCGCGGCCTAGGGCCAGCGGCATCATCCCCAGAAACGCGGCCAGCGTGATCATCACAATGGGACGGAACCGCTCGCAGGCGGCGCTCACCATGGCTTTGTGTCGCGGCATGCCTTCCTTCAGATGCACGTTCATCTGGTCCATGATAAGGATAGCGTTGTTGACCACGATCCCAATCAGCATGACGCCACTCATAAGGACAAATATGGAAATGCTCAGTCCGGCCAATACCAGCGCCCAGAGCATGCCGATCACGGCCAGCGGCAGCGTGACCAAGATTACCACGGGCTGCTTGAACGACTCCAGAATGGCCGCCAGGGTGAGGATCACCAACACAATCGAGATGATGCCCGCCTCGGCCATTCCCGCCTGACCTTCCGTCATGATTTCATACATGCCGGCGAACGTGTAACCATACCCTGGGGGCAAATGGCCCTTTTCGTCGAGGGCGCCGGCGATTTCGTCTACCGCCGTGCCCATCGGCTTGCCGCTGCCAAGGTTCGCAAACAGCTTGGATACGCGGCGCTTGTCTTTACGGGTGATTTGAACGGGGGCAAGGCCTTGTTCGACTCGACCAAGACCGGTGAGCAACAGGGGGTGTCCCGGCACGCCGGGGAAAAGAAACTCGCCGATTTGGTCCTTGCCCTCCTCTTCCTCGAAATCGACTACGATATCATAATTGCGCGCTCCCTGCCGGAAGGTGCCGGCCTCCAACCCCTCCAGGTTGGCCCGCAGAACAAGGCCCATGGCCGTGGCAGGAAGGCCCAGGTCCGCGAGCACCGCCCGCGCTGGATAGACCCGGAGTTCGGGTTTGCCCACGCGCACGGTCGTATCCGCGTCCAGCACCCCCGGAATCTGGCGCGCAAGCCCTTGTGCGGCCAGGGCAAGCCGGTCCAGCGTGTCGAGCCGTTCGCCGGCGATCTCCAACTCGATGTCCGACGATTGGCCTCCGATGGCGGTAGGCATGCTGACCGTGACAATGCAATCGGGATAGCCCGCCAGGCGCGAGCGCACCTGCTCCATTAGCTGATGGATGGATAGGGATCGCCGGTCTCTATCGGAGAACTTCATGAGTACCTGGGCAAGGTAAACGCCTTCGGACGATTGCCCAAATAGCCCTTCGACTTTGCCGATAGTGGTCAGGACGTGGCGCAGCTCCACCACGTCCCCAAGCCTGGCCTCAATCTGGCGTACACGTTTGCCGGTTTGCCCCAGGTCGTACCGGGTCGGATACTCGAGTTTGACGCTGATTTCCCCCCGGTCGGGCTCGTCCATAAAAGTGAACCCCGTTTTCTCGGTGAGGGTCAATGAGTGCACGAGGACAAGAACAACTGCGACCAACAGTAGCGCGGCCACCATTCGATGCCGCTCGTTGAAAAGGAGAGCGGCCCGATACCCGTTCTGGACACGGATGAACGCCCAGTTCCAGCCGCGTTCCATGCGCGCGAGCAGCGAACGTGAACCCTCTTCCTTGGGCTTGAGCATTATTGAGCAAAGGATAGGCGTCAGCGTGAAAGAGATGAACAGCGAAACCGCCGTCATAATAACCATCGTCAGCGCGAAGGGCTTCATGAAGAGCCCGACCATTGCCCCCATCATAGCGATGGGGAAGAGCACGACAATGTTGGTTCCCGCACTGGCCAGCACGGCCACAGCCGCTTCACTGGCGCCGAGCCGCGCAGATTCGGCCACGTCGCCTGTCCGGTCGAGGCGTTTCACGATCGCCTCCAGCACGACGATCGAGTTCGCGACCAGAATCCCCACAGACATCCCGATGGCCAACAGGGTGGAGACATTGAGCGTGTACTCGAGAAACTGCATGAAGAACAGGCCAATGATGATGGTCAGCGGCATGGTCACGGCGATGACCAGTGTGGTGCGGAAGTTGTACAGGAACAGGAACAGAATGAGTGCCGTCAACAGGATCCCCTGACCTACGTTGACCCAGGCACTGTCCACGGTGGCCTCGATGAACCGGCCGTCATCGGTCACCCACACCAGTTCCATGCCGCCCGGCAGGTTCTGCTTCAGGTCGGTCATGGCCGCTCTGACGAGGTCCACCACGCGCACGGCGTTGGCGTCGGCCTTCTTCACGACCTTGATGGCCACACAAGACCGGCCGTCGATAAACGCGAGTTGCCGTAGTTCCTCGGTGGTCATTGCCACACGGCCGATATCGTTGATGTAACAGCGCTGCCCGGCCTCGTTGGCCACCTCCAGTTCCCCGATGTCCGCAACGCTGTCAAATTCCGCGTCGAATTTCACCGAGTACTCGGTCCCGCCCTCGCGGACACGACCGGACGGAATCGTGCGAATCCCTTCTTTAATGGTCCGCACCACATCCATGCTGGACAGCCCACGCGCCGCCAATTTCTCCCGGTCCAATGACACATGGACCTCGCGTTCGGCGCCGCCGACCAACTGCGCGTCGGCCACGCCGGAGAGCACCGTGATCCGGTCGCGCAACGTATTGTCGGCGTAGTCGTAGAGTTCTTCGACCGACACCTCCCCCGTCAGCGCCAGGGTGATGACCGGCTTGGCGTTCACGTCGAACTTCACCACCGTCGGATCCTCGACATCGGCGGGAAAGTCCGCCTTGATGAGGTCCAGCTTCTCCCGGACGTCCGTCGCAGCGATATCCACATCGACGTCGAGATGGAATTCCAGCAGGGTCTGGCACACGTTCTCCATGCACGAAGAACTGACGTGCTTGAGGCCGTCGATGGAGACCACTTGGTCTTCGATCCGTTTGGCAATGTCGGTCTCGATCTCTTCGGGGCTCGCGCCGGGGTACACCGTGATGATCGTGATGTAGGGAATGTCCACTTTAGGCATCAACTCGAGCCCCATCGTGCGCAAGGCGTTCAACCCCAGAAGCGCCAGGCCGATGATGAGACAACTCATGGCCACGGGACGGCGTATGGACGCGTTCGACAGAAACACTAGGTGGCCTCCCGCCGGACGGTGACGGGCGTCCCATCCTCGACGAGATGGTGCCCCATGGTAACCACGGGCGTCCCTGCGTGGACAGGCCCGGCGCGCAGTTCCGTCCATCCGTCGGTTTCGAGGCCGGTTTCAATGGCCACTATGCGGGCGACGTTGTCTTCAACAACAAACACGACAGGACGGTCGCCGCGCCATTGGACGGCCGCCGAGGGTACCCCTACCGCCGTGCGTTGTTCGAGCACCACTTCTATCTGGGCCATGGCGCCGGGGACGACGCCATCCGGCGGATCGGTCAGGAGACACTTGATCTCGAAGGTACGGAGCTTGGGGTGTATGGTGGGGCTCTTGTAGGCCAACGCCTGTTCCCCCACGTTTGACCCATAAACCAGGATGCGTACACGGGTTTGATCCACGTGGATTCGCGGGTAGTACTGCGCAGGCAAGAAGGCCGACACTTCGATCACCGCGAGATCCTCAATGCGCAACACGGGCTTGCCGGCGCCGCAAAACTCGCCCGGCTCTTTCAGCCTTACGCTCACCTTGCCCGAGATGGGCGCGTACACGAGCGAATCGCTGAGGGTTTTCTCGGCGATGGCGACCGCGGCTTGGGCCTTGCGTTCGGTTTCCGTGGCCACATCGACGACGGCGTGGGCGTGTTTGAGTCCTGCCTTGATCTGCTTGTACCGAGATTCTTGCAGCTCGAGGGCATCGACCGTGACCGCATCCTGGTCACGTAGGCGCTTAAAGCGCTCATAGTCGAGTTCGGCCTTGTGGAAGTCGGCCTCCATGCGTTCGAGGTTGGCCTGGGCCTCCCGTTTCGAGCAACGCACCACAGCGAGGTCCTGGCGCCTGATATCGAGCGCTTTTTCGAGCGTAACCTTATCAGTCTGAAAGAGCGGTGTCTCGCCGGCCACTACAGTGTCCCCTTCGTAAACGAATACGGCATCGAGCACGCCGTCGATACGCGCAGCGGCCATGGCGAAGTTTCTGGCTTCGAGATTGCCCTGAACGGCCAGGCGTTCTTCGAAGTTCCGCACAGCCGCCGGGGTTGTCACCACGGGCACACTCGATTGTAGATTGTCGGCCAAATCCGGTTCTGTCGGCGTCTCGGTGCTGAAACACGCCGCAAAAAGGCAGGCGGTCAATCCAATGAGACCGACGGACACGAGGATTCTAGATTTTAGAGTTTGGATTTTGGATTGTTGGGCCCTAGCGTTGGGTTGTGCGGCTGTACCGGTTGCGGCAGGCCCTGGGGCTTGGATTTGTTCAAAGCTCTTCTTCATATTCTGGTACCTCGTATCCCGCATAGCCCGCCCCCAACACGTTGAGGAGCGCGGCGGTGCTGACCTGTTGGTGGAAACGGGCGTTGGCGAGGATTGTCTGGGCGCAGTGTTTCTCGGCGAGGGCATTGAGTCTGTCCGAAGGGCTTATGAGTCCTTCCCGCCAGCGGGCCGCGGTTTCGCTATAGCGCCGGGCGGCGACGGTCAGGGACTTCTTGGCGAGCGTTAGGTTCTCGTGGGCGTTTTCGAGACTCAGATAGGCCTTTATGGTCTGTAGAATAACGGTAAGGCAGGCGTCCTCACGTGTGAGGGAGGCCTTTTTGACCTGCTCGCGGGCGGCTTGATATTGGTGGACGTTGGCGAAGCCGTCGAACACCGCGAGGACACCCATCAGGCCCCCGATCCAGTAGTTCCGGTATTTTATAAGCGAGTTGGAGGTGTTGGTGCGGCTGGCGAATCCCAGGAGCTGGGGAAGGAAATCGGCGATGGCGATCTTGGCCCGTTGGCGTTGAATGGCGACGTTTTGGTCGGCGATGTGGAGTTGCGGATTGGCCGTCAGCGCCTGAAAGATGAGGTCTTCGAGGGCGCCCGTGGGGGACCGTAGGGGAGTTTCGGGGGCCAGGGATATTTGGGCGAGTGGCGACAGGCCCATGGTCCCCAGCAGCTCGGCCTCGGCCTGACGGCGAGCGCGTTGGGCTTGGTGAAGGGCGGTGCGGCGTGCCAGGACGAGGGCGTCTGCCTGATCGGCCTGCCACTGGCTTACGAGCCCCTCTTCTCGGAACGCGGCCAGCTCTTTGCGCAGTTCTTGCGCCGCCTTGATCTGGGTCACCATGGCCTTTTCGCTCTCTTGCAGTGCAAGACAGTGAAAGTACTGGATAGCCACTTGCAAAGTGATCATTTGGCGCGTGTACTCGGTCACAAACCCAGACATTTCTGCGGCTCGGGCGTGCATGGCGTACAGAAACCAGGTGGCCGGGGCCAGAATTGGCATGTGAATTCTCCAGGCCGCGTCGCGGATGGACTGGTCGTGCATGGGGACTGAAAAGGGACCGAGCATCTGGCTCTGGGGCTGGTGGTCCCAGGCAGTGTAGGTGAAGTTAAACTCGAGGGCGGGTAAGAAATTGGCGAAGGCGATCTGGCGTTCGAGCGTTGCGATCCGCAGGTTGATCTCGGAGGTCTGGACAGCCAAGTTGTTCTCCAACGCGATTCGGACGCAATCCTCGAGGAGCAAGGGGGCTGAATTTGGGAGGCTTTGGGCGGTTTGTTGGGCGAGCTTGTCGTAGTATGCCTGGGTCTGCCATGTGCTATCGTCCTTGTCCAGTGAGGCGCAACCGCATGCTGCCGTGAGCAGAAGAATGGCCAGGCCGGGGAGCGCGACTTTGGATTTTAGATTTTGGCCTTTGCGTAGCGAGCGCCGCTGGCGCGGCTTACATGTTGACTTTTCAGCTTTCGGGTTTTTCATGGGTGGTTCCGTCGATTCGGTCTCCCGGCTGGGGCAAGCCGAGCCCTGCAATCGTCAGTGCGGCAGTGTGCTCCGCCGCGGCGTCGATGAATGCCTTATCGTAGTTGTCTTTTTGCATCGTCATGAGAATGGGGACGCGGCAAAACTCGTAGAAGGCGACCTGGCCGGTGAGCGAGTAGGCCCATAGGCGGGCCTGTTGCTCGGACATGGCGGGGTTGGCCCGCCGGATGATGGCCCGAACGGCCTGCTGGTCCGGCTCAAAGATCTCTTTCAGAATCTCCTGCAGTGACGGGGTCGGGTCTAGGAGGCTTCGGACGAGGACGCGGCCAAACCAGCGCGGTTGGTCGGGGGAGAAATAGGAAGCAAACCACTCTTTGACGATTTGGCGTAGGATCTGAGCCAGGCCCGCGGGTGTAGTGAGGCGCTCTTCATTGTCTTTCACCAAGACGCTGGGCCGCAGACCCGTTCCCCGCAGACCGGCGTAGCGCAGCACCTCAGTG
>CAYRLQ010000239.1:0-6808 GCA_964425145.1 uncultured Nitrospiraceae bacterium
CCTTCCACTAATCGACCGGCAGGTCTGGACGAAAGGCAGAGGCCGCTGACCGGCACCAAGCGCAGCAACCACCTACTAACGACCTACATCTTCTGCATGAGAGCGAGGAAATCTTTGTTCGTCTCGGTCTTCTTCAGTTTGCCAATGAGCAGTTCGGCGGCCTCCATCATTTCGAGCGGGCCAAGCACGCGCAGCATCAGCCAGATGCGCTGAAGTTCTTCGGGCTCAACGAGTAGTTCTTCTTTGCGGGTCCGGGACTTGTGGACATCGATAGCGGGGAAGAGGCGCTTTTCCATGAGCCGGCGGTCGAGATGGAGTTCCATGTTGCCGGTCCCCTTGAACTCTTCAAAGATGACGTCATCCATGCGGCTGCCCGTCTCGACAAGGGCCGTGGCGAGGATCGTGAGACTGCCACCCTCCTCGATGTTGCGCGCGGCGCCGAAGAAGCGTTTGGGACGCTGGAGCGCGTTGGCGTCGACACCACCGGAGAGGACCTTGCCGCTGGCGGGCACGATGGTATTATAGGCGCGGGCGAGGCGGGTGATGGAATCGAGCAGAATGACCACGTCACGCTTATGTTCGACGAGGCGCTTGGCTTTTTCGAGGACCATCTCGGCGACCTGGACATGGCGCTCGGCCGACTCGTCGAAGGTCGAGGCGATGACCTCACCTTTGACCGAGCGCGCCATGTCCGTGACCTCCTCGGGACGCTCGTCGATGAGCAGGACGATCACTGGGGCGTCGCGGTGGTTGGCCGCAATGCTGTTGGCAATTTTCTGGAGCAGGACCGTCTTGCCGGTGAAGGGTGCGGCCACGATGAGGCCCCGCTGTCCTTTGCCGATGGGCGTGAGGATGTCCATCATCCGCATACCGATTTCTTCCCGCGTTGTTTCCAGGCGGAACCGCTCGTTCGGGTGCAGGGGCGTCAGGCTGTCGAACAGGATGCGCTCGCGGGCAACCTCAGGGCTTTCGCCGTTGACGGCCTCGACGCGCAGCAGGGCAAAGTAGCGCTCGCTATCCTTAGGCGGCCGGACGTGTCCTTGAATGGTGTCGCCTGTCCTCAGGGCGAACTTCCGGATTTGCGACGGGGACACATAAATGTCATCGGGGCCGGGCAGGTATGAGTAATGGCCTGAACGCAAGAAGCCGAACCCATCCGGGAGAATCTCGAGCGTGCCCTCGCCATAAATTGACCCAGCTTTCTCGATACTGGCCTGAAGCACACGGAAAATCAGGTCCTGTTTCCTCAGGCCGCTGTAGGCCTCGATGTCCAGATTCCGTGCGGCCTCGGACAACTCGGTCATAGTCATGCCCTTGAGCTCGGCCATGGCCAGTTCTGGGCCGTTGCTTTCGGCCACCTCGAGGTCTGCTGCGCGCACCGCACCGGGGTTGTCCGGCTGGTGGTTCGAGTAGTGCCTCGGGTTCCTGGCGCGGGACCGGCTCGACGAGCCGCCGCTGTTTCTCCTGGGACCCCTGAATCTGGTGTGCGTTCTCTCGTTTGCCTTCTCAGACATCAATCTTCCTTTCGGTTCACCACGGCGATGCTTTGAACCCCCGTGGCCTATATCGTCCGTTGCGTTCGGCTTAATGAACCTCCGCCCAATGATTGCCAATGCCGACATCGACCTTGAGCGGCACATCGAGTTCGATAACGTCCTCCATGGTCCGCCTCAGTATTTCAGCCACGCGGTCCGCTCCTGCGGCGGGTCCTTCGAGGACTAATTCGTCGTGGACCTGCAACAGCAGGCGCGCGCCGGTATCCTCGAGCGCGGCGTCGAGCCGGACCATCGCGAGCTTGATGATATCCGCGGCGCTTCCCTGCACGGGCGTGTTCACGGCAATGCGCTCGGCCGCTTTGCGTGTATTGGCATCCGCGCTGTCCAGTTCTGGCACGTACCGGCGGCGGTTGAGCAAGGTCGTCACATAGCCGTCCGCACGGGCCCGTTCGAGCGTGGTATCGATCCAGGCGCGGACTTTAGGATACTGCTGGAAATATTGCTCGATGAACCGCGCCGCCTCGGCCTTGGTAATGCCCAGGTTCTTAGCCAATCCGTACGGACTAATGCCATAAATGACGCCGAAGTTCACCGCCTTAGCCTGCCGGCGCAATTCGGGCGTAACCGCCTCGATGGGCAGTCCAAAGGCCCGCGCGGCCGTTTCCCGATGGATGTCGGAATCGTCGGCAAATGCGCGCTGGAGGCCTTCATCCCTCGACAAATGCGCCAATATCCGTAATTCAACTTGCGAGTAATCGGCTGAAATCAGCCGCATGTCCGGCTCCCTGGGAACAAACCCCTGGCGTATCCGCCGGCCTAGTTCCGTTCGGACCGGGATGTTTTGAAGATTCGGATTGCTGCTCGATAGCCGCCCCGTTGCGGCCACGGCCTGGTTAAACGACGTGTGAATCCGTCCTGTTTCCGGGTGCACTAACTTGGGCAGCAACTCTACATATGTTCCCCGCAGCTTCTCGAGCATCCGGTACTCGAGAACCTTCGCTGGCAGTGGATGCTCGCGGGCGAGTTGTTCGAGCACCTCCACATCGGTGGAATACCCCGTTTTCGTTTTGCGCAGAGGCTTGAGCCCTAGTTTGTCAAAAAGAATGCCCTGGAGCTGCTTAGGCGAATTAATCTGAAACCTCGCTCCGGCCAAGTCGAAAATCGCCGCCGCCAACACCGCCAAGCGCTCCTTGATTTCCCGGCGCAAATCGTCGAAAACCGCCACGTCCAGCGCAATCCCTGCCATCTCCATATGCGCCAGCACGTCAATCAGTGGAAGCTCAACATCGGTGAACAGGCGCTTCAGTTGCCGCTCGTCCAGTAGCGTCTCGAATACCCGGGCTAAGCGCCAGGTGACGTCCGCGTCTTCACAGGCATATTCACATGCGTTTTCGACGGGGACCTTATCGAACGTGACAGCTTTCGACCCTTTACCGATTAGACCGGTAATGGGGATCGTTTTGCGATTGAGGTACTGAAGACTGACTCCATCTAGATTATGCCTTAATCGGGACGGGTTCGTCAAGTAGGAAGCCACCATAGTGTCCATAATGATACCGGCCAGCCAAATCCCGGCCCGCTCGAGCACGATGCGGTCGTACTTGATGTTGTGGCCGATCTTGCCGATGGCCGGGTCCTCGAGCAATGGTCGGAGCCGCTCGAGCGTCGTGTTCTTCGGGAGTGGTTCGAGCGTCTCCACTGCGAAGAGGTCCTCGGCTTGCTTGCGCCGCACAAGGGCCTCAGGATCATGACCTATGGGGATGTAATAGCCGCTTCGGGCGCGGCAACTCATCGAGATACCCACGAGTGAGGCCCGCATGGGATCGGCCGAGGTGGTTTCCGTATCGACGGCAAAGGCACCGGCCGCCCGCATTTCAGCGATGGCCGCATCGAGTCGTTCCTCGGTCAGCACCAATACGTACGTTAGTTCTTCTTTGGCCGCCGCATCGGGTAGGAACTCCTTCTGGAGCGACTCGAAATCGAGATCGGCGAACACTTGGGCTAGTTTGTCCCGGTCGAGTTTTTTGCGGCGGAACGCGTCGAGGGTCATGTCGAGTTGGACGTCGGTCCGGATGGTGACCAGTTGCCGACAGAGGAAGGCCAAGTCGCGATTGTCCTCCAGGCGCTGGCGCTGTTTGCCCTTGAGCTCATCGAGATGCTCGTAGACGCCCTCGACCGTGCCGTACCTCTCGAGTAATGTGCGCGCGGTTTTCTCGCCAATGCCGGGCACGCCGGGAACGTTGTCCGCCGTGTCACCCATGAGGCCCAGCGCGTCGATGACGCGCGCCGGATCGACGCCGAATCGTGCGCGCACCTCGGCAGGGTTGTACCAGAGTCCCGCGTCGCCCTTGGCCGTGTCATAGACCGAGATGTGGTCCGTGACCAGTTGCAGCAGGTCCTTGTCACCCGTGACGAGCACGGAATCCATCCCGGCGGCCTCGGCCCAGCGGGCCAGCGTGCCCATCACGTCGTCCGCCTCGACCCCTTCGACGCGCAAGATTGGAATCGCGAGCGCCTTGACCACCTCGTCGATGAGCGGCAACTGTGCGACAAGGTCCGGCGGCGTCTCTGGGCGATTGGCCTTGTATTCGGGATAGATTTCCTCGCGGAAGGTCTTGCCCTTGGTGTCGAAGACCACGGCGATATGGCTGGGGTTCTGCTCGCGGAGAATTTTCAACAAGATGCGCGTGAAGCCGAACACAGCATTTGTAGGCCGCCCCTTCGAATCGCTCAGGCCGGCCTTGATGGCGAAAAACGACCGATACGCAAACGCCGTCCCGTCGATAAGGAAGAATCGCTCAGCCATGGGGTTTTCCTTTCAGCGCCGCGAGGACGTGTGAGGCGGCGCGGGCTGAGGCGCCCAGCGTGCCCAGCTTCGCGCGGACCTCGGCCAGGTCGCGCAGCATTTGTTCGCGCGCGGGCGTGTCGTCGATGAGCCCGAGAGCGCGCGGCAGGATTTTTTCGGGGCGGGCGTCGTGCTGTATGAACTCCGGCACGATGCTCCGGCCCGCGAGTATGTTGACCATGCCAATGTGGTCGACATGGACGACGTGGCGCGCTATCCAATAGTTCAATGGACTAACCTTGTAGAGGATAATCATCGGCACGCCAAACAGGGCCGTCTCGAGTGTGGCCGTGCCGGACGCGACCAGGCAAAACCGCGCCCCGTTCAGGAGCTCGTACGTCTTTCCCACCACCGTCTCGAGAGGGAACTCGCCGGCGATGGTGCGGACCTGGCGTTCACGAATTTCATCCACGCAAGGCGTGACGAAGCGTGCGTCAGGATGCGCCTCGCGGATGCCCCGGGCGGTCTCGAGCATAGCGCCGAGCAGTCGCACGATTTCCTGTTCGCGGCTTCCCGGCAAAAGGCCGATGAGGAGACCGTCGCCGTAATGACCAGCGGTTTGAATCGAGGCGATGTGGTCGAGCAGGGGGTGGCCCACATAGGTGCAGTCCACGCCCATGTCCCTGTAGAGCTTCTCTTCAAACGGTAGTATGACCAGCATTTTATCAACTATTTCGGCAATCGTGTGGATGCGTTTCTTCCTCCAGGCCCAGACCTGCGGGCTGATATAGTAAATCACCGGGACGCCCAGCGCCTTGGCCTTTCTGCCCAAGCGGATGTTGAAGCCCGGATAGTCGATGAGCACCACGGCGCCGGGCCGGGTCCGCTCGAGATGCGCCACCGTTTCGAGGAAAATGCGGCGAATACCGGCGAAGGCCCTCAACACCTCGCTGAAGCCCATGACGGCCTCGCCGGCCAGGTCGTGTCGCAGCGTCATGCCCGCCTCAGCCATACGGCGGCCACCCAACCCCTCGCACTCGATGGCCGGGTCGACCTGACGCAGGGCGCGAATGAGATTGGCGCCGTGTAGGTCGCCCGATGATTCACCGGCTACAAAGAAAACCCGCCTCACGCGTGCTCCCGTGGGAGATATGGAGATATCCCCATATCCCGTTTTCTTATCTCCATATCTCCTAACATCTCCCTAATCCCCTTATCCCCTTATGAACTGGATGATCTGCTGTGCCAGCTCGAGCGCCGCGAGCCCATCTTCGCCCGCCACCACGGGCCGTTCCCGAGTTTGCACGCACGTCACAAATGCCGCCAGTTCCCGTCTCAGTGGCTCCTCGCGCTGAACCGGCAGGCGCTCGACCACGATACGTTCCATAGGTGGAATGTCCCTGGGTATGGGCCCCGGCTTCTTGCGATAGACCAGCACTTCTTGCTCGGTATAGTCCGTCGAGACGTATGCGTCTGCCTCAAAGATACGGATTTTGCGCATGCGTTCCATCGACACACGGCTGCTGGTTAGATTGGCCACACAGCCCGACGCGAACCGTATGCGCACGTTGGCGATGTCTTCGAATGGGGAAAAGACGGGCACCCCCACCGCGTCCACGGAAGCAACCTCGCCGCCGTCCAGACCCAGGACGATGTCGAGATCGTGGATCATGAGGTCAAGCACGACGCTGACATCATCGCCGCGGCTGGCGTACGGGCTGAGGCGATGGCACTCGATAAACTTCGGCTCGCGGATGGCCTGGAACAGGGCGATGACCGCGCCGTTGAACCGCTCGATGTGTCCCACTTGCAATATACGGTCCTTGGCCGAGGCCGCGGCTGCCATCTCCGCGGCGTGTTCGGACGAGTCCGCCATGGGCTTTTCGACCAGCACGTCGACCCCCGCGTCGAGCAACTCGAGCGTGATTGCGTGATGCGCGGTCGTGGGCACAGCCACGGATACAGCATCGACGCCCGCCTCGGCCAGTTCGGCGACGGTGTTGAATTGGGGCACACCGAAGTCCTGGCACGCCTTGGCGGCGCGTGCCTCGTCCGTGTCGACAACGCCGGCGAGTGTCACGTTTTCGAGGGCCGCGTAGTTGCGCGCGTGGTGGTAGCCCACGTGGCCTACACCGATGACGCCGGTCCGTATGGGAGTCATGTGAAATTCCTCACTGGCGGACGCGTTGATAGTGTCCCCTGTGCTTCGTTCAAGTTTCAAGCTCGCGATAAAGGACCCACGCGCGTCCTGGGCCTTTGCGGTCCAGGTATATCTCGAACACCCTGCCGCCCTTGCTACACACCTTGAAATAGTTGCGGTGCCGGCGCAGGCGCCAGTTCTTGCGCCGCGGCGCGCCCGCAGGGAAACCCCAGTCCTGCCAGCTTTTCAATATCCTTTCGATCTGGAAATGTTCGTCGCGCCACTTGAACGAGACGGGCCTCGACGGCTCCCCTTCGCACTTAACCACGATCTCCTCGGAATACATTTGCATTGACACAGCTAGGCCACAGTTGGAGATTTGACCCA
>CAYRLQ010000240.1:0-6776 GCA_964425145.1 uncultured Nitrospiraceae bacterium
GAGGGCGAGGGAGAAGGAGAAGGAGAAGGCGAGGGCGAAGGCGAAGGCGAGGGCGAGGGCGAGGGCGAGGGCGAGGGTGAGGCCGAGGGCGAAGGTGAGGGCGAGGGAGAAGGCGAGGGCGAAGGTGAAGGAGAGGGCGAGGGGTGCTACGGGGGGACATCGATGCCGCCCACAGCACGGCGGCTTGGGCAAACGGCCGGGGACGTCCTGCTACTGGCACTCGCCGCCGCCGCGTTGGGCACAGCCCGCAAACGCCCACGCCGCGCGCGCGAAATCGACTGATTGCTATTGGACAGGATAACAGGACACACAGGAACCCCCTTGTTCTCGTCGAAAGGTGTGCCTTGATCGCCTTTTCGGTACCTCCTCAAGGGGCTTGTCTTCCCTCCTCAGGTCCGAATCAATCTTTGGCAACGTGGGGGTCAAGGGCGTCGCGGAGGCCGTCGCCGAGGAAGTTGAGTGAGAAGAGTTTTCTGAGCACAGAACTCCGCGTCTCCGTGCGCTGGACATGGACCACGGAGGACACGGAGACACGGAGAGAAACTGTGAAAAATGATTCTCCGTGTCTCCGTGCTCTCCGTGGTTGAAAAAAGAAAGGGCGACTCGCCTGGATGCCGGGTTGGTTTGCTGATAAACTTCAACGTGCCGGTCTTGAAAGATGGAATCAAAAGAAGGGTTCTCTAACCACGGAGGACACGGAGACACGGAGCGGAAAAACTGAAAAGTGATTCTCCGCGTCTCCGTGCTCTCCGTGGTTGAAAAAAGAATGGAGGCTCGCTATTTACGTATGAGCGCCCATGATGCTAGCGTGGTGCAGTTGGGTCGAATTGTTCGGAAAATGCGGGCGGTTATCCGCCGGAAACTGAGGGGAACCCATGGCAAAGACCAGGCAAGGTGGCCACATTTACTATGGTTGGTGGATGGTCGCCCTGATGTTTTTCATGCTGTTTTTCACGGCCGGACAGGGGTTCTATACGTTCTCGGTCTATATGCCCCGCCTCATAGAGGAACTCGAGTGTGATGTCTTCTCGGCGACCATTGCCACGGCCCTGTGGGCCATCGTTGTGGGTATTGCGTCGCCGTTCGTCGGCACGTGCATGCAGCGATTCGGCGCGCGGAAGGTCCTGATCTCGGCCACGGCCGCCGCCGGGGCGGTCGCGTTCCTCATGTCCATGCTTACCACGCTCTGGCACCTCTACGCGATCTACCTGCTCGCCGGCGCGACCGTCGCGGCGTCCACGCTCGTACCCGCCCAAACCATCGTCACGATTTGGTTCAGGAAGTACCGCGGACGTGCCATGGCCCTTACCATGATGGGCATAGGCCTTGGCGGCCTGCTCCTTCCCCCGCTGACGGCCTATCTGATCGCGCTGTTCGGCTGGCGCAGCGCGTATCGCGTCGTGGCGGTCCTCCACTACCTCATCGTGCTGCCGGCCCTGGTGCTGTTCCTGAAAAACCGCCCAGCCGACGTCGGCCAGGCGCCTGATGGCGCCACCCCGGACGACGAAGCCGGCGCCGTAGCCCACCAGCCCGCGGGGGTGCCCAGGGCCCGCGCCATCCGATCGGCCGCGTTCTGGCTTATCGTGGGCATTTACGTCTTGCAGCTCTACTCGATATCGGCCATCGGCGTCAACACCCAGCTTTTCGCCGAACACCAGGGGTTTTCCATGAAGATGGCCGCTCTGTTCATGGCCTTTGCCCTCGGCGTCACCTTGCCGGCACGGTTTGCCACCGGCGTCTTGTGCGACCGGTTCAGCCCCAAATACCTCGCGGCCGTTGCCGCCCTGTTCGTTGCCGCAGGCCCCCTTTCCCTCGAGGTCTGTGTCGTCAAGCTCGGGTGGACCGATTACCGCGCCATTGCCGTCTTCGCCCTGCTTCAAGGGTGCGCGGTCGGTTCGAACGCCATTGTGTTGCCCGTCCTGGTCGGTCGGTGCTTTGGGGAACGCGACTTCGGTAAGATCATGGGCCTGGTCATGGTGGGGTTCGCGGTGGGCATTATCCTGGGGCCCACGTCGGCCGGGAAGATCTTCGACAAGACCGGCAGCTACGAGGGCGCCTTCTACCTCTGCATCGCGTGCGCCCTGCTCTCCGCCGTGCTCGCCTTGCTCATCCGCCTCAACGCCTTGCACACAGAGTTCGAGACGGCCGAACCGGACGACGCGGCTACCACGGCCTGACCGGTGCGGCGGCTGCGCCATACCGACCCAAGGTTAAATACGTCGCTAAATAGGGACAATCACCGGTTATTAGGGTGCAACAGAAACGATTCACGGACGAGCTCAGGGTGGCTTGTACGATTGCGGTGGATGCAGTGAGGACAGCCAACATCGAGCACAACGCCATCTACGCCAATAGTGCCCCGGAGGGTGGGCTATACGACTTCGACGCCGACGTGATCCGGGACACGGGGGTACGATGAGCCTTCAGTACACCTCGTCGTGCGTTCCGACATCGACGAGCAGAATCTCATCGTCGGAAAGGAGTTTGAAGATCACGCGGCAATCATATGCAACGGCAAATGACTAAAGGCCCTCGGGTCTGCCCGAGAGTTTGTGGGTTTTGACCCGGGCGTCAAACGGGTTCTCGACAAATATCTCCGGTTTTTCCCGAAACAGGGCTTCGTGGGGCTTGCCAACGACGCGTTTCTTGAACGCGCGTTTGAACCCATTCGTCCAGACGAGCCTCCTAATCTTCCGCATACAAGTCCGCTATTAGCTCGTCGACACTGCCGGTTTTGGCGCGGCCGTGTGCATGTTCGGTTTCGGCCTCCTCGGCATGGCGCAATATCTCTTCGCGCCGTTCCTCGACAACCCATTGTCGGAGAAGTCTCAGGAGTTCGTGCTTCGATTCTGGATCGAGTTGGCGGACATGGTCCACGATTTCTGAGAATGTCGTTGGCATATGCCACTCTCCTGAAGAACAGTTCAGGTAACAATACGCCTTCCGCAGCCCGGTATGTCAAATTCTCTCCTCAGGTCCGAGTCAGTCCCTGGCAACGCGGGGGTCGAGGGCGTCGCGGAGGCCGTCGCCGAGGAAGTTGAGTGAGAAGAGTGTGATCGAGAGGGCGATACTGGGAAAGATGAGGAGCCATGGGTATTCTTCCATGGTTTCGACGCCTTCTTTGATCAGCAGGCCCCAGGAACTCATCGGCGGTTGTACGCCGAGGCCTAGGAAGCTCAGGAACGCCTCGATCAGCATGACGTTCGGGATGGTCAGCGTGGTGTAGACGATGATGGGGCCGAGGGCGTTGGGTATGAGGTGTTTCAACAGTATCCGACGGCGTGTCAGGCCCATGGCGATGGTGGCCTCGACGAACTCCTTCTGCGTGAGCGACATGACCTGCGCGCGCACGATACGTGCCATGGTCAGCCACTGGACCGCGCCGATGGCCACGAACAACAGCACGATGTTCCGCCCGAAGAAGACCATCAGTATGATCACGAACAGCGTGAAGGGCAGTGTATAGAGGATATCGACGGTCCGCATCATGACCGAATCGATCCGCCCGCCGAGAAAGCCTGCAATCGCGCCGTAGAGCACACCCACCAACAGCGACACGGCCGTGGCGGCAAATCCGACCATGAGTGAAACCCGGCCCCCGTAGAGAATCCGCGTGAGCAGGTCTCGACCGAGGCGGTCGGTGCCGAGCCAGTGCGGTGCGCCCGGTTTCGCCGCACCCAGTTCGAGGTCCTGCGCCTCATAGGAGTAGGGCGTGATCCACGGCGTCGCGATGGCCAGCACCACCATGCACGCGAGCACGACTGCCGCGTCGACGGCCAGCCGGTTCTTCCGCAAGCGCCGCCACGCGTCTTTCCAAAGTGACGTGCCTTTTTCCGTGCCCGCGGTTTCTTTACCCATGGCGTAACCTCGGGTCGAGCCAGGCCTGGGCGACGTCGGCGACCAGGTTGAACGCCATGATCAGCGCCGCGTAAAAGAGTACGGTGCCCATGATCATCGTGTAGTCACGATTGAACGCGGCCTGAACAAACTCGCTGCCCAAGCCGGGTACTTGAAAAATCGTCTCGACGACGAACGACCCGCTCAACAACCCCGCCATGGCCGGGCCCAGGAATGCCACCACGGGCTGGAGCCCGCCGCGCAGCGCGTGGCGCAGGACGACGCGGGTTTCGGACAGCCCCTTGGCGCGGGCGGTTCGGATGAAGTCCTGGGCGAGTACCTCGAGCATGCCGCCACGGGTGAGCCGGGCGATGTAAGCAGCGTAGCCGGCGCCGAGCGTAAGCGATGGCAGGAGCCTATCGGCGGGGCCGCTCCAGCCGGATACGGGGAGCCAGCCCAGCTTGAGCGAGAAGACCAACACCAGCAGCGGGCCCAAGACGAAATTCGGCACGCAAATCCCCACCATGGCCAGCGACATGGGCGCGTAGTCGGCCAGCGTGTTGGGCCTGAGCGAGGCGAACACGCCCGCCGCCAGCCCCAGACACAGCGCCACGAGGATCGCATAGGCGCCCAGCTCGAGCGAGACCGGGAATCGCAGGGCAATCCATTCGTTGACGGTGCGGCTTTCCTTTTTGAATGATGGGCCGAGGTCGCCGTGCACAAGCCCGGCCAGGTAGTCGATGTATTGGCGGTAGAGCGGCGCGTTCATGTTGTAATACGCTTCGAGGCGCTGGCGCGCCACCGGCGACACGGCCTTTTCCGCGTCGAACGGCCCGCCGGGCGCCAGCCGGATCAAGAAAAACGTCAGCGTGGCAATGATGAACAGGACCGGTACGAATTGTAGGAGTCGTTTGAAGATAAATTGCGCCATGCCTTACCAGTCACTTTTGACAAGAAGGGCGCCAGTCCCCGCTCGGAGACTCGCGAGGGCTGTCCCTTTTTGCTCAGTTTTTGCTCGTAGTTCTGGGCAATTTGAGAGCTTTCGCTTCGCACAGTATGACACATACGTGTAGCTTCTGTCGTTCTTGGTTGTGCGACGCCTTGCGCTGTGGTTTATGTTCCCGCCGGCTCGATGTAAAGCTGCTTGAAGGGGATAAAACCGAGGATGTTGGGCTGCCAGCCCTTTACCTCGGGCGCCTTAAGGTAGATGCGCGTGTAGAAGTAAATCGGGGCAAGCGGGCAATCCTCGAGCAGGCGCCGTTCCGCTTCCTGGAGGATGGCGAACCGCGCTTCGGCATCCAGCATCTGGTTGGCCTTGGCAATGAGGGCGTCGTACTCCTCCGAGGCGTAGCCGGTGCGGTTATTGCCTCCACCTGTCAAGAAACATTCGAGGAAGTTGTTTGGGTCGACGTAGTCGCCAATCCAACCCGACCGCGCGATCTGGTAGTCGAGGTTGTTCATCGAATCCAGATAGACTTTCCAGTCTTGATTGACCAGGGCCACATCCACATTGAGGTTGACTTTCCACATTTGCTGCACCGCCTCGGCGATCAGCTTGTGGTTCTCGCTCGTGTTGTAGAGCAATTCGGCCTGCGGCAACCCTTCGCCGTTGGGATAGCCCGCCTCGGCCAGGAGCTTGCGCGCTTCAGGTACGTTATACTCGATCCCGGCCGCACAGGTGTAGCCGGCGGTATTCGGCGGCGTGAATTGGCCTGCGGGCTGCTGGCCGCCCTTGAGCACATTCTTGACCAATCTCTCCCGGTCGATGGTCATAGCGAACGCTCGGCGCACGCGGACGTCGTCGAGGGGCGGCCGGGTCACGTTGAACCGGTAGTAGTACGTGCCCAGGTAGGGGTCGATATGCAGCACCTCGGGCCTGTTACGCCGGTACACCTCGATTTTGCTGAGCGGAACGCTCTCGGTTACATGCAACTTGCCTGTGCGGAAGCTGCGCTCCTCCGTTTGCAGGTTTTCGATGGGGTAAAAATGGATGCCGGCCAAGCGCACGCTCGGTGCGCCCCAATAATGCGGGTTTTTCACGACGGTGATGACTTCGCTTGGCGCCCAACGCTCGAGCATGAACGGCCCATTGCCGACGTGGTTCCCTGCGCGGGTCCACTCGGTGCCGCGCTCATCCATCCGGCCGAAGCGCTCGATGGTCGGCCGATGCACGGGATACCATGCATTGTGGATTTGCATTGCCAGGAAGTACGGCGCGGGGTTTTCGAGGATGACCTCGAGCGTCCGGTTGTCCAGGGCCTTGGCACCAACCTGAGTGAAATCTTTGATCGCGCCCTCGTTGAACGCCTTGGCACTCTTGAGGCAGTGCAGCATGTAGGCGTATTCGCTGGCGAGTCCCGGAGTGAGAATCCGCTGCCACGCGTAGACGAAATCCTGCGCCGTGACCGGGTCGCCGTTGGACCAGGCGGCGTCCGCCCGAAGCGTGAACGTGTACACCAGCCCGTCCTCGGACATGGTCCAGCTTTCCGCCGCCGCCGGTACAGGGTGAAGGTCGCCGGGATCGAGCGACACCAGCCCTTCGAACAACGCCGAAGCGATGCGGTGTTCCGGCACCCCGGTGGTCGTATGCGGGTCCAGGTCTTGGGGCTCCGCACCATTACCGATGCGCAACATCGCCCCGTTGGTTGTCGGACCACCGGCGTCTCTCCCCGAGCACCCTGGCAGCGTCAATGGCAAGACAAGCAGCGGCAGTATCAGCGAAAAACGGGCCTTCACCCTCTGTATTCCTGGTTGTGCAACCTCCGACCGTCCCTTTTCTTGTGCCTAAGCACACCATTTCGTAAGTTCGGTCACGTATTTTTTTGACCGGATAACAGGATGAACCGGATGAATATCCCGGAAATCCGTATCCGATGTATCATCTAGTGAGACCCTTGACTTTCCTCTTTACTTCGACTTTGCGTTCGCCGAAGTTCAGC
>CAYRLQ010000241.1:0-1306 GCA_964425145.1 uncultured Nitrospiraceae bacterium
AAGCAGTTATGAGCCGCCCTGGACACTTTGGTTGCACAGATTCTTGTGAGCAACCACTTTTCTCAAGCGAACAGTATTGTGGTCATCGTGCGGGTGTATGAATGCCCATGCCGAAGTAGTCTTCGGCAGCGTCTTTCAGGGTTTCTGCCAAGGTCGGGTGGGCCTGGATCGTGTGGGCCATTTCCTCGACGGTCGCTTCCATGGCCATGGCCATGGCCGCCGCGGCGATCAGTTCGCCGGCTTCCGCGCCCATGATGTGCACGCCTACCACCTCGTCCGTCGCCGTGTCGCCCACGATCTTCACCAGGCCTTCCGTTTCTCCTATCGCGTGGGCGCGGCCGCTGGCTAGGTACCCAAACCGGCCCACCTTCACGTCGATCCCGGCTTCCCGGGCCTGGCTTTCGGTCCGGCCAACGCTGGCGACCTCGGGTGAGGTGAAGTTGCATGTAGGGACGACCCGGTAATCCATTTTCTCGTCCCTACCGGCGGCGTTGGCGGCCGCTACGCGTCCCTCCGCCGATGCGCCATGGGCCGTCCAGGTCTTGTTGATGACATCCCCGATGGCGTAGATGCCGGGCGCGGTGGTTTCCATGCGCTCGTTCACCACGATACTGCCGCGTGCGCCAGTCGCGACACCCAGCCCCGGTGTTTCCGTGACCACTTCCGAGTTGCACTTCAGTCCGATGCCCACCAGCACAAGGTCCGCGTTGACAGCATCCTGTTTCGGACCCTCGATCTCCAACCGCACCCCGGAATCGGTGGTGTCGAGCTTCGCCACGTGGGTGTTGGTCCGCACGTCGATCCCACGTTTCTTGAAGATTCCAGTGAGGCGTTTCGTAAGTTCCGCGTCCTCGTTCGGGAGCACGTGCGGCATCATTTCGATCAGGGTGACTTTCGCGCCGAAGGCGTTCCAGATGCAGGCAAACTCCGACCCGAGTACCCCCGCGCCGACGACGGCCACCCGCTCCGGCACTTCCGTCATCTCGAGGGCTTCCGTGCTGCCGATGACCGTTTTGCCGTTGGTTTCGAGTCCGGCGATTTCTGCCGGCGCGCCGCCCGTGGCGATGATGATGGACTTGGCCTGCACCTCCTCGCTGTCCACTTTGACCACACCGGGCGCCGTCACGCGGGCATCTCCCCGAATGACTTCAATTCCGTGTGACTTGAAGAGCGCCGCGACACCCGATCTGTTTGCTTTGACGACCTTGTTTTTGTGTTTCAGCAAGGCCGGCATGTCCAGGCGCACGCTGTCGACCTGAATGCCGAACCGGTCCGCGCGCTGAAGCTTGCGGTACAACTCGGCCGT
>CAYRLQ010000241.1:1316-6724 GCA_964425145.1 uncultured Nitrospiraceae bacterium
GCGTCTTGGTCGGGATGCAGCCGGTGTTCAGGCAGACGCCTCCCAGTTCCCAGCGCTCGACTACGACCGTTTTCGCACCCAACTGCGCCGCCCTGATCCCTGCTACATATCCGCCAGGCCCCGCACCAATCACTGCCACATCGCACCGGATCATGGTTTTCTCCTACAAATCCGCGGTTTCGATGATTTCTTTGAGCCGACCCATAAACTGAGCTGCTGTTGCGCCGTCGATGACACGATGATCGCTCGATAGCGTTAGTTTCATGATGGGACGGATGTCGATCCCACCGTTGATCACGACAGGCCGGTCGTTAATCTGGCCGACCGCCAGGATCGCGCTGTCCGGCTGATTGATGATCGCCGTGAAATGGTCCACGCCATACACTCCGAGATTTGAGACCGTAAAGGTGTTTCCAGTGTAATCGTCCGGCATGAGCCTGTCCGTACGCGCCTTCTCGGCCAGTTCGCGGCACGCATGGTGAATCCCTTCGAGCGACATGTCTTGCGCATGCTTCACTACCGGGACGATCAGCCCGGTAGGCAGGGCCACGGCGACGCCCAGGTTAATGTCCGCCAGCTCGATGACGGCGTCGCCGTCCCAGGTGGCGTTGACGCTCGGGTATTCCCGGAGCGCCTTGATCGCCGCCGCCAGGACCAGGTCGGTGTACGAGGGTTTGAACGACAAGCCCCCGTTGCGGTAGCGCTTGATGAGTGCGGACATGTCGGTTTCCACCGTGATGTAGTAGTGCGGGGCCATGAACTTGCTCTCAGTCATGCGCTTGGCGATAATGCTGCGCATGGGTGTCAGCGGAATCCGCTTGCCCTGCGGTGTGACGGAGACCTCGGTCCGTGTGGGCGCAGGTTTGGCTACAGCTTTCTCTACGTCCGCTTTGGTGATCTTGCCGCCCGCGCCGGTGCCGGACAGCGTGACAATATCGACACCCTTGACCGCCGCCAGGCGCCGCGCCGTTGGGGTGATCTTGATCGCTGCCACCTTGTCCGCATATGCGAGGATATCCGCTTCGATAACGCGCCCTTTCGGGCCCGTTCCGGCTAAGGCGGCCGGGTCAATACCGAGCTCCTTAGCGCGTGTCCGAGCGCGCGGCGACACGAACGATCGGCCCGCAGCGGCCGGTGCGGCCGCCGGAGTGGCTGCGGCGGCGGTTGCCTTCGGTTCCGGTTCGGCTTCGGCAGGCGCTGCGCCGGCCTGGTATTGGCTCAGGTCCGGCAAGGCTTCATCAGGCTCGCCTACCAGGGCGATGACGGTCAGCACCGGCACGAGTACGTCCGGCTCGATAAGAATCTTACGCAACACGCCGGTGGCAGTCGACTCGACCTCGATTTCCGCCTTGTCTGTTTGGACCTTATACAAGGGTTCTCCTTCTTTGATCGGATCACCTTCCTGCTTCAACCACTCTACAATGCTGGCCTCTTCCACTGATTGTCCGAGTTGCGGCATCTTGATTTCATGCATAGTACGCCTCAGTTTATCCAGCCTTCTTCGTAAAGGCGCTTGGTTTCATGGCTAATCAGCCGTGCTAGCGGCGAGTCTTGCGCAATGTGACACACTCGTGTGAAGATGCCCCGCATGCCTTGTTCTCGGAGGATTTCCTGAAGCGCGCGGGCGGCCGGGTCGTTTGGGGGATCGTACCGAATTGCTGCGGCCGCTGCAAATGCGACATGCACAGGCTCGATGCCCTGCGCCAGGCACATCCGCGCCGCGCCGATGAGCCGGTCGCTGTGGCCGAGTTTGCGGATCGGGTCCTTGGCCACGCGGGCCACCTGGTCGCCCAGCGCCCTGTTTTCAAAGCGCCGCACCAGGTCATCCCAATGTGCCTTCAGCCCTTCCGGATCGAGTCCGTGTTGGCCCACAAGCCCCGCGCAGGTTTCCGCCATGGCCGCGTCGGCCTCGCGCCGCACCGCCTCGTCTCCGATAGCCTGCCAGATGTACTCATGGCCTTTGAGGTAGCCCAGATAGGCCGTTGCAGCGTGCCCGGCGTTATGCACGAAGAGCTTCCGTGCGACATACCCCGCGAAGTTCGCGCGCGGCGCCATGTGTTCCAGGTGTGGGATGGGGCCTTTGAAACCGTTGGCGTCGACGGGCAACTCGCAATAGGGCTCGGCGCAGACTAGCAGAGTCTCTTGAGCCTGCTGTTGTTCGGTCATAGCCGGCACCATGCGGCCGATGGACGCCTCGACGAACCCAACCTTGTCCTCCAGAAGGTCATGAAAGCGAGACGGCAGATGCCGGCGCACCGCCTCGCGCAGATACGGCCCCGCATCGATCATATTTTCGCACACTATCACGTTCAGTGGCTGGGCCTTGGGGTCTTCGAAGCGCCTGGCGATGCCTTCGGCCACCGAAGGCGCCACCTTGGGCAATGCAGCCACTCCTACCGCCGTCGCCGCCAGGTCCGCCTGGGCCAGTGCCTTCGCGACCGAATCGACATCTGCCGCGTGAATCGCGGTGACGTTGCCGATGGTAATGGTGTAGGATTGCTCACCGACGATGCGTAACGGGTACCTGTGCCGTGTTCGCAGCTCATCGACGATCCCTTCGGCGACATCTACAAAGACCGTCTCGTACCCGGACTCGAAGTAGAGCTGCCCCAGGAACCCTCGACCAATGTTCCCAGCGCCAAACTGAACCGCCTTTTTCTTCACCGTGTCCTCTCCGTCGTGCCTGGACATGCAAACACGGGATCATAGCAAGTGCACAGTGCGCGGTGCACTGTGTAGGACGTGTTTGAGAGAGTTGGAGACGAAATACTCGACGCCCATCGAATTGAGGTGATCGTAGTCCGCAAACAGCCCCGGGTCTGTTACCGCATCAGTGAAGTCATAGAACTCGAAGTCGTAGCGCTTGGCATATTCGTCAAGGAGCTCGAGAACCTTCGGCCTGCCGGGGTCAGGGCCCAACAGGGTGGTGGGAAAGGCTATGACCATGCGGGTGTTATGCCGCTGGCACATCTCGAGAATCTCGCCCAGCACCTTGGCATAGCGGTTGAAGTGCGCCTCATCGAGACCATCAGGGTATAAGCTGTCCATCCGCATCCGCAACCGCTCGGGGTCCAGGTCTTCGGGTGTTAGCGCTTTTCGATAGTAACCGAGTTCGGATGGGGCTTGGGTCAGCCACGCGAGTGAGAACTTTGTTCGGACATAGGTGACAATGCGGCGGTGATCAAACCCGTTTAGAATCATTCTTGTCAGGAATGACAGGCGAAATGGCTCGAAATACACCAACTTGTGGCCCTCGTTCGGCCCGCGCGAGAAGAGAATGAACGGGTCCAGTAAGAACAGGACAGTCTTCGCCCGATTGCCGCGGTCGTAAAAATTGCCTAGATACAGTTTCGCCGGCACAATGCCGCCGCCGAACGGCGACCCCATACCCAGGACTTTCGCGGCCAGTTCACGCTCGAGGCACTCGAGGTTCGGCTTGAGCCGTGTCAACCGCTTAGCCCGCGACGAGCCCAGCATCACCAGGTCGAAGTCTGTATTCCGCGGCGTGACGGACAACACAGAATCGTGTTGCCACTGTTCGTACGAACGCCCCATGTCCAGAACCGTCAGCACCGCCAGTCCCACGAGCGCGTTCACGCCTAGCAACAAGCCCAGTTTGAGAGTAAAGCGTTTCATTCTCGCCAATCCTAAGAAAATGGGGAATGTCCCCATTTTCTGACCGGCCGCAGCCGGCTGAGCACTCCTAAAACGTAAAGTAAATGAACTCTTTCTGACGAAATACGCCGAACAGGAATATGGCCCAAAGGCCCAGCGAATACACGCCAAATCGCACCCACGCCGGTTTCAAAGCGAGCCGTTCGCGGAGGCTGCCGCGGCACTGCATCAGTTGGACGCATTCCAGGAAACCGATCAGAACCACCGAGAGCAGGAATTCTTTCTTGAAAATGTGCTGTTCCATGTTAAGCGATGGCCCGAGGTTGTGCAACACCTCTCTGTCCAGGAGCACGTGCCATCCACTGAACATGTGTGAGAGGATATACGCCGTGTCGGACAGGCTATCGGCCCGAAAAAACACCCACGCAATGCACACGAGCGCAAATGTCGTGGCCACTTGCAGGAACCGCTGTAAGGATGGCGTCCGGTCCAAGCGCAGTACTGTGACGGCTCTGGCGCGGAGCGGACGGAGTATGGACGACGTGATCAGGTAAAACGCGTGCAGCAATCCCCAGGCGAGAAACGTCCAGTTCGCCCCGTGCCATAGTGCGCTAAGGAGAAACACGACGAAAATATTGAAATACCACCGCGGTAGCGCGACCCTGTTGCCACCCAAGGGAATGTAGAGGTAGTCGCGGAACCAGCTCGACAGAGAGATATGCCACCGGCGCCAGAACTCAGCGATGGACTTCGACAAATACGGCCGTTGGAAATTGTCCATAAGCTTGATGCCAAATACCTGTGCGCTGCCGATGGCGATGTCCGAATAGCCCGAGAAGTCGCAGTAGATCTGAAATGTGAAGAATACCGTCGCCATCGTTAGCATCGGGCCGTTATGCGCTGTCGGGTCGTTGTATACCGGGTCGACCAATGCGCCGAGCCGGTCTGCGATCACCATCTTCTTGAACAGCCCCCAAACGATGAGTTTCAGGCCGTTGGTGACGCGGTCGTAGTCGAATCGATATTTGCGGACCAACTGCGGCAGGAGGTGCGGCGCCCGTTCGATGGGCCCCGCGACCAGTTGCGGGAAGAAGGCCACGTACAGCGCGAAGATGCCCAGGTGCTTTTCGGGTTGCTGATTGCCCCGGTACACCTCGATCGTGTAGCTCAAGGTCTGGAACGTGTAAAATGAAATCCCGATAGGTAGCAGGAAATGGGAGACCGGGAACGCCGATTCGATGCCCAACTGCGCGAGCGAGGCGCGTAGCGCACCGCTGAAGAAATTGTAGTACTTGAAAAACCACAGCAGACCCAGATTTGCGAACAGGCTTAGGATCAAGTAGCCTCGCCGTAGCGTCTGCTGCGTGGTTCGGCCCATCATGATTCCCGCGAAATAGCCCACCAGAGTCGAAATGAGGATCAGGACGACATAGCCCGGTTCCCAGCACATGTAGAAGAAATAGCTGGCGATCAGCAGGAGAAACCACCGGAATCGATGAGGAAAAACGAAGTAGAGCGTAACCACCGCCGTGAAAAAGAGGACAAATTGGGAAGAGTTAAACAGCATAATCGTGCGTTCGGTTCAGCCGACTCCGGTCATAGGCTGCTTATTCTATCACGCCCGCCACCCCCTTGCCAGTTGTAGTGATAGGGAGGCAATTGCGAAATTCGGAAGTGGTGTAGGGTTTGGGACTTGGGAGGAGAGGGGGAAGGGATTCACCCCGCGGGACAGGAGGATTTAGGACTTTTGGGCGTCGCAGAGGCGTTTTCCCGGAGATTTCACCCCACCGCCT